>NZ_AP024678.1:1873419-2185656 GCF_025999095.1 Thermosynechococcus sp. | reverse complement strand
TGCCATAGCGATCGCTGCCAGCACATTGGCCACATTAAACTGTCCCACCAACGGCGAGTCTAGGGTGCCGCTGCCGAGGGGGGTATGAACCGTGCCCGTCACGCCATTGATGCGATAGTTGAGATTCGCAGCTCGAAAATCGGCATCCTCGCTTAGGCCATAGGTCCAGTAGCGATCGCGGGACAACTGCTGAGCCAGTCGCTGGCCAAAGGGATCATCCCCATTGAGAATTGCTCGACCCTTCAGGTAGTCAGCGCTAAAGAGCTTGGCCTTAGCCGCAAAATAGTCCTCCAAATCGCGGTGATAGTCTAGGTGATCTTGGGTCAAGTTAGTAAAAGCCGCCACCTCAAACTGACAGCCCCACACCCGATCCTGCGCTAAGGCATGGGAACTGACCTCCATCACCCCAAAGCGACAGCCTGCTGCCACGGCGGCGGCCAATTGCGCCTGAAGGGTCACCGCAAAGGGCGTCGTATGGCTGGCCACCTCACAGTGTCCTGGCCACCGACTGTAGAGCGTCCCCAAAAGGGCTGTTGGCAAGCCGACACTGTTGAGGAGATGTTCCACCAAGTGGGTGGTGGTTGTTTTGCCGTTTGTACCCGTAACCCCTAGCAGGCTGAGATGTTGACTGGGGTAATTATAAAAAGCAGCCGCGAGCCGACCACAGGCACGCTCAATATCGGGCACCACAATTACACAGGCATCTCCCTCACCGGGTTTGGCTTGGGGAGACACCACCGCGGCGATCGCCCCTGCCGCCAAGGCACTCGGCCAAAAATTGCCCCCCTCCACCCGTGTGCCGGGCATACCAATAAACAACGAGCCATGCTCACACTCCCAGGAATTCGTACTCAGGGATGTCACCTCTTGATCGAGGGCAGGATGCTCAAAACCCGGTGTAATCGCTGCCGCTGTCAGGAGTTCCCGCAGGTTCATGGCTGTGCATCTCCAGTGATAGGCTGTTTAGGGTATTGTGGCACTACGGCACTCGTCTGTAAAAGATACGAAAACAACTTACCCCGCTCCCCAGATGGGGAATTCTGCGAGGGGGTCAAGCCCCTGGCAAGGCACGTGCCAGTTTCTGAAGTGTCTTGAGTTGCCCTGAAACCGCATGGATGCTAGTGGATTGGCGTAATTGCTCAACACAGCAGGTGACGGGAGTGACAGGCTGTCTCTCTGGCATCCTGTGACAATTTTTGCCCAAAGCTTGCCTTTTGTTAAAATTCCGATAATCTAGTTCATAAAAATCCGAATAACAACATGTCATCAACGTGTGGGTGTTGGGTGATGAGTGAGTGGCAGAAAGTAGAGTGGAACATTGATGAGCAAGAATGGCACGCGATCGCCAACTCTCGCCGCCAGATCGAAACCTCCTGGCACAGGACAATTCAGGGAGTTGAGATTTCCTCCAGACCCGCCTCAAAACCCTTAGACAGGATCACGATATCAGGAGTTTCCCATCGCCCTTCGATTCAACCGATTGGCATTCAACCTTGGCAAGCCGAATTGACCAAAGAACGCTTTGCTACCCGTTCACGACCCCCCCGGCAACAACCACAGGTGGAACTGCCCCAGTTTGCCAGCCGTCGTTAGAGCACCCCTATTTCTCTCAGATGACGAGGTCTATAAAATTATGTGTGGCATTGTTGGTTATATTGGCCCCCAGCAAGCGGCGCAAGTCCTACTCCAAGGGCTGCAAAAGCTGGAATACCGGGGCTATGATTCCGCTGGCATTGCCACCCTCAATGAGGGCGAACTCCTCTGTGTGCGCGCCAAGGGCAAACTCCAGAACCTGGTGGAGAAGGTTGAACGGCTGGACCTTATTGCCCATGTCGGCATTGGCCACACCCGTTGGGCGACCCACGGCAAACCAGAGGAACACAATGCCCACCCCCATCGTGACAGTCGCGATCGCCTAGCCGTGGTGCAAAATGGCATCATTGAAAACTACCGCGAACTGCGGGAGCAGCTCCAGGCGCGGGGGCACATTTTTCGCTCGGAAACCGATACAGAAGTCATCCCCCACCTGATTGCCGAAGCCTTGCCTGAGACCGTCACCGCCAATGGCCTCCTAGAGGCGGTACGCCAAGCGGTACATCAATTGGAAGGCGCATTTGCGATTGCCGTTATCTGTGCAGACTACCCGGATGAATTGATCGTGGCACGGCAACAGGCTCCTCTGGTGATTGGTTTTGGCCAAGGGGAGTTTTTCTGTGCCTCGGATACCCCAGCCATCATTCCCTATACCCGTGCGGTGTTGCCGCTGGAAAATGGCGAACTGGCTCGGCTGACGCCCACTGGGGTTGAGGTCTATGACTTTGCAGGACAGCGACTGCGCAAAACCCCCCGCACCCTCAACTGGAACCCTGTGATGGTGGAAAAGCAGGGCTTTAAGCACTACATGCTCAAGGAAATCTATGAGCAACCGGGGGTGGTACGCGCCTGTTTAGAGAACTATTTGCGAGCCGATTGGCATGCAGACAGTCCCTTTAGTCCTGTGCAACTAACTCTCCCTCCCAGTCTGCTGGATAGTCTACAGCACATTCAAATTGTTGCCTGTGGCACCAGTTGGCACGCCGGCCTGGTGGGCAAATATCTGCTTGAGCAGCTGGCTCAGATTCCCACCAGTGTGCAATACGCCTCAGAGTTTCGCTATGCACCGCCGCCCCTGCTACCCCATACCCTCACCATTGGTGTCACCCAGTCTGGGGAAACCGCAGACACCCTTGCCGCCCTAGAGATGGAGCTAAAACGCCGCCAAGGCCTTGATGGCGCTCTCCAACCTCGTTTGCTAGGGATTACCAATCGGCCCGAAAGTACTCTAGGGCATCTGGTGCCCCACATTATTGATACCCGCGCCGGTATTGAAATTGGTGTGGCGGCCACCAAAACCTTTGTTGCCCAACTGATGGCTTTTTATCTGCTCACCCTAGAGTTGGCGTGGCAGCGGCAGTCTTGCGATCGCTCCCGGTTAGCGGAACTGGTGACTGGGTTGCGGCAATTGCCCGCCCAGATGGAGCAAATTTTAGAGAGCCAAGAACGCTACATTGAAACCCTCTCCCATGATTTTTCTGAAACCCAAGACTTTATCTTTTTGGGACGCGGAATCAATTTTCCCATTGCCCTTGAGGGTGCCCTTAAACTTAAAGAAATTAGCTATATCCATGCCGAGGGGTATCCTGCGGGTGAGATGAAACATGGCCCGATCGCTCTCCTCGATGCCAAAGTGCCGGTGGTCACGATCGCTATGCCCGGCAGTGTCTTTGAAAAGGTCCTCTCCAATGCCCAAGAAGCCCGAGCTCGTGATGCTCGCCTTATTGGTGTTACCCCCCTTGACGAGGCCGAAGCCCAGCACACCTTTGATAACCTCTTACCCGTGCCGGAGGTTGATGAGCTGCTCTCCCCTCTCCTGACGGTCATGCCCCTACAACTTCTGGCTTACCACATTGCTAACCGCCGCGGTTTAGATGTAGATCAACCCCGCAATCTTGCCAAGTCAGTAACCGTTGAGTAGCCTCTTCAGGAATTAAGAATTAATAATTAAGAATTAATTATTATCATATCAGCTCCCCTCGGCTGGAGGGAAACCTGTAAAACTGACGTGCCGCCACTCCTCAACAGCAACGTTGAGGCAAAAACTAAGCTAAGTTCAGTAAATTGTCTTCTTCGTGGGTTGAGATCACGCAATCCGATGTGGGATAGGCGGCACACAGCAGCACAAAGCCAGCATCCAGCTCCTTGGGTTTCAAGAAGGAGTGATCTGACTGGTCCACAGTCCCTTTGATGATGCGACCGGCGCAGTTGACACAGGCGCCAGCACGGCAGGAGTAGGGCAGAGGAATACCCTGGGCTTCCGCTGCATCGAGAATGTACTCGTCGGCATGAACCCGAATCGTTTTATTGAGGCCCTTTGCTTCGTTGACCAGTGTTACATTATAAACTTTGCTATGATCCCGCTTTGTCATTTAGTGTCTCCTAACGTTGACTTGATTTTAAGATACCTTGTATGTTTGTCCGCTTAACTCATGATTTGTAACTGATGATTTATAACTCATAGTTTGAGAGCGATCGCAACCTCCCAGGTAGTTGTGGAATGCATTCCATTATTGGTTTCATTTTAGCAAAGGGACTCAGGGGAGCAACGATTATACGGGATTGTTTATACTTTGAAACTATTTATCAAAGCGATGTAAGGATCTGGGTTAAGCTAGTTGCGGCTTGAGCTGGCAGGCGGTGATCCCTGCAGTTGATTGGGGGAGAGGCCTGCTCTCCAGACCGCTCCTATGGTAATGGCAACAACCACAAGGGCGATCGCCCCTAGAGCCACGAGGTTAGTTTTTGCTCCTTGGCTTTCTTTTTCATGGAGGGTTTCTTTGTGGTTTCCCTTTGCCTCGCTGTCGCTCTCACTAGACAACGTATCTTTTGCTGGTTCAAGTTCAGGGTGTAACTGGGTGGCTCCGGCTGCCACCAACTCACGGTTGGGGGTTCGCCGCAGTTCGCCACTTAGCTCCACCCCCACCAGGGTTTCCTTTGCACCCCGCAGATCGGATTTAATGCTTTGGAAAGCAATGGATTGCAGATATTGGCTAAACTCCGTATCCGCCATGGAGAGCAGGAGATAGGAGGCCTTGGCTTTACGGCCAAAGAGAATGACATCGCCGTGTTGCAATTCATGACTGCTAATGCGCCTGCCATTGACAAAAGTGCCATTGGTACTGGGTTTACCATTGGCATTGCCATCCACCAAACGATAGCGATAGCTGGTGGTGCCGGGGACAGGGACCCGCAGGAGAATGGCGTGCTGGCGGGAAACCGTTTCAAAATCAATAACAATGGCATTACTCTCATCGCGCCCAAGGGAGTAGGCCGCTGCCTCAAGGGCGATCGCCCGCCGCCCACCGACCGTATTCAAAATCAAGACATGACGTTCCTGCTGCCGGCCGCTCATTCTATCTCTCCCCTGTGTCTCAATAGCCCTCAAGAAATCATTCCCTCTGCAAATCTCAATACCTTCCGCCTTCCGCTTCATTTAGGGCAGGCATAACGTTACAAAACGTGACACTTCAACAACTGGTCTAGATTGCGTGCTTACTTCTACCTTGGCCGGTTTTGCCTAGGGTTGCTGTGATATTGATCACATTTTAAGCGGCTTCTTAGCTAAATTTCCCTCATGGGGCAGTCACTATCAGCGATGGGGCATCCCCTCCTTCAAGCTCAGGAAATACCCGATGTAGTAGTAGAAGTCCCTGAGCGACCCCCTCTAATGTATCAACTGTATCAACAGATCAATAGATCAATCCGTCAGCAGGAGCGTCGGGAGTACATCACCGAATGGCCCACTGCACATAGGGTAGTCGCGCTGCTACTTCGTGGATTTTGTCACGATGGGCCAAGAGCTGACCGCAGGCATCCCATTGACCAGAAATGAGCATTTGTCGGGCACTTTCCGCCACGGTTAGGGCAATCACTTGATCCCCCGCCGTCAGGGTCAGGGCGTGCAGGTCTAGGGTCAGTTCTGTACTGGGCTGATTCTCTAAGAGCGTTTGCAGCGCCTGTACCTGTTCTGGGGCTGCCGTCAGACAGGGAACCCCCATCGCCAAGCAGTTCCCCGCAAAAATTTCAGCAAAGCTTTCGCCGACAATTGCTTGAATGCCCCAACGGGCGATCGCTTGGGGGGCGTGCTCACGACTCGAGCCACAGCCAAAATTGGCATTCACCACCAAAATCCTTGCCCCTTGGTATTGAGGCCGGTCAAAGGGGTGCTGCCCCGCCTGGCGATCGTCAGCAAAAACGTGTTCTCCGAGGCCATCAAAGGTGACACAGCGGAGAAACCGCGCTGGAATAATGCGATCGGTATCAATATCGTTGCCGCGCAGGGGAAGGCCCCGCCCTGTAATGCGTTCAATCTTGCTCATAGGCCTATCTTACTGGATGCCGCAGCCGGCAAGGGCAGTTTGAGGGGAATTGTTCTGAAGCAGGTTACTCAGGAGCAGGGTCGGCGGTTGCGGATGGGGCCAAGCAAAGGCATGGCGAAAAGCCGCTTCCTGACAGGCTTGCAATTCCTTGAAGTTCAGGATGTCATAGGTCAGCAAGTTTTCGTACTCAAAGGGCAGCCGCACATTATGCAGACCTGCATTATCGGTACAAATGGCCACATCCACCCCTGCCTCAAAGCAGCGTTCAAAAATCAGCCGCAACTGTTCGTAGCTCTCAAGGGTGCCCGTTTGAAAATAGGTGGTGGGGCACACTTCAAGGCATTGACCGGCAGCAGCAACTTCCTTGAGCAGCTCTGGGTAGCGCAGCGGAATTTGAATGCCATGGCCAATGCGTTGTAGGTAGGGCAGCAGTTCGGGATAGCAGCCATTCACTGTTTCGTAGAGGTGACCCGTGGTTTTCAGACCGCGATCGCGGGCATAGGCATAGAGGTCAATAAATTCCGCTAGGCGATCGCCATAGACGCTATCCCCCCCGGCCAAATCAATGCCACAGACAAACTGGGGCAAACTGGCCGCCAGATCAACGATGGCACGGTTGACGGCATAGGGTAGCCGCGTGTGCATACAGAGAATTTGGCTAGTCACAATCGGGTACTCGGGCACTTGGCAAGCTAGACCCACGGTTTTGACAATGTCTGCCATCTGCTCAATGCGATCGCTCTGGGACCGCTGCGGATCCGTGCGCAGGTAGGGAGTATAGCGCAACTCCAAGTAGGCCAAATTTTCAAAAATATAGGCGCCGCGAATCAAACGAAAAATGAAATAGGGCAAGGTTTGTGGTGTTTGCACACTCTCCACTAGGGTGTGGAGTTCGAGGTATTCTTCGAGGGATTGGCGGGGGCGAGTATAAAAGGCTTCAAATTCCTCATAGTCGGGAAAGCGATCCGCAAGGGAGCGATCGTTGCGCTGAAAATACCGCCAAAGGATCCGCGGTACTACTGAGCCACCCAAATGTCGATGTAGTTCTGCGTACAGTGCCATACGTGCTCCTTGAACTAGCCAAAACGCAACCAATACCTCCACTGGCCAGAGGGGTCAATGCCCACACCTCAGCCATCAAGAACAGAACAAAAACAGCGATGAACGAAGAAAAGACGGGTTAAATTGTTCTAATGTTAACAAATTTTACAAGAGTGCCGCAGGGATCGCTAGGTGCAAACGTTAGGATCGTTTTGATTGCCAGTTGGTTGGGTATTGCGAATGTGGCCTTTTCAACAGCGAGGACGGCTTCCCCATTCTCTCTCGAGTGGCAATGTGGTGACGATTGCTTTGGAACTATACCGGCATCGGGGCAACCGCTATTTTCTTTTGAGCCTTTTTGCCCATGCGTGGTTTTTTCTGCTCACCATTGCCGCCGTGCTGATCGTCGCTGTGGCCCTGATTGTTGGCGGGATTCTCGCTGGAGCAATCAATAATGTTGCCCTGTTTCTCTTGCTTGGGGGCATTGGTATCCTTGTCGCTGTGCCTTTTTATCTCTTTGGTTGGACGCGGCTGATGGCCAGTGGTGCCCTGCTTTCTCGCTGTATCTATGCTGCTCTCACTGCCCTTGAGGAATCGGAATCGGAAGCCCGCGGCTTCATTTTTCCCAAGATGTGGAATTATCTGCTGGCTACTCTGATTGTCAGCTTTATTTTGCTTTTGGTTTATATGGTCTTGGGGGCGATCGGCTACTTACTTTATTTGGTGGGATCGCCTTTAGTGCAATTGCTGGAGCGAAATATTCAAACTGAACCCGCAAGAGATCTCTTCTTTTTAAGTTTTTTCCTCGGCATCCTGTTGCTAGTGCTCCTGGCGCTGCTGGTCATTAGCTACTTTGTGGCGCGGCTTTCCCTCGTTGATGTGGTCTTGGCTCTTGAACCGGAATGTACGCCCCTCAAGTCCATTCGCCGCAGTTGGCAACTGACGCAGGGACAGGCATGGCATACCCTGACAGTGTTTTTTGTTGCTTCCCTGGCAACCATTCCCGCCCATCTCCTTGGCAGTATTCTCAATAGTGTGGTGATTATTCCGGTTGCTGGCCTCTTTGTGGCGGTTGTGCTCCTGCCCCTGTGGCAAGGGATCAAGGCAGTTCTCTACTGGGATCTGCCGGTACGCAATGAAGGAGCAGCGTTTCAAGTGCGCCCTGAAGCGGTCAACCCCTTGCGTTGGTTGCGGCGGGTAACATTACGCACGCCCGAAAGCATTGAATTGGACTTTGCCCTTGGGGGAATCGGCAGCCGTGTTCTAGCTTGGCTCATTGATCAGGTGATTCTCTACACCACCCTTGTGCTCTTTTCGCTGGCAGCGGGGTACATCTATTTTTATGCCCTTTACCCGTGGCTGATTGGGGTGCTACCCGCCAGTGGCCAGAGTATTGAAGCTTGGAGTTTGGGCATTTACCTATTGGTGATCTTTGCCCTCTACAACGGCTATTACATTTTCTTTGAAACCTATTGGCAGGGACAAACCCCCGGCAAGCGATATGCAGAAATTCGGGTTGTTCAGGATGATGGCCGCCCCATTGGTCTGCGGCAGGCGACGCTGCGCAGTTTGCTGCAATCCGTTGATTTTGCTTTTTTGGGTATAGGGGCATTTCTGGTGACGTTATCTCGATCAGAAAAACGCCTAGGAGATATGGTGGCGGGTACCTTGGTGATTCAAGATGAACAGGCGACGCGGTTCGCACCCCAAGGGACAAGCCTTCGGCAACCACAGGCGGCTTGGGTGCAGGAGTTGCGATCGCTCGCCCACTGGGAACAGATGATGCCGGAACACTATCTCCTAGTACGGAACTACCTCAATAGTCGCGATCGCCTGAGTCCTGTGGGTCGTTATCAAGCGGCTGAAGAGCTGCGCCAACAAGTAGAACCCCTGTTGCTGCCCACCTATCCCGCCCACTGGCCCTCCCTGAGCGCCGAAGACTTCCTAGAGGGTCTATACATTGCCTATCGGCAACAACATCAATCATCCCCCTAGTGTGAAAGTTTATGCGTTTGCTGCTGACCCTTGGTTGTTGTAGTCTGGCCCTTTTGGGGGCGTTTCCCCTGCTCATCGGGCGGGCGAGTGAACCGACAGTTCAGACTGTTGCCCCTGTCCCCCAACGCCATCAACTGCTGGGGCTGTCCTTTGAAACACCCCTGCCATTTTCGCCCCCTATCGCTTTTGGTGAGAATGGTGTTGCTGTGGTTTATCCCGCCAATGCTGTCCCGGGAGAGCATGAGTTCATGGTGAGCCTAATTGCTCTACCCAAAATAGATGAAGTCCTAGGGGGTCTCTCGGATCAGGAGTTGGGCAATTGGCTGCGCTTTACCCAACTGGGGGGCTCCCCTGCCACCACATCGGCACCAGTGGAGCGAGCTATTTTGGGACGGCGCCTGCGCGGTGAAGTGCGCTATTTGCCAGTGCCACGACCGATTCACCAAGAGTTGTACTTCCTGCAGCTACAGGGGGGACAGCGGCTGGCGCTTCTCTTGGAGGTTCAGGATCAAGTGCCCCTACCAGTAATGGAGGAGGTGTTTAACCATGTAACAGCCTCCTTGCAGGAATTGCCCCCGCGATCGCCCGCATGGAAACGCAGTTTTCAGTGGCGCAACAATCCTTAGAGAGTGTTGCGGCCCCTCACCCTAGAAGAACGCCAAGGGATGATGTCTCCTTGCCCCAATTGGGCTATTGAACTGGCATCTTCTAGTCATGATAGTTTCTAGTCATGATAGTAATGAGTTGCTTTGCTAAAGGGCAAAAATACAGGAATAGATCGGCAACGGTTGCTGCCTAGGGTGGTTGATTGTCCGCTAAACATCGATTGCAGCAATCGATCGCCCCTCGTAAATACCCAAGCGCGTGTCTCTGCCAGCAACACCTTCAGAGGAGGAAATTCTTTTCCACTTTGAAAGTAGTTGTTCGGATTGATTCCAGGGAGGAAGTGGGGACAGTGAAGCTCGCCGACCGGGTGGCGATCGCCCTTTCCACCCCCGCTCAAATCGCTCGCTTTGGGGGGCTCAGTCTAGGAGAATCCTGGGCACTGGTGAATGGCATCCGCCTCTATCGTGACAACGACGGCTCGATCCACTGGCTCACTAAGGACAACCGCGGTCTAATTAGCCTCCCCATCTGGATCGATCGCCAAAGCGGCCGAGGAACATTTCAACGCTTTCGTTTAGTTGATGAATTTGAAGCAGCATGCTGGGTAACAATTCCTTAGCTGAGGGCCTCAGTGTTTTGCTTGCGCCGATCTTTACCCTAGTTGCGCCCATTGCAGTTTGTTGACAACCTAATACGGCTGGATGGCTAGGGGAACTGATTGAAGGCATTGATGCGCCACCAGCGGGTATTTTCCGCTTCAAAGCGTCCATCTAAATCCACCCGTACTGAGAAGTCGAACCAAGCGGCGGGGGGAATCTCCATCCCCCAGAGGCGATCGCTCCCCAGCACAACACTAATAAGGCACTGCAAAAAACCGCCATGACTAACACACCAAACGCAGTCCTGATCGCTGTGGCGTCGCAGTTGTTTCCAAGCCTGTTTTGCCCGCTGCCAAGCCATGGCCATTGACTCGGCTTCGGCGACTGGAATCAGGTAAGCGCTCCCTTCCAGTTCTGCACAGAGGTCGGGATATTGTGCCTGTGCCTGTGCCCAGGTCAGTCCTGTAAAAATTCCCTGATCAATTTCAATCAACTCCGCTAGCTCTTGAATTTTTAAGTCGGGACAGGGATTCATCAGCCTAGCTGTATCGTAGCAGCGTTGCAGCGGACTGGTGTAAATGGCATTCGGTCGGGGGAGTTTTTCCCGCAGGGCAAGGGCTTGCTGCCGTCCCCGTTCTGTGAGGGGCACATCTTGCCGTCCAAGCATGACGCCCGAATCATTGCCAACAGCTTCTCCATGACGAATCAAAATTAAACGCATTGTGTAGCTCTCCCCCAGGGCAGCAATTGGCAAGTGTAACCCCTGATGGCTAAAATTATCGTACTGTGTGCTTGCACTCTATCCTTAGCCTCAAATTTATTCATATTTCCTGACTGCGTACCTGTGCCTGTAACACTCTCTGCTCCCCCCATCCGTCCTGCTTGGCGTGGCCTAATTCACGCCTACGGTGACTTTTTGCCCGTGAGCGATCGCACCCCAGTGGTCACCCTCTATGAGGGGAATACACCATTGATTCCGGTGCCTCAAATTGCAGCGCGGATTGGCCGCAACGTCTCAGTTTATGTCAAGTACGATGGCCTTAACCCCACAGGGAGCTTCAAGGATCGCGGCATGACCATGGCCATTTCCAAGGCCAAGGAAGCAGGTGCTGAGGCGGTGATTTGTGCCAGCACAGGGAATACCTCAGCCGCTGCGGCGGCCTATGCCCGGCGAGCTGGACTGCGCGCCTATGTCCTGGTGCCAGAGGGCTATGTTGCCCAAGGAAAACTTGCCCAAGCGCTTCTGTATGGCGCTGAAGTCATTGCCATTGAGGGCAACTTTGATAAAGCCTTGGCCATTGTGCGCCTGATGGCGGAAACCTACCCCGTGACCCTGGTCAATTCCGTCAATCCCTATCGGCTCGAAGGACAGAAAACAGCGGCCTTTGAGGTGGTGGATAGCTTGGGCAATGCCCCCGACTGGCTCTGCATTCCTATGGGCAATGCCGGTAACATTACGGCGTACTGGATGGGCTTTTGCCAGTATCGTGAGCAAAACCGTTGCGATCGCCTGCCGCGGATGATGGGCTTTCAAGCCGCGGGATCTGCCCCGCTGGTCAAGGGTGAGATTGTTACGCATCCGGAAACGGTTGCCACGGCCATTCGTATTGGCAATCCTGCCAACTGGCAACGGGCGATCGCGGTCAAGGAAGCCAGCCAAGGGGCCTTTAATGCTGTTACAGATGAGGAAATCCTCAATGCCTATTGTCTGCTGGCCTCCGCGGAAGGGATCTTCTGTGAACCTGCGAGTGCCGCTTCTGTGGCTGGCCTCTTGAAGTTGGCAGATCAGGTGCCCAGCGGTGCCACGGTAGTTTGTGTGCTGACGGGCAATGGCCTCAAGGATCCAGAAACCGCCCTCAAGCAGGAGAGCGATCGCTTCCACCGCCACATTGAACCCACTGAGCAAACCGTGGCCAAGGTGATGGGCTTTTAGCGAGCCTATTCCAATAGCTTGAGTTCTTGGCCCCTATTGAATAGCCGCAACACCAGTTTCTCCAGCTCTACCCAGACAAAGACAAGCATGCTACAGCCAATACACACCGCTAGCTCAGTTCCCGAGATCAGGTAGGTGCCAAAAAACTGCCGCAGGAGTGGAGTATAGATCAGCAGTAGTTGCAGAATCGTTGTCAAAATAACCGATACCCAAACAAAGAGATTGTCAGTGGGGTTCATTTCAATGGTCAGTCGTGTACTCGAACGAGCAGCAAGGGCGTGACCCATTTGGGAAAGGCAGAGGGTGGTAAAGACTATCGTTGTCCAACGCTGCGGCTCTAGACCCCCCTCGACGTGCTCGGCGGTGTAGCCATAGGCCCATACCATGAGGGCAATGCCGACGATGGCCAAGATCAAACCAACGCGAATCATGTAGGAACCCATGCCGCGGCCAAAAATGCTCTCATTGGGCTGAATGGGAGGACGCTTCATCACCTCAGGGTCCCCCGGTTCAACGGCCAGGGCAAGGGCCGGCAGGCCATCAGTGACTAGGTTCATCCAGAGAATTTGCAAGGGCGTTAGGGGAACGCCTCCTAGTCCCAGCAGGGGTGAGCAGGCGATTGTAATGACTTCACCAATATTGGAGCCGAGAATGTATCTAATAAAGCGACGAATATTACTGTAAATGACTCGCCCTTCCTCGGTAGCGGCCACAATGGTAGCAAAGTTATCATCCAAGAGCACCATATCACTGGCTTCCTTAGTGACATCAGTCCCCGTAATTCCCATGGCCACCCCAATATCCGCTTGTTTAAGGGCGGGGGCATCATTCACACCATCGCCAGTCATGGCCACAATTTCACCGTGGCGTTGCAGCGATTTGACAATCCGCAGTTTATGTTCTGGGGAGACGCGGGCATAGACGCTGACGGTGGGAGTGACAGCATCCAATTCCTCGCTACTCATTTTTTCAATGTCCCGACCCGTGAGGGTCGGATCGCCCCACTCACAGATGCCAATTTGACTGGCGATCGCCTGGGCAGTCAGTTGATGATCGCCCGTAATCATAATCGGGCGAATGCCGGCAGTGCGACAGGTGGCGACGGCCGCCAGCACCTCCGGACGGGGGGGATCAAGAATGCCCACCAGTCCTAACCAAATTAACCCCTGCTCACTGGTCTCGACACTCTCCGGCGGCGGCAACTCTGACCAGTAGCGATGGGCAATCCCCAAGACCCGCAGACCCTGAGCGGCAAAGCGATCGTTTTCAGCGAGAATCTCTTGGCGCTCCGCCAGTGTTAGGGGTTGAATGTCCTGTCCCACCTGCCGCCATTGACAGCGTTCCAGGGTCAGTTCGGGTGACCCTTTGGTGATCATCCAGTAGGGTTCCTTGGCGGGAATCTCAGGAACAGACTCACTGCGATAGAAGGTACTCATGCGCTTGCGATTGGCATCAAAGGGAAACTCCGCCACTCGCTTCGCCGTTTCTTGCAACGCTTTCAGATCAATGCCCCCCTTAGCGGCCAAGGGCAGGAGGGAGCCTTCTGTGGGGTCACCGAGGATCACCCATTCGGCTGCGTGTTGTTTGAGCAGGGCATCATTGCACAGCGCGCCGGCGATAAGGAGCAATTGCCGTTCATATAGGGCTGAGGGGTCGGCGGTATTGGCATCGTAAAAGTCCCCCTTAGGTTCATAGCCATTGCCACTCACCTTGGCGCGATAGGACGTTGTGGCGATCGCCTGCACGACCATTTTGTTTTGGGTGAGGGTACCTGTTTTGTCGGAGCAGATGACTGTCACACTCCCCAACGTCTCCACTGCCGGCAGCCGACGAATCAGGGCATGGCGTTTCACCATCCGTTGTGTTCCCAAGGCAAGGGTGACGGTAATCACAGCGGGCAAGCCTTCGGGTACCACTGCCACCGCCATACTCAGGGAAACTTCAATGAGATGCCCCAGCAGCGAAGGATCGTACAGACTCCCCGCAATCACAACAATGCTCACCAGCACCAAGGAAAACCCCACTAAGCGATTTCCCAGCTCGGTCATTCGTTTTTGCAGTGGTGTGGGTTCCTGCTCGACCCCTTGGAGGGCAGCAGCAATTTTCCCCAGTTCGGTGTTCATGCCGATCGCGGTGACGACGGCGACCCCTCGCCCTTGGCTGACCTCTGTGCCTGCAAACACTAGATTGGCGCGATCGCCCACTTCAGTATCGGTAGGCAACACTTTCGCAGCATCTTTACTGGTGGCTGCTGCTTCCCCTGTAAGGGCCGCCTCGCGGATTTGCAGGTTGACGGCTTCTAGAAGTCGACCATCGGCAGCCACTTTTACCCCAGTTTCCAGAAAGAAAATATCCCCGACCACCAGCTCCGGGGAGTCAATTTCCATGACTTTGCCCTCGCGCAGGACACGCACCTTGGGTGCCGCCATATTTTTCAGCGCTGCCAGAGCCTCCTCAGCACGGGCTTCTTGGACATAGCCCAAAATGGCATTGAGAATCACCACCACCAGAATTGCGGTTGCGTCCTTGGGGAAGGGGATGCTGTTCTCTTTGAGGGATTTGAGAATCTCCAATGCGCCAGAAATGAAGGCCACCACCAGCAGCATGATCAGCATCACATTGCAAAACTGATCCATGAAGATTCGCCAGCGGGGACGGCGGCCATTGTCAACCAGTTCGTTGCGCCCATATTGGGCTTGTCGCCGTTGCACTTCTGCAAAACTCAACCCCTGTTGGCGATCGCTCCCCAGACGGCTAATGACTTCATCAGCACTCAGGGTATGCCAAACTGACTCACGATCAATCTGGGACAAGGCATTGGAGGAGGTCATGGCAGGTGAGCAGATGTCCTAATTTTTATGCTTTCTTTCATCTTCATCTATTTTGCTATCTCCGTCTATTTGGCTGGCACTCTACCAAAGTGTTACCAATACTGGCACGCCGTTAGTTTTAGGGGCGGCTCAGGCGGTGTCCAAAGCTGCACGAGGGGGTGTCGGTTGTCCAAGTCTTTTGATCGACGGGGTTACGATGTTGGAGCCGCAAGGGTGCTAAGGTTGCCAGAGCCAAGGGGCGCGTTAGTACTGCTGTGGGATCCCTAGCATTTTGCAACAGCCTGTAGCGTTCGGCGGCCAGTTGCGATTGATAGAGGATAACGGGCAGTGGTGGGGGAGCTGTTCGACTAGGAGCCGTGAGCAAATCAGTCAGGCCCTGACTGGTGGGGATGGGGCGGCAATAGGGGTCAATGGAGCAAGAAGCGGTATGGCGCTGTGTCTGGCGATCGCCCCCCGTGGCAGGCCAACAAGAATCGCCTACCCCCCGCGGCACTCCCTAGGTAGTTACCAAGGACTCAAAGGGAATGCGCTGGGCGTGACCCCAAAAGGCCTCAAGGTTATAGTATTGGCGCTCCTTGGGCAACTGCACATGGACAATGACATCGCCGTAGTCCATCAGCACCCATGAACATTCCGCCTGGCCTTCAATATGTTGGGGTTGGCGTTGGCAATGTTCGAGAGCCGCCTCCTCAATCCCTTGGTAAATGGCACGCACTTGGGTTTTTGAGAGTCCCGTAATGATCACAAAGTAATCGCTGAGGTAGGACACGCCACTTACATCTAAAAGGCAGATGTCCACTCCCTTGCGATCGTCGGCGGCATAGGCGGCGGTCCATGCTAGTTTAAGGCTAGGGTCAGTAATTGCGGCTACCCGTTGCATCTGTTGAATAGTCAGGCTGCTCTCTCCTAAACGCATTCCTTTATCCTTTGATTTTACCCATTGGTTTCGGGAGGCGCAGGACAAATTTGTTACAAAACCTTACGCGTATTGCCCCCCACTGGCTGTGGTGTGCCCACAACCGACAATGGCACAGGGCTACGGCCCGCCTCGTCGAACAATTAGCCAACGATCAGGCGCAACTCCAACAGCAGCAGCCAACGGTACTTGTGCTCGCCGAACCCGACCCCCTCGCTTTTCTCAGGGGTTTTCTAGCAGCACTCTCCACAGGCACGCCCCTGTTACTGGCCAATCCCCAATGGCAGTCCCAAGAGTGGCAGCAGGTGGCAGCAATCTTGCCGCAGAATTTTATGGCTTGGGGAACGGTGCCCCCCCTCACCCCCCAAGGTTCTGGAAAGCCATTGCCCCAGGGCTGGATTCTGATTCCCACTGGCGGCACTCAAGGGCGATTGCGTTGGGCAATTCACACGGTGGACAGCCTGCAAGCGGCGGTGATGGGGCTGCAAAGTCATCTACAGCAATCAACGATTCATTGCCTGAGTATTTTGCCCTTGTACCATGTCAGTGGCCTAATGCCCGTGGTGCGATCGCTATGGAGTGGGGGAGAACTCTACCTGGCGAGCCACTTACGGGACTTACGGCAAACCCCACCCCCTGCCAATCTTGCTCTGTGGCTCTCTCTGGTGCCGCGCCAACTGCAACAGGTGCTTAGCGAGCCGCTGCCGTGGTTAGGGAAGTTAAAGGGGATTTTTATTGGCGGTGGTCCCACCTGGTTACAACTGTTAGAGGAAGCGGCAACGCAGCGATTGCCTTTATGTCTCACCTATGGCATGACAGAAACTGCAGGTATGATCTGTGCCCAGCGACAGGGGGAATTTTTGGCGGGCGATCGCTCCTGTGGTCAAGTCTTACCCCATGCCCAGATTGATTTGACCCCTACGGGTGAGATTCAGATTCAGGCGGCTTCCCTTGCCCTGGGCTATTACCCGGCGTTGTTTCACTCAGCCATCTTCCCAACCGACGATCGCGCTCAATGGCGGGGCGATCGCCTCTACATTTTGGGACGCAGCAGCCGCAAAATCATCAGTGGCGGCGAGAATATCTACCCCGAAGAGTTAGAGGCTTTACTCCTTGACAGTGGCCTTGTCCAAGACATCTACATCTACGGCGCACCTGACCCCCTTTGGGGCGAACAGGTGGTTGCCCTCTATGTGGGAGACGCCTCCCCTGAGGAACTCAGCAGATGGCTCAAGCAGCGGTGCAGCGCCTACAAATGCCCCAAGCGCTGGGTGCCGGTTGACCACATTCCCCGTACCCCTCAGGGAAAAGTGCCATTGTCTGCCATCCATCTCGCCAATGTTTCCTAGGAAAGCCGCCGCCCACAAATGCAGAACCCTAGGCAAGGGGTGGCTCTGGTCCCTAGCCAACCACAGAAGTCGTGCTGCGCCGCCGCCGGATTCCTGTGGTCACAGTGGGGGTGACTTCGATGGGTTGCAGGAGCAATAGGACTGAGGCATTGCCCTGAAGTTCACGGCGCACCAGTCGCACCAGTTCCCGTTCAATGTGAGCTTTGACCCCAGCCCAGTCCACATCGCCATTGCGGGCATATTCACTCCAGCGATCGCTCAAGGCGGTTTCCACCGTGGCATGTACCCAAGCCTGCCAAGCCTGTGGCTCAATGGCTGTGACCACGCCCCGCAGGTGAACTTCGGGAGTGGCTTTCAGACTGCCATCAGTACCCACCGCCACCGCCACGGTGATAATGCCCTCCTCAGCCAGCTGTTGCCGCTCTTGCAGCACATGGGCTTTGACAATGCCACCACGATCCAGTAGCTCAATGCCAGCGGGGACTTTATCTACGACCCGAATCGAGTCACGGGTGAGTTCTACCACATCGCCATTGTCAACAATCACCATATTCTCAGGAGGAATACCCATGCTCTGAGCCGTTTGGGCGTGTTTCACCAACATGCGGTGTTCTCCATGCACGGGTAAAAAGAACTTGGGCTTCGTCAAGGCCAGCATCAGCTTTTGATCCTCCTGGCAGGCATGGCCAGAGACGTGAATGCCCTGTTCACGACCATAGATGACTTTGGCGCCTTGCATCATCAGGCGATCGATCATGTTCACCACGGCAATTGTGTTCCCTGGAATCGGGTGAGCCGAGAGAATGACAGTATCCCCGGGGCGAATTTTAATTTTGTTGTGTTCCCCCTTGGAAATCCGCGTCAGGGCAGACAGGGGTTCCCCTTGGGAGCCAGTGGTGAGGTACATCACCTGATGATCCGGGTACTTGTGCATCATGTGCAAGGGCACAAAGAGATCATCCGGGCAGCGAATATAGCCCAACTGCCGGGCATGGGCAATCACATTGAGCATTGAGCGACCCAAGACCGAGACCACTCGGCCATGCTTTTGCGCCAGTTCCAAGGCCATACTGAGACGATGCACCGAAGAGGCAAAGGTGGTAAAAATAATCCGCCCCGCCGCTTGGCTAAAGGCACGATCCAAGTTGGGAAAGACGGATCGCTCCGAGGGCGTGTGGCCGGGGACCTCTGAGTTGGTGGAGTCACTAATCAGGCAAAGCACCCCCTTCTCCCCATGCTCCGCGAGCCGCTGCAGGTCAAAGCACTCGCCATCAACGGGGGTAAAGTCAAACTTAAAATCCCCTGTGTGGATAATCACGCCAAGGGGGGTATAAATTGCTACGGAGAAGCTATCGGCAATGGAGTGGGTATTGCGGATATACTCCACCAGGAAGTTTTTGCCCAAGCGCACTATCTCCCGCGGCTGTACAGGGCGAAGTTCGGTGCGATCGGCAACCCCCGCCTCTTCCAGTTTCCCTTGTAGCAGCGCCATGGCAAGGCGCGGGCCATAGATGACGGGAATATCAAACTGCTTCAGATGAAAAGGAATGCCACCAATGTGATCTTCATGGCCGTGGGTTACAATCATCCCCTTGATTTTGTCGCGATTTTGCCGCAGGTACGTCATGTCAGGTAGGACGATAGTGACGCCGTGCATGGCATCGGTGGGAAAGGCCAGCCCTGCATCCAGCAAAATAATTTCATCTTGGAATTCAAAAACGCAGGTGTTCTTGCCAATTTCATGCAGCCCACCGAGGGGAATAATTTTTAGGGCAGCAGTTGCAACGGATTGACTCATAGGTCTCCTTACAGTGAAACGAACAAAAAAGGTGCAGCTTGGGAAATGCCCGGCGTTGTCTTAAGACTTCAGTAGACCAAGGTCATCTAAAACGCTTTTCAACTGGCCAATTACAGCGTCACTCGCAGCTGTGAGGGGTAGTCGGGGTTCACCCACTGACCAACCTTGGAGGTTAAGGGCAGCTTTGATTGGAATCGGGTTTGTCGTCACAAATAAAACCTTGAACAGGGGCAATAGTTGACAGTGAATAGCCGTGGCTTTGGCGGTGTCTCCTTGGACAAAGGCTTGGATCATCTCTTGAATGCGTGGGCCCACAAGGTGACTAGCCACGCTGACTACACCATAACCACCAACGGCCAGTAATGGCAACGTCAGGGAATCATCGCCGGCGTAAATGCGAAAGGTCGGCGGTAGAGCAGCCCGCAGGGTACTGGCTTGATCAAGGCTGCCGCTGGCTTCTTTGATGGCCACAATGTTTGGGTACTCAGCAAGGCGGATGACTGTTTCTGGCAGCAGGTTTTGCCCTGTGCGGCTGGGGATGTTGTAGAGCATCAGGGGAAAGTCCGGCACCGCTTTGGCGATCGCCTGAAAATGGGCGTAGAGTCCTTCTTGGGGCGGTTTATTGTAGTAGGGGACAACCAAGAGGGCACCGTCGAGGCCGAGTTCTGCGGCCTTTGCCGTGGCATAAACGGCTTCCCGGGTGGAGTTGGAACCCGTACCGGCAATAATTTTGGCTTTGCCCGCCACCGCCTGCTGCACCGTTTGAAAGAGTTGAAATTCCTCTTCCCAAGTCAGGGTGGGGGATTCGCCTGTGGTGCCGCAAACCACAATGCCATCGGAGCCATTGGCCACAAGGTGCTGTGCCAGTTTTGCCGCCACATCGTAGGCGATCGCGCCCTCAGCGGTAAATGGCGTAATCATGGCGGTAATTACACGTCCTAAGTCAGTCACAGTCCACCCTCAGCCAAGTCCCGTTGCAGTTGCCGAATCGTGACCGCGCGGCTATACACGCGCCGGCGATCGCCCAAATTCTCCAGAATGATTGCCCCGCGTCGCCAGCTTTGGGGCGAGCGATAAATGGTCAAATTCTCTGCGGTCTCGCTCACTTCGTAGCCCTGGTCCTTGAGCCATGCCTCCAGCCGCAACAGTTGCGGCAGGGTGACTGCCAGCATTTTCGTATGATTCCGATAGGCGGCGATCGCCCCCACCACAACTCCCAGGACCAATCCCCAACGGTAGGGCAGAGGAGACACTAGACTCCAGTGGCAAATTTGGCTCAAACTCAGGGCGGTGATGGCAGTAACACAGGCAAAGTAGTAAATAAACACCACTTTTGCATCTAAGCCTTCAATGGCGGGGGGATCAGCGGTTGGGGCAGAGTTGGGCATAGGCACTTAGTTAAGGGCTTGGGAACGCTCGTAGGCCGCTTTTACCGTTTGCATGAGGGTTCCACGCATACCGGCAGCTTCCAGTACTTCGAGACCCGCAATGGTTGTCCCCGCAGGACTGGTGACCGCATCCTTGAGTTGCGCCGGATGCAGTCCACGCTCCTTAAGTAATTGTACTGTGCCTGCTATTGTGCCATAAACGAGTTCCTGTGTCAGCGATCGCGATAAACCCACCGCCACCCCAGCATCACAGAGGGCCTCGACAATTAGAGCAACAAAGGCAGGGCCGGAGCCAGACAGCGCCGTGACCGCATCCATTTGCCCTTCACTGACAGCCACCACCTGCCCCAGCACCCCCAACAAATGCTGAATCTTTTGAACCGCCAGTTCACTGGCCGCACCGTCACTCGCAAGGGCAATCACGCCGGCGCCCACCTGTGCTGGTGTATTCGGCATCGCCCGAAAGATCAACCGCTGGGGAAAAAGCCGCCGCAGTCGCCCACTGTGGATCCCTGCCATGATAGAAAGGACAACCCCCCTCTCCTGAGCTACCGGCGTATCCGCGAGTTCCGACTCAATCTCGGCAAAGACCTGTGGCTTGACCGCCAGTAGCAGCGTTTCGGCAGTCGCTACTTCTGGGTTCGTTGTTACTCTAACCCCGTAGGTGTCGGCTAAGTACTGTTGCCGCTGGGGCGATCGCACCGATACCCACACATGGTCTGGCAATAGACCATTCGCAAGCAGCCGCGAAAGCATTGCCTCCGCCATGCGGCCACAGCCAATGATCCCAAGAGCAGGCACCCTAAGCACTACGCTGTTGTTGGGCATCCATACCCCAAGCGGGCGGGGGGGTGGGGGTTGCACTTGGACGAACGCCGCCCACTTGAGTACTCACTTGGACACAGCTTGGTGTAAAGAGGAAAATACTCTCGCCAATACGCTCTTGATGGCCATCAATTGTGAACGTCGCACCGGCAACAAAATCCACTGAGCGTTGGGCTTGCTCTGGCTCCATCAAGGTCAGATTGAGCACCACTGACTTGCGCTCCTTAAGGGCTTTGATCACCTCAGGCATTTCACTAAAACTGCGGGGCTGCATCACCAAGACTTCGGCCACTGCCCCCCACCAACGGCCGGCATTAGGCATACCAATCACATTGGCGGCAGTTGATCCCGTCGGCACTGAACCAGGGGCAACCGCGGGGGATGAACTGGTGTCAAAGTCATGACCCAGGTTTGGCCGCGATGCGGGCAGCGGTTCTACGTCCGGTTCTGTGGTTAGTGTTCGTGCCGTTCCTTGAGGGTATTCCTCATCGTAGAGGTCAGTTTCTGGGGTTAGACCCATCAGGTCACGGAGTTTGCCCAACATAGCGACTCACTATTGCTCCTAGTAAATGTAAGTAAATGTATGAGTTGTAAACCCTTTCTGAAGTGCCGTGGTATTGTCGCCGCGACAGGTCAGAAACGTAGAAGCCAGATGGTATTTCTCGTGTTTTAACAATCTTAGTTTCGTGGCTAAAAGGGAACCTATGCACAAACGTCCACGAGAGTTAAGTTAAAACAGGAAACTTCAACTGGCCATTTTACACAAAACCCAGATAAAAAGATGATGTTGGCCTTAAGTCTCTCGCCTTTGCCTTGGGTTTGTCAAGGGTCAGAATTTTGTAACATCCTCCCCACGGTCATGCTCACGTCTGGGGCGGAGGCTTGCCGCCTAATAGCTAAATTGAGTTGGCGAGAGGATAGTCATTTGCGGTTAGCTTTATCCCTGGCGCAAACCCTTGCCCTGGCTCTTGACTAATGGGCTAGCGATCGCTCCAGTAAAAGTAAAGACTCACCCCTGCCCCATTGAGACTGCCGGCACCCCTATAGAAAATGTCCTGAAAATTTTCTCAACGTCTCCCTCTGAAACAGCAGCCGCCGCACCAGCTTGACCAAAATGCGGTTGAGACTTTGCAGGTGTTCAATCACCGGACTCATGAAGAGGCGGCAGATTCAGGGATAAATGCCAGTGCCGCTGAGTTAATGCAGTAGCGCAGTCCTGTGGGGGGCGGGCCATCCTCAAAGACATGACCCAGGTGGGCATCGCAGACAGCACATAGGACTTCCGTGCGCACCATGCCATGGGAAAGATCCCGCTCCATGCGGATATTGTTGGGATCAAGGGGCTGCCAAAAACTGGGCCAACCGGTGCCAGAATCGTACTTTGTCTCAGAGCGAAAGAGTGGTGTGCCGCAGCAGACACAGCAATAGAGACCGGGCTTTTTGTTATTCCAGTAGCAGCCCGTGAAGGCGCGCTCCGTTCCCTTTTTGCGGGTGACATAGTACTGCTCAGGAGTCAGTTGGGCTTGCCACTGCGCATCTGTTTTCACAACTTTAGCCATACTTGCCTCAGAAATAGACCGTGATCCTACTCTTCAGCATAATCAGGGACATCGGCAAGTGCCAGTCTTTTTGCCAAAGGTTCCCTACCAAGGGGAAAATGTAAGGGCAATCTTGACCTTGTTTGGTTATGCCCGTTTCGCTGCCCCTTACGTTTGATTTATCCTCTGAGTCCGAGTTTTATACTCAGGTCAGCGCTGGAATTCAGGCAGCACAGCAGGCCAATTGTCAGTTCCTCAGTTTAGGTATTTCCTTACCAACAGTTGATCCCCTGATGCTGTTGGTGGGTCTGATGCAACTCAGTGGTGAAGGGGAGCATTTTTACCTTGAGCAAGCGGGGGAGATCGTTGCTGCGTGTGGTGCAGTGGCGACCAGCAGTGTTCAGGGACAGCAGCGGTTTGGGGAACTGCAGCGTTTTAGTGAACAAACCCTCAGCCGCGTGTGGGCGATCGCTCCAGCCGAACCGCGTATGTTCTGTCAATTCAGTTTTTGGGATCACACAGGCTCTAACCGGGGGGTCTTACCCCGCTGGCAGGTCATTCAGCGTCTAGATCAGGTTTGGCTCACCCTCAATTGTGCCCTACAGACCAGCACACCCCATCGCCTCTGGCAAGACTGGCAACTGGTGCGGCGGGCACTGGCCCACATTCTCGCTGATCCGCCCCCCTGTCCACCGCCCCTGGCGATCGCCCTACCGCCCCTGACTGAGCAGTATGGACAATTCATTGGCAGGGTCAAGCATGCCCTCAAGCTCCTCGCGGCGGGAGACATCGAAAAATTGGTCTTAGCCGCTGCCCTTACCCTAGAGCAGCCTCAGGGCTTTAACTGGCTGGGAACGTTGCAAAACCTGCGCCAGCAGTACACCAATTCCTACATCTTCAGTGTTGGCCAACAGCGGCAGCAGGTCTTTTTGGGAGCCAGTCCCGAACGCTTGGTCAAGATTGCCGATGGCGTCCTCTGTGCCGATGCCTTGGCAGGCTCCCGTCCCCGGGGGCAAACCCAACAGGAGGATCAAAGCCTGCGCAATGGCCTTTACCATAGCCCCAAGGAACGCTACGAGCATCAGATCATTGTGGAGTTTCTCTGCCAAACCCTCCAACGGTTGGGCATGACCTGTGAGGTGCCCGCCAAACCCCGCATCCTTGAATTGAGTCATATTCAACATCTGCAAACCTTGATTCGGGCACCCCTGCCTCAACCAATTCATATTCTCCAAGTGGTGGCGGCCTTGCACCCGACGCCAGCAGTGGCGGGCTATCCTGCTGCCCGGGCACAACATTGGCTGCGGCAACTGGAACCCTTTGATCGCAATGGCTATGCGGCGCCCCTTGGTTGGGTGACACCCACCGGTGAAGGGGAATTTATTGTCGGCATCCGCTCTGCCCGCCTTCAGGGCAACCATGCCCATCTTTTTGCTGGGGCGGGGATTGTCAAAGGCTCTCACCCTGAACGGGAATGGCAGGAAATCCTGTGGAAATTTCAGACGATGATCTCAGCTTTGGCCTAGCGCAGGGGGGGCTGTTTTTTGCTTATGGTCAGCATCGGCAAGGGCCGAGAAGATTGGGGTGGCAGCGCATACTGGGGAACTTTTTCAGGAAGAGGACGTTCGGGCGATCGCTGGCGGAGGCGATAGAGGAGGCCACTGCCCATCAGAGCCAGACCCAGTAGCAGCAACCCGTTATAGCCCCCCAAGCCGCCGATGGTCGAGTCAACCCCTCCCATCAACAGGAGAAAGGCGGAGAGGGGTTCCTTGCGGTAGGCTTTGCGCAGAAAGCGAGGATAAATCATAGGCGATCGCTGGATGACTTCCCAGCAGAATACGGGAATATTGATAATTTTGATAATTCGACCTGCCGTAGGTTACATTTTAGCGACCCTACACCCGCCATTGGTTTCTCGGTAACAGCTCCATCTGTTCCCTCTGTTTCCATTTTATCCTTACAGCTCCACGCCGTACTTGAGATGAACATAGGGGGCGATCGCCCCCCAGATCATCTCCCTAGTAGGTTTCCACGTGCCAGCGGCCTTCTTTTTTGAGTGTGCCCTTGAGGAACTCTGGCCAATCGGCACCATTTTTGGCTGCCGCGGCGGTCATTGCCTCATCAATCCCTGGCTCCATCCCCTTCAAACCACAGATATAGACATGGGTGTTCTTCTTCTGGAGGAGTTGCCAGATTTCGTCGGCATGTTCGGCAATACGACCTTGAATGTACATCTTGCCGCCATCAGGAGTTTTTTGCTCTCGGCTGATGGCGTAGGTGAGGCGGAAGTGATCTGGATACTTAGTCTGCAGTTCCTCTAATTCATCTTTGTAGAGGATATTTGCAGTATAGGCAACACCAAAGAACAGCCATGCCAGCCCCTTGAATTGATAATCGGGGTTATTTTCTTTGAACATGCGCCACAAGAAGGCACGGAAGGGGGCAATCCCGGTTCCCGTTGCCAGCATAATGATCGTGGCTTCGGGGTCATCGGGTAAGAGCATTTCTTTGCCCACGGGCCCTGTGATTTTCACTTCATCGCCGGGTTGCAGTTGGTTGAGGTAGGAGGAGCAAACGCCATAGATGGTTTCCCCCGTCTCTTTGTCCTTGTACTCTAGGCGCCGCACACACAGCGAGACTGTTTTATCATCTTGAAAATCACCATGGCGGGTCGAGGCAATGGAGTAAAGGCGCAGCTTGTGGGGTTTGCCGTTGGCATCGGTACCGGCAGGAATAATGCCAATACTTTGGCCTTCGAGATAGCGCAACTCGGTCCCAGAAATATCGAAGATAATGTGCTTGACTGTTCCCTCGCCCCCTTCACGCACTAGCTCTTCATTGGAGATGACCTTACCAATGCAGGGATTGTTGGGACGATAGATATTGATGGGAATATCAACTTTCTTTTCTTTAACAGGGGCAGCACCATTATTGGAGGCAGGTTCCGTGGTAGCAGCCAAGGGCGTAGCCGTAGCAGCCGTACCATCGAGGCGTTGAATGCTAACAATTTTGCCCCCCCAGCGGGTAATCTGCTGCATAAACTGATTCATGCGGTCATAGGGAACGTTGAAAAATTGACTGCCACTGTTGCGGATGGCATAGTCAGTTTTATCGGTTTCGGCATTTTGTCGCAGTCCCACCACTTCGTAGCGAAACATCCGACTGCCAAAATTCGTCACATTGTACATGGGCTACACGATCTCCAAAAATTAACTCAGCTTTACATTCTGCAACACAACGCCCCAACCGCGATCAACTATCACGTTTCGGCTACGGGATTGCCGTGCTTTGGCCACCCACATTATATCTAGCAGCGGCAGCGACAGGAGGTTTCTCTAAATTTCTTGGCTGGGAGAGATGGGCACACTCATGCCAGGATAGGTTTGCAACACATAGCGATCGCGCCCTGAGTGTTTGGCTGCGTACAAAGCAGCATCGGCAGTCGCCACCAGCTCCGCCATTGGGCAGTCCTGAAGGGAAGCGGCCACAATGCAAATGCCGGCACTAACGGTGAGGTAGGGCTGCACTGGTGAACTGGCATGGGGAATCCCTAGGTTGCGGATGTGTTTAAAGACTCGCTCTAGAACACAAATGGCAGCATCGTGGTCGGTCTGGCGTAACAGGAGAATAAACTCTTCACCGCCATAGCGAGCGACCAGATCTGTTTCCCGCACCTGAGATTTAATGGCATGGGCAACCCGTTGCAGGGCGCGATCGCCCGCCAGATGGCCATAGGTATCGTTGTAGCACTTGAAGTGGTCAATATCCAGCAGGGCAATGGCAAAGGGAGTATGGGTGGTGGCCGATTCCCGCCAAGCTATCGGCAGACAGGCTTTAAAGGCACGCCGATTCGCCAGTTTGGTCAGGCTATCTTGCCGTGAGATCTCCTGTAGATGGTGGTTTTCTGCCTCTAGTTGTTTTTGCCGCTGCTGTAGCTCTACAATCAAAGCGGTTTGCTGTGCCATCTGCTGTTGCAACTGCTGAAACTGTTGCCGTTGGATAATAAACTGCCGTAGAAACCGAGGTTGGCGCAAGACGCGCAGCAGAATCAAGGGGGGCTGGCAACGGTGGATACCCACGGCTTCCACTTCAATTTTTTGGTCTTGGGGGTCTCGCAGAGTCCCGGGCACTATTTGCGTCGCTTGTTGCCAAAGGAGCAGCCATTTTTTGAGTTTCTCTGGCGGAGTGGCTACGAGTTCCCTAAGGTTGCAATCAAGCACGCTGCCGCCAAAAAATTCACGGCCACTGGAGTTAACGGCCACAATGTTGCCCTCGAGATCCATGACCAGCGTTGGCTCCGGCAACAGATCAATCCATACGCCAACATCCAGTGTAAAATTGCTCATCTTGACCCCGCTGGAATGAACTACTTGCCTAGCTTAGACCGGCCTCATGTGATTCAACCGGATAATACTCTCGTCCTTTGGCAGCAGCGGCAGCAGCAGTGGGTTGGGTATAGATCACGACGCGGCACCCTTGATCTCCATTGGCGATCGCCGCTTCAATACAAACCTTGGCATAGCCCAAGTGGTGCGCCACAATGACGCCAAAGACACTTGAGGTCATCATGCACAATGAGGGATGACCAATCACACCACTGCCAAGGGGGCAACGCTGATTCCCTAAAATAATGCGCTCCTCATCTTGCTCAATCAGGAAAAATCCCCCTTCAATACGATTTTTGAGATCTACAAGAATTTGAGCCACTGTCTTAGCATCAAGGGGGCGATCGCCGAGGGCTTGGGTGTAAAGCTTGTTGATGTGATTGCCCATTTGCTGTCCCACAAGGGCAATAAAGCCAGAAGCATCATCCAGCCCAACAATATCTTCAAGGGTCTCTGCCACTAATCCCAGGAAATTTTGCAGAAAGCTAGAGGACTGTAGGTCAATGGGCAAATTTCCCACGTTTGTGTAGGCCTCAGCTCGGAACATTTCATTTGCTGTCATAGGGATTCTCCGAGGGGAACAGGGTTTGGGCGATTCTAGCACCCTTTGCTGTTGGCCATGCCGAGAGCGCCGGATGTTGGCAGGAAGCTCCCAGTTATTGGCGAAAGGGGGTAACTATAGGAATTGATGGCCAATATAAACTTACAAGGTTATAATAATCGCCAGATTAGAATGAAAAATCTACACAAATTGCTAAAAATTCCTAAAAATTCTTGATATTTTCTTGATTAGACATTGGAATTAAACTTAGCTAGAGCAGCATATGCGAATCAGCGATCGCACCCGTTCGACTATTCAGCATTTTGCGATCGCTCGCCCTGATAGGCTTGCCAACTCTCGACAACACGACCAAAATTGGTGCGGAATTCTCGCCAGCCGAGCCAACTTCCCTGCTCGTGCTCATCCCAAGAGGCAGAAAGAATCCCATAGCTTAGCCCCAGGGCCCCAAGGCCAAAAAGACTGAGACTAGCAATGACAACGACCACATTGGGCAACTTGAACCAGCCCTCATGGACAATGAAATAGCTGAGGGGAAATGTCATCAGTCCCAAGAGGGTGGGGGTACCGCAGAAGATTGCCATCCGAGTGACCATCCGTTGGCTGACAATTTCTGGAATACCTGTACTTTTTTTGGCTTGCTTGGCTGAGGATTTTGGGGCCTTAGAACGGACGGCTGCGGCAGCAGGAGCTTTAGCAGAATTGGTTGCTCCTTTTTTCTTTTTAGGCTCAAAAGGCAGATCCGACCGTTTTGCCATTGTCTTTAACCCCGAATTCCCAGACGTTCAATGAGTTGATGATAGCGTTGGGGATCGTGGCGATGGATATAGGCCAATAGCCGCTTGCGACGGCCAATGATTTTCAGGAGTCCTCGGCGAGAGGCGTGATCTTTTTTATTCACCTTGAGATGCTCAGAAAGCTGCTTGATCCGCTCTGTAAGGATAGCAACTTGGACATCCGCAGAGCCAGTATCCGTACCGTGGATCTGGTAGGTGTTGATAATTTCTTGTTTGACGTCGTGTTGCAGGGCCATGGTCATCCGTTATGAACAGCGCGATCTACTATCATACTCCGATTTTTCGAAATAATAAACTCCCGTGAGGGGACTCTTCTGCCCCTGGGCTGGTCCTGCTCTGCCCTAAGAATTACTGACATTGGTGCTGTTTTCCTCAAGGGGGGCGATCGTCAGCAGTTCCTTAAGGGGCTTTTCACTATCGGAGATGGGCGGTTTGGCCGTTGTCAGTTCTGTATCGATGGCGAAGGTGGCAAATTGAGTGAGAATTTCACGGCAGAAGACCTCCGCTGCCCGCGATCGGTAGCGATTGGGATTGGTAATCAGCGATAGAGTACGTTTCACCACCACATTTTCGATACCGATCCGCCGTAGGCTCCCCAGTTGTAACTCCTTCTCAATGGCGGAAATGGAGACGAAGGCAGCCCCCAGGCCCGACTGCACGGCGTTTTTAATCGCCTCGATGGAATTTAACTCCATCTCTACCTTGAGGCGGCGAGGGTCAATGTTGGCGCGCTGAAGGACTTGATCAATCACCTTGCGAATGGTGGATTGGGCATCCAGAGCAATAAAGCTCAGCTTATACAAGTCTTCTTTGGTGAGGGTTTCGGCACTCGCTAAGGGATGATCCACAGGTAAGATCAGTGCCAGTTCGTCCTCCGCGTAGGGGGTAACCGTGATTTGCTCACTCAGTTCTGAGGGAACTTCACCGCCAATAATCGCTAGATCAATTTGACCATTGACCAAGCTCCAGCAGGTGCGGCGGGTGGAATGCACATGTAGCTGAACAGCGACTTCGGGATATTTGCTGCGAAATAGCCCAATCATGCGGGGCATCAGGTAGGTGCCGGTGGTTTGGCTTGCCCCAATGATCAGGGTACCCCCCTGTAATTTTTGCAGGTCTTCGATGGCACGGCAGGCTTCATGGCACAGGGAGAGAATTTGATCGCCGTAGGCCAGTAGGAGCTGTCCAGCTTCGGTGAGTTGGGCGCGGCGCCCCCCCCGGTCAAATAGGGGAACATCCAGTTGGCGCTCAAGGTTTTGCACCTGTAAACTCACTGCGGGTTGGGAGACGTAGAGGCTGTCGGCGGCTCGCTTAAAACTTCCTTCGAGGGCGATCGCCTTGAGGATTCGCAATTGATCAAGGGAAAAGGGCAGTTCGGACATAGGCATTGAGGCCATAGGCGTGCCACCAAGAGGCGTTTTTCTGAACTTATCAGGAATCATGCCCAATATGATATGTATCCCCGCACAAGAAAGCTGAGCTTGGCGTGCCAGTAACGCAAAATAGCACGTCTGAAACCTATTGTAAGGGTTGGGTTTTCCCCGCGCGATTGCTGATTTTTGTTACAAATTGTTACATTGTTTTGTTACATTACTGGGCTGTGGAGCGAGCGATCGCCCATCTAGCACCGCGCGAGCATGTGCTTGCACTGGCCGCTTCTTAAAGCCATACCCTGTTGCTCGAGCAGCATTCACCAATACAGCGCTGGGCTTTCTGCCGATAAAGCTAAAATCGGTCTAGCGTTGCTCTTGGGGAGCCGCTGGACAATTGCCCGAGGAGTTGAAATCGTGTCCTACCCTTGGCCAAAATGGCTGCCGATGCCAGTTCTTGCCACGACTCTAGGGGCGGCTGCTGTGGTGATCGGTGTGCGCCAATTGGGACTGCTTCAGCCGTCGGAACTGAGTTTGTATGACTTTTATGTGCGATCGCAACCCGCTCGTGATCCTGATTCCCGCATCCTGACGGTGGTGGTGACGGAGCAGGACATTCAAGCCCAAAAAACGTGGCCATTGCCGGATGCCACTGTGGCAGAACTTCTCGCCCGCCTCAATGCCGCCAGCCCACGTGCCATTGGCTTGGATATTTTCCGTGATTTGCCCCAGCCCCCCGGCCACGATGAGCTGCAAAACATGATTCGTATCAACCCACGCATTATTCCAGTGTGCAAATCAGCGGGCGAAACAGTGGAACAACCCGAGGTGCCCCCGCCACCAAGTATTCCCCCAGCACAGGTGCCAGACCGTGTGGGTTTTGCGGATATTCCCCTCGATAGCGATGGTGTCATTCGCCGCAACCTATTTGTGATCAGCAATCCCAAGGCGCAGCGGTGTACAACGCCCTTTTCCTTTGCTCTGATGTTGGCACTGCGCTATCTACAACAAGACCCCTCTCAAACTATCAAACTCGATGACAGGGGTTTGACGCTGAATGATGTGCATTTTCCCCTCCTTACCAGTGATGCCGGTGGCTATGTGGGGGTGGACGATCGCGGCATGCAAACCCTCCTTAAGTACCACTCACGCGGCGCGGTGGGGCCAACGGTTTCCCTAACGGATGTACTGAGTGGACGGGTGAGCGAAGACCTCATTCGCGATCGCGTGGTTTTGATTGGTGTGTCTGCGCCGAGTATTAAGGATACTTTCCTCACCCCGTATAGCGGTAGTGATGCGGTGACGCAGCAAATGCCGGGGGTGGTGGTTCATGGGCAAATGGTGAGTCAATTCCTGAGGGCTGCCCTTGAAGGGGAAGGTCCCATTTGGTATTGGCCGCTGCCGCTGGTGCTAGGCTGGATTCTCCTGTGGGCTGGCGTGGGGAGTGTCCTTGGCTGGTGGCTGCGGCAACCCCTGTGGTTGGGAGGCGCGGTCGTGGGGGGGCTCATTGTCCTCTTTGGTGGTGGCTTTGGCATTTTTGTCATGGCGAGTGGCTGGATTCCTGTGGTGCCGCCGGCGATCGCCCTTGTGCTCAGCAGTGTGGGGATGGTAGGTTACGTCAGCTATCAGGCGCAGCAGGAGCAAAGATCTTTCCAAAAAAAAGTGCAGGAGCAAGAAAAAGCCTTGGCGCTGTTGCGATCCTTAATGTCTGAGGATACAGCAGCCCTCAATGCAGCCCTGCGAGAACCCACAGAAATTACTGGCAAACCGCGTTCCCTCCTCAGTGGTCGCTACAAAATCCAAAAAGTTTTGGGGTCAGGGGGCTTTGGCTGCACCTATTTGGCCCAGGATACCCAGCGACCGGGAAACCCCCTCTGTGTCGTCAAGCGTCTGCGGCCGGGACGCACCGACGAGCGGTTTATGCAGGTGGCGCGCCGACTCTTTCATACCGAAGCAGAAATCCTTGAAAAGCTAGGACGCCATGATCAAATTCCCCTCTTGCTTGCCTATGTGGAGGAAAATGGGGAATTCTATCTAGTGCAGGAATTTATTGATGGTGCCTCCCTGAGTGAGGAACTGAAACGCAAACACACGGAAGCCGAGGCCATCCAACTCCTGCGGGAAATCTTAGAAGTCTTGAATTTTGTCCACAGTCACTATGTGATTCACCGCGATATTAAGCCCGATAATCTTATTCGCCGTGCCAGCGATCGCAAACTGGTCTTAATTGACTTTGGGGCAGTGAAGCAAATTCAACCTCAAGAAGTGGAGAAGGCCCAGGGGAGTACCGTTGTTATTGGTACGATGGGGTATGCTCCCCCTGAGCAACTCTCTGGTCAGCCCACCCTCAGCAGTGATATTTATGCTGTCGGCATGATTATCCTGCAGGCGTTAACGGGCATTAAGCCCCGTGATCTACCGCGAGATGCGCGCACGGGTGAACTGGATTGGCAACGGTGTGTCAGAGTCAGTGAAGGTTTAGCGGCAGTGATCAATAAGATGGTGAAATTTAACTTTAGCGATCGCTACCCCTCGGCAAAAGAAGCCCTTCAAGAGGTACGGCGTTTAGGCCCATGAATTGCCCCGTGTTGCTCTCTGACCTTCCTCTGGGTACCCCGGCGCGGATCACTGCTATTGGCGGGACAGCCGCTTGGCAGCGCCGCCTTGCGGCCGTAGGCCTGACGGTCGGTCAAACTGTCACCCCGCTGCGTCGTGCCCCCTGCAGTCAAACCTTGGCCGTCCGGGTGGGTGCCCTGACGGATGTAGCTATACGGGCAGGGGATGCTGGCACCATTCTCGTGGAGCCGCTGGGCCCACCTTAGAGATGGTCAAATGCCCATTCTTGATTGTTGGCGACAGCCTATTCCATTAATCATTGGGCTTTTGTTCCTCACGCTTGATGGTGTGGCATGGGGTGAATTGTACCAAGGAAACCAGGGAACCCTTGGCTGGTGAGGTGCTTTGTCGCGATCGCCACGGATGCAGGGGAAGTGGCGAGTCTTATCCACATACTGATAGCGAACCGAATCAGGATGCGATCACAGTTAGCAAATGCGTGGCTGCTCACCTAAAGTGCTTTGATCTGCAGCCTTTAGGACTGGCTAGCCATTCGGTGGGAATAGGTTTAGCAACTCAAGTTCCCTAGAGCCAGAACAAAGAGTGGATGGCTAAACTGTAGATAGCGGCAATGTTTCAAGCTCACTTGAAGTAATATAGATAGCTAAAGTAAATACGGCTCTTTCATGCTGCCCTACTTCATTGTTTTTGCCCTAACAGCTATACCAGTGATTCTCCAAGTACCGAGATGGTATGGTTTTTTTCTGTTTTTTTTGTATGTTTTATTCATTGGCCTAAGATTTGAAGTTGGTGCTGATTGGGGGTCTTACTTACGCATATTCGATGAAGCACAATCTCAGTCCTGGTTTGGCATAGAAGCAATTTTGAAGGACTTTGGTTATCATTTAATAAACAAACTAGCAGGAACCCTGAACCAAGACATCTACTTTGTTAACTCAGTGGTTGCCTTGATATTTACATCTGGTCTATTTTGCTTCTGTCGCCAAATTAAAAACTCTTATGCAGGTTTACTAGTTGCATTTCCATACCTAACTACTGTTGTTGCAATGGGATATACACGCCAATCCGGCGCAATTGGCTTTGAAATGATTGCCTTAGTTTATTTAGTTGAAGGTAAACTGACTGCATTTTTGCTGAACCTATTTCTGGCTACTTTACTGCATAAGACTGCTGTGTTTATTCTCTTAATCCCTTTGACTGTAAAAATCATTACTGCTATTGAGAACAGAAAAGTATTGAATATTATCAGTCTATCTTTTTTATTTATTTTATTTACTGTTGCTTTAAACTTTATTTTCCAGGCATTTTCAACTTCTTATATTGAAGCACAACTGCAATCCTCCGGTGCTCTTATCAGATTATTAATGAATTTTTTGCCAGGACTTATATTTTTACTGGAGCGCTATACTGCTAGAAATTTTTTTAGGCTATCAAGTAGAGTTTATTTATCAATGTCTTGGTTAGCTATTTTATCCCCACTGCTGCTCTTAACTGGCTCCAGTACCGCAGCTGATCGTCTCAGCCTTTATTTTATTCCTATTCAGATCTATGTTCTTGGTCAGTTCCCCTACCTATTTATAGACAAGAGCTGGAAACTATTTATCAAGTGGCTAATAGTTGTTATTGCTTATAGTTTTGCAGTACTATGGGTTTGGCTCAATTTTGCAGATCATGCTTTTGCTTGGCTGCCCTATCGTATGTATCCATTCGTATAGCACAGTTGTAAGGTATTCTATGTCTGAATCAACACTTAATATTTATAATAGAGAAAGCTATAGACTTGCTATCATTGGTAATAAAGCTTCTATGTTAATTAACTTTCGTAAGGATTTAATTATTGACTTAACTACATCTGGTTATAGTGTTCACTGTATTGTTCCTGTATCCTCAGACAAAGAAAAAAGAGCAATCCTAGAACTAGGGGCATCTTTTGATGAGTTCTACCTTGAGCGGAATAGTGTTAATCCATTTCATGATATTCGCACTTTAGTATCTTTGGTGAGTGTTATTAAAAAAGTTAATCCATTCTGTATTCTTGCATTTACTGCCAAGCCAATTGTTTGGGGATTAACTGCTGCCAAGCTCCTGGGAATTAAAAAAAGATTTGCAGTGTTTACAGGCTTGGGATATTTCTTTTGTATAAATGATTCGATGAGAGATAAATGTATACGAAATATACTAGCTTTACTTTATAAAATCACTCTGCCATCAGTAACAAAAGTAATTTTCCAAAACTCAGATGACTGTGCTGAAATTAAGAAGCTATGCCAACTGCCAGGCGATAAAGTGGCTTTGATTAAAGGTACTGGTGTTAACTTCAATGAGTGGCACTTTTCTCCTGCTCCTACATCTCCTTTAGTCTTTACTCTAGCTGCACGTCTCCTCCGAGAGAAAGGTGTTTTGGAGTTTCTGCAAGCAGCATCCCGCCTAAAAGCAAACTATCCAAAAGTTGAGTTTTGGGTATTGGGAGACTTCGATACCAATCCTGGATCTTTAGTTAAAGAAGATCTTCAGAAGTTCATTGATGATGGGATTATTCAATGGTTTGGCTTTGTGGATTGTAAAACCTATTTTGGCAAAACCAGTATTTTTGTCCTCCCTTCCTACCGAGAGGGTATTCCTCGAAGTATTCAGGAGGCCATGGCTGTTGGCCGAGCCATTATCACCACAGATACACCAGGCTGTCGCGAAACCGTTATTTACGGCTATAATGGTTTTCTAGTTCCACCGCGTGATGTTAATGCTCTAACAAAAGCTATGGAAGCATTTGTTCATCAACCAGAGTTAGTTCACACAATGGGATATCATAGCTACCTAAAGGCCGTTGAAGATTTTGATGTTAAAAAAATCAATGCTCAATACCTCCAATTATTTGCGAAAGAACTAGGAGAGTAGAATGCTACAAATAGAATATAGCAACCTTTCAATTGCCGTGATTGGCCTTGGGTATGTTGGCCTACCTTTAGCAGTGGAGTTCGGCAAAAAATACCCCACTTTAGGGTATGACTTAAATTCTCTGCGAGTATCCCAACTCATCAAAGGTTATGATCACACAGGCGAAATCAGTTCTGAAGAGCTAAAAAGTGCTTCATATTTAAATTACACAACTAATATCCAAGACTTGAGAGAATGCTCCTTTTTCGTGGTTGCAGTTCCAACTCCTGTGGACGATCATAAAGTACCTGATTTAGGATGTCTTAAAACTGCTTCTCAACATCTCGGTAATGTTCTCCCCCGCAACAGTATTGTTGTTTATGAGTCCACTGTCTATCCGGGTGTTACTGAAGAAATCTGTGTACCCATTCTTGAGCAAGCTTCTGGCCTTGTTTTTAATCAAGATTTCTTTGTAGGGTATAGTCCAGAACGTGTGAATCCGGGAGATAAAGAGCATCGTTTGACTACGATTGTTAAACTTACCTCTGGATCAACTCCTGAGGTAGCAGAGATTGTAGATCGGGTCTATGCCTCAATTGTACCCGCAGGAACCCATAGATGTAGCTCAATTAGGGTAGCAGAAGCTGCTAAGGTCATTGAGAATATTCAGCGGGATATCAATATTGCTTTAGTCAATGAGCTTTCTATTCTCTTTGATCGCTTAGGGATCGACACCCAAGAGGTACTAACAGCCGCAGGAACAAAGTGGAATTTTTTGCCTTTCTGTCCGGGATTAGTCGGTGGTCACTGCATTGGTGTAGATCCTTACTATTTAACCTATCAGGCATCTGCCTACGGTTATCACCCTGAATTGATTTTAGCCGGCCGACGAATTAACGACTATATGGGCATTTATGTAGCTCAACAGTTTATTAAGCTTTTAATCCAAAAAGGAATTCATCCACAACAAGCAAGGGTGCTCGTCATGGGTCTAACGTTTAAGGAAAATTGCCCTGACCTTCGCAATACACGTGTTGCGGATGTGATTTCCGAGTTGCGAGACTATGGTGTTCAAGTAGATGTTTATGATCCATGGGCTGATCCTGAATTGGCTAAAAAGGAGTATGGCATTTCACTGATTGAGGAGCTGTACCCAGAGTACTGGGATGGTGCAGTGATTGCAGTTGCTCATCGTCAATTTTGTGAATTGGGTGCTGCTGGAATTCGCCGTTGCTTAAAAACCCCAAGTGCTCTGTATGATGTCAAGTGGGTGTTGTCCAAGGAAGATGCAGATGGACGCCTTTAAGTTTTCAAGGAGGTAGTGATGGATGTTTTGGTAACCGGTGTGGCCGGATTTATTGGCCATGGGGTGGCTCTAGCACTCCTACGGCGGGGCGATCGCGTAATTGGATTGGATAATTTGAATAACTACTATGACGTCAACCTTAAGAAATCTCGCTTAGAGCACCTGAATGCTTCTAGCCAGCCAGGTCAGTTTATTTTCCGAAAAATTGATTTAGTTGACCGCCAAGGGGTAAACCAGCTCTTTGCAGATTTTTCTCCCCAAAGGGTGATCCACTTAGCAGCCCAGGCAGGCGTGCGTTATTCCTTAGAAAATCCTTTTGCCTACATTGATAGTAATATCGTTGGTTTTCTCCACATTTTAGAAGCTTGCCGCCATCACCAAGTAGAGCATTTGGTCTATGCCAGTAGTTCCAGTGTTTATGGCGCGAATAGAAAGTTACCTTTTTCCGTTCACGATAACGTTGATCATCCACTGAGCCTGTATGCAGCAACCAAGAAGGCCAACGAGCTCATGGCACACACTTACAGCCACCTCTATAATATTCCGACAACGGGACTGCGCTTTTTTACCGTCTATGGCCCTTGGGGTCGCCCTGACATGGCGCTGTTTAAGTTTACTAGGGCCATCCTGAATAATGAACCCCTACCCGTCTTTAACTATGGGAAACATCGCCGTGACTTTACCTACATTGATGACATTGTCGAAGGTATTCTGCGCGTCTTGGATCGGCCAGCAGTCCCCAACCCTGCTTGGTGTGGCGAAGCACCAGATCCCGCCACCAGTTTAGCACCCTGGCGAGTGTACAACATTGGCGCCCATCGTCCCATTGAGCTTCTCCGCTACATTGAGCTTTTGGAGCAGTACCTTGGCAAAAAGGCTCTCATAACTTTTTTACCCTTGCAGCCGGGAGATGTGCCTGATACCTATGCCGATGTAACCGCCCTCAAAGAAGATACAGGTTATGAACCCGTTACCCCTGTTGAGATTGGTGTACAACAGTTTGTGGAGTGGTATCGTGACTACTATCGTCTTTAAGATTTCTTGAGAGTCCACCATGTCCAGTGAAAATAACCATCTGTCCTTTTCCCCTGAAGCTTCACAACTGAGTTTGTGGCAGCCGCGACCCATTGACAAAGTCACCATTGACGAACTATTGCGAGGTTTGAAGCGGCGTTCAGCGGTTGCTGCATTAGTTGGTGCATTTGTTGCAATTAGCTACTTGGGGTACTATTACCTCTTTGTGAGGAACTATCAATACTCCATTTTGCTGCAAGTTGAACCCATCAAACCCTTAGGTACTCGACCAGCGGCAAGGTTAGATTTAATCCGTGATCTTGCACCTCTGCCTCTACCTCTAGAATCAGGATCAACGGAGGGGGATGTAGAAACACTAGTCCAGATACTCAGTAGTGATACCATCCTCCAACCCATTTATGAAAAGTTTCTTCAAGATAATCCCGATTTAGATCGAGAGAAATATTCCTATAAAAGGTTTCTTAAGTCCATAAGAATTAGTAAGAATCAAGAAGAACGAAAATTGCTTAGCAAAGGTAGCTCAAAAATAGTAAATATTACTTTTATTGACAAAGATAAAACAAAGGTAGAATCTGCCTTAAAAATCATTGCTGAGGAATTAAAAAAGTTTAATGAGACACAAAAACAAGAGCAAATATCAGATAATCTTCGCTACGTTAACCAAGAAATTCAAAAGACCCTTAGTCAAATTGATGATCTTGACAGTCAACTCAATGAGTTCCGGTATCAAAATCGAGTTTTACGTCCTGATTCTATACCTTCTGCGACTTCTAAAACTCTAGTCTCTCAGATCAGTGAACTTCAGCTCTATGCTAGCCTTCTAACTGAGTTGGAATCTAAAAAAAACGAAAATAGAGTAAAACTGGAATCTACACAGGAAGCATTTAACTCCCTAAAGGCGCAGTTAAAGCTCTCTCCTGATGAGGCATTAGCTGCTTCTAACTTGGCTGCTTCGAAAACTTATGAAAAATTACTGGAGGGACTCACCGAAACGGAAATAAAGTTGGTGGAAGAGCGGAGCAAGTTAACGGATGGATCGCCCACAGTTCAAGCCCTAGAGGAAAAAAAGCGGCAACTACTGGCTCAGGCTAAGCGCCAAGGTCGACAAATGACGATTCGATACCGGAACCAAGTTCCTCGCCCTGAAGCCTTAATTGGTTACGAAAGTGCGGTCTCTGGCTCCCTGATTGAGAAATACCTAGAGGCAAAAATTGAGCTTGAAGCTCTCAAAAGAGCAGATACGGAATTGAGTAATCAAATTCAAGCAACTGAAGCAGAAATATCCCGACTGATAAGCCTTGCAAACCCTTACCGCAAAATTGAGCAACGTTTTGCAGCCACACTAGAATCCCTAGCACTGCTATTGCAGACACGGCAAAACCTGCAACTCCAAATTGCCCAGCGCGACTTTACATGGAAGCTTCTTTCCGATATTGGCGATCTGAAGCGGTATGAGTTGACCATGCGTTTGTCAACAGCATTGTTGATCGCTTTGGCGCTTGGGGGGGTCTCTGGGGTGCTGGTTGCCCTGATCGTGGATTGGTTGGATGATCGCTTTCTAGAGGTGGAGCGAATTCGCCAACAGACCCCCTTACCTATTTTGGGTCAGATTCCTGTGACCAAGGCCTTTGATCAACTGGCCTTTAGTCGTTTAGAGACACCGTTGACATTGTGGGGGTTGCAGCACCGTTTGCCGGGGGTAAGTCCTGCTTTTAAGGAAAGTTTTTACTTCCTGTTGACGCAGTTAGAAGCGTTGGGGTTACCCCACTCCTTAGCAATTATGGGCATCAGTGGTCAAGAAAGACAAACCACCGTTGCCCTTTATCTTGCTTTGGCGGCAGCGGCGACGGGAAAGCGGGTCTTGCTGGTGGATGCCAATTTGCACCAGCCAAGCCTCCATCAAGCTCTTGGCATTCCCAACGTCACTGGTTTAGGGGAACTGTTGCAGGGAACAATGCCTCTGCCCCACTGGTCTAGTCTTTTGGCCAATTCTACTGAAGGACTCTGGGTATTGACGGCAGGTCAGGCGCAGCAGGAACCCATGGCACTGTTTAGTTCTTATCGCTGGTTTGATTTCCTAGACAGCACTAAAGAAACTTTTGACTTCGTGATTGTTGATGTCCTTGCGATCCTCGCTGCTGCGGATACATATCGAGTGCTGACAGCACTAGAGCGGGCTCTGTTGGTGGTGCGCCTAAGGCAAACACGACAGGAGGCCTTGGCCGAAGTGCTGAAAGCCTGCGATCTGGGTTTACGGCAAAAGATTCTGGGGATTGTGGTGAATGATGTAGCCAAGGCCAACCAAGCGTTTGGCAACTTCCAAACTCAGACTACTGACTTAGAGATGAGTTCGATCTCTGGGATCTCTGCCTGAAGAACAGCTAATCCTTCACCTGTCGCCGTCTACTCCTTGGCCCTTGGCATTCGAACTAAGGCTAAAATAAAGAATGCAAAATAAAGAATGCTGGGAGAGATGGCAGAGTGGTCGAATGCGCTCGACTTGAAATCGAGTGTGGCAGTGATGCCACCGAGGGTTCGAATCCCTCTCTCTCCGTTCAATTAACAAAAAGGCAGCCAGAGCTGCTCTAGCCGCCTCACTATTACTTTATTAATGTTTATTAATGATGCCTTTATTGGAGTGGCCTACAAGCCAAGATCCGCCAAAATGTCGGTGGCGTGGGTCTCGGTTTTCACGCTGGTATAGACATGGGAAATAATGCCATTGCCGTCAATCACATAGGTAACTCGCTTGGCGTAGCCGCCCCCATCCACGTCGTAGGCTTTGATAATCGACCTATCAACATCCGCCAGCAGCGGGAACGGGAGGTTAAATTTCTCGGTGAACTTTTGGTGTGAGGTTTCGTCATCGGTGCTGACGCCTAAAACAACAATATTTTTGTCCTGATAGGCGGCATAGTTGTCACGGAAGCTACAGGCCTCCTTAGTGCAGCCGGGGGTATCATCCTTGGGGTAGAAGTACAGCACCACCGTTTTGCCAGCAAAGTCGCTGAGGGAAATGGTATTGCCATGGGTGTCTTTGGCAGTAAAGGGGGGTGCAGGTGTACCAACCGCTAAAGCCATGATGCATAACCTCCTAGCTTTAAGATTTGTTACGTCGTTTCGTTCTTTATTCTATCGGTATGCGCCAAAAAGTTAGTAGTGGATGCGAGGATCAATCCAAGCATTGAGCAAGTCAATGAGAATACTGGCAGCGACCACAATCACCGCGAAGAACACCACAATCCCCTGCACGGTCGGATAATCCCGTAGTGTAATGGCTTCGTAGAGTCGCTGGCCCAGCCCCGGCCAAGAAAACGTGACCTCTGTCAACACTGCTCCCCCCAAGAGACTCGCAAGGGTCAAGCCCAAAACGGTAATCACAGGGATTAAGGCATTCTTGAGGGCATACTGAATGAGAATGCGATGTTCAGGGATGCCACGGGCACGGGCGGCCTCGACATAATCAGCGACGAGGGTTTGCTTGAGATTGACCCGCACCATCCGCTCAAAGATGCCACTCAGGACAATTGCCAGGGTGAGGGCCGGCAGAAGCAAGTAGGTAAACGCAGTTCCCAGTTGCTGAAGATTGCCATTTAGGAGCGCATCAAGCATGTACAGCCCAGTGGGGCCTTGGGGGGGTGTTTCGGTGATGGGGTAGCGGCTGCCCAAGGGAAGCCAACGCAAATTCACCGCAAAGAGTAGTTGCAGGAGCATCCCGAACCAAAAGAGGGGCAAGGCATAGGTGATGATGCCAAAGAGACGGCCAGCCATATCCCAAGCAGTTCCGGATTTAACCGCAGCGAGACTGCCGATGAGCACTCCTAAGCCAAAGGCGATCGCCAGACTGACGAGGCTCAATTCTGCTGTGGCCGGAAAATGCTTGGCAATGATACTAGTGACTGCTTCCCCTTGACTGGTGAGGGAGGTTCCCAGATCAAATTGCAGAAGCTGCCCTAAATAATTCAAGTATTGCTGCCATAGGGGTTGCGCCAAGCCCAATTGTTGCCGCAAGGCCTCCTTTACAGCCGCCGGAGCACGGGGGCCTAAAATCGCATCCACGGGATCTCCTGGCGTGGCTCGCAGCAGCAAAAAGACGACGGTGACAATTGTCCACAGCATGAGTGGCGCAAGTAAAAGTCGCAGGAGCAAGTACCCCAGCAATGCACGCAGACGAGACATCAACAGCTCGAGTTATTCTTGGGTTGGGTTTGCTGCTCGCTGGCGATCGCGCTCAATTGAGGCCAAGAGGCGCTTCGGATAGCTATCTGCTGCAATTTGCAAAATCTGATCAAGGGGGGTCTCATGCATAAACTTGCTGGCAGCAGCAATGTACTTGCGGTTAGGACAGCGATCGCCCAAAACACAGCCATTGACACAGGCCTCTGCACAATTGATGGTTTCTGGCGTTAGTTCACTCATGGCAGCTCTCCGAGGAATTTTTCAAATTTTAGCAAGGGGAAGCCAAACGAAAATTGGCAATGATGACCATGCCCCTTAGGCTAGAATCATACTGGCAAGGGAAGCGTTGGTTAGGAGGCAAAATGCGCAAGAAATGGATCACCCTGTTCGTGTTGCTATTAGGGATGATTCCCTTCATTGCCATTTCTGTGATGCCTCTGCTCACTAGTGCCTTTACGCCACCCCAAGCTACCCCAAGTCCTATGGCTAGTCTTGCCGCTGGGGACAAAGTTGTAGAGCTGCAAGCCCAAGAAAGGGGCTATCAATTGGTGCTGGAGCGGGAACCTAACAATGCCACAGCATTAGAAGGCTTAGTGCTGGCGCGGTTGCAGCTGATTCAACTGGGCAAAGGAGAGATCGCCAGCATCATTGACCCCCTGCGGCGGTTGGCGGCTCAGCGACCCGAACAAACAGACTATGCCATTCTCCTAGGGCAAGCGCAACAACAAACGGGCGATCGCGAGGGGGCTGCCCAAACGTTTCAAGGGGTTCTGGCTAAATCGCCGGGGAACCTCAATGCCCTGCGGGCTCTGGTGGATCTCTACCTCAAGGAAAATCGTCCTCAAGCTGCCATTGGTCTGATTGAAGAGACCCTCCAAGGGTCAGAGCAAGCCAATAAACTCCAACCGGGGAGCGTGGACGTGACGGCGGTGCAACTCCTCCTTGGCGATGTCTATATGACTCAAAAACGGTATGATGAGGCGCTAACCCTTTTCCAAAATCTTGGCAAAGAAAATCCCAACGATTTTCGCCCAGTGCTTGCCCAAGCGATGGCACTGACGGAACAGGGGAAAAAGACCGAGGCGGCTTCCCTCTATGCTAAAGCGGTGGAATTAGCTCCTGCCAAGTATAAAGATGCCATTCAGCAGGCGGCTCAGAAGGCTCAGCCTTGAAAAACACCTCGGAAGTGGCTGGCAGTCGACTGAGGCGTAAAACCAAGACCACGGTCCAAGATCATTAGATTGGCTCATATCTCCCTATGTCCAACTAGTCAATTGTCCAGAACTGAAGAAAGACGAACCGTAGTCTGGATCTGTAGCAATACTTGAGAGAAGAGCGCTACAGCCTTGGGAAGCTATTAGGCTTTAGGTTTCCCTACTCTGTAGAACAATTCGGCAACTCTGGGGCCCCAAACCTGAAGAGAATATTGACTTTCCACTTTGCGCCTTCCAGCAAGCCCCATTTCGACGCGCAAAGATGGGTTTGCGATAAGGGTTTTGAGCGCCTCTTGCCACTCGGCAGGTGTACTTGCCAGAAAACCGTTAACCCCATGTTCCACAATCTCACAGTTAACCCCAATCGGTGAAGCGACAACAGGCAGGCCGCAGGCCATATACTGGATCAGCTTGTAGCCACATTTGCCGCGCGCCCAAGGCGTGTCGGTTAGGGGCATGATCCCAATGTCCATCGCTTGGATGCGTGCCACTTCCTCTTCCTCCACCCAAGGGATGATGTTGACTAGGGGATGTAGATCGGGCAAAGCATGGCTACCAATCACATGTAGCCGTGCCTTAGAGTCATGAGCAATGGCCGTCAGAAGCGGCACTATCGGCTTTAGATCGTTGTTCCAAGTGCTGGGGGAACCGATCCAGCCAATCACCACCTCCCCCTGCCGAGCTTCCAGCGGTTTCGGTTGATAGCGAGTGATATCTACGACGGTCGGTACAGTCTCAACCCAGGGTGCACCGGCCACCAGGGCCCGGTCTGCCAGATAGCGATTGCCGGCCATCACTAGCGCCGATCGCGCCATGACCTTGTCGATCTTGTGTCCGAGTAGGTGGCGGACAAGGACACTGTGGTGCTGATCGTAACGATGGAAAAGTGCGTCATCGTAATCGGTAACCACGGGCACCCCTTTCGGCATTAATGCATGCTCGACAAGGGCCGGTACCCACGGCAGCGCCTCCTTTTCAAGCCAGATCACATCCGCATTCCGGGACCGAATTAAATCCCGCAGTCGGCGTGCATAGCTGCGAAAGGCAGCTCCGAAGCACAAGGTTCCGCCATAAAGCCCCCGAAGATAACGATTGTCCAGCAAGGGATTAAAACAGGTTTCGATGCCATGCTCGGCCAATATCGGGGCAAACTGCATCATCCGCAGCCGGCTAGAGGCTCCCATTCGGCTATACCGCGTCAGCACTTGCAGTCTCATGCCCATCGTTCCCGCCACGCCTGCCACATCAGAATAATCCACAGGCGATGTGTCCAGTCACGCTGGCCTGAAAGGTGTTCGGTCCAGGCTTGTCGCACTGGGATAGGATCGATCAGCCCGTCGCGCCGCAGGGCATCCTCAGATAGTAGTTCTTCAGCCCAACCGCGCAATGGGCCACGCAGCCATTCGCCAATCGGGATACCAAAACCAGTTTTGGGCCGCTCGATCAACGCCGGTGGCACATACCGATACAGGATCTGCCGCAGTGCCCATTTCCCCTTGCTATTGCGGAGCTTCATCCGCATTGGCAAACGTGCAGACACCGCAAGAACATCAGGGTCAAGGAAGGGCGCACGGGTTTCGAGACTTATTGCCATGGCTGCCCGATCTACTTTGCACAGGATGTCATCGGGCAGGTAGGTGCGCATGTCCTGCACCATCATCCGAGCCACAGCATCCTGGGCAACTGCTGCAGGCAGAGGATCGTCGAGTAGAGTCGGCGCAGTATGATCCAGACCAATAACCAGTCGCTCACCTGGCCATTCTGACACCAGGCTGCAGTAGAGATTATCCATCGTCTGGACACTGTCCAAACGCTCGGCAAGACGGTGTGCCTTGTCACCTAGGCGCGACACAGGCCTCCCAGCCAGTGCTCCGAGTCTCTCCCAGGACGCGATGGGTACTGCAGTGATTGCCCGCCCTATACCCCGCCGCAGGGGATACGGTATCCAGCTCACCTTAGACCAGATATGCCGCCTCCAGAAATAGCGGTTATAGCCACCGAACAGCTCATCCCCACCGTCGCCAGAGAGGGCAACCGTCACGTGTGACCGCGCAGCGCGGCAAACCAGATGGGTCGGAATTTGCGAGGAATCCGCAAAGGGTTCGTCGTACATCTCCGGCAGCAGCGGGATGACATCACTCGCCTGGGTCTCGGTGACGATCAGTTCGGTGTGGTCCGTTCCCAGATACCGGGCAACGGCCGCGGCAAAGGGGGCCTCATTGAATGCGGGGTTCTCGAATGCGACGGTGAAGGTACGAATCGGGCGCGGCGATTGCGTCTGCATTAGCGCGACGATTAGAGAACTATCAATCCCTCCCGAGAGGAATGCACCGAGCGGCACATCTGCGATCATCTGGCGCCCAACGGCCTGATGCAGCGCCTCCTCAACCTGGACCAGTGCCTGCGCCTCATCGTCGAGCCTATCCTGCGCGCCGGCTTTGATCGTCGCGTTCAGCGACCAATAGCGCCGGATCGACAGAGATCCATAGGTATCGCCTGGCCGCAGCGGCTCTGACGGTGGTGACGGGGGCGGGCAACTGGCAACAGTCAGGATGCAGCCCGGTTCCAGCTTGTAGATGCCGGAGTAGATGCTGCGCGGCGCTGGCACATAGGCAAAGCGCAGGTACTGCGCGAGTGCTTGGGGGCAAAGAGCAGGCCGACACTCTGGATGCTGCCGCAGGGCCTTAAGCTCGGAGCCAAACACCAGCGCGGATCCGGCCCAGCCCCAGTAGAGCGGCTTCTCTCCCATGCGATCACGGGCAAGGGACAAACACCGTTCCTTCCGGTCCCAAAGGGCAATTGCAAACATGCCAGCGGCCTTCTGTAGCGTTGCCTCCAAGCCCCAGTGGGCGATCGCAGCCAGCAACGTTTCGGTATCCGAATGACTGTGCCAGGAGGGTGCTGTGCCCTGAGCCTCCAACTCCCGACGCAAATCGAGGTGGTTGTAGATCTCGCCGTTGAAAACCAAGATATAGCGACTACAGGCTGATTGCATTGGCTGACCACCGGCAGGACTGAGATCCAGAATCGACAGGCGCCGGTGTCCTAGGGCAATACCGTCTTCTGCCCAGATGCCCTCTGCATTGGGACCGCGGTGGATGAGAGTGGCAGTCATTTTCTGGACAAGATTCTGTAGCTCATCTAGGGAGCGATAGGAGCTGTCCAGAATGCCGGTCAGTCCGCACATGGCCTAATTTTCTCTGTTAGCTCAGCATAGAGACACCGATAGGCAGCCGTTCCCGAGGCCAAGGAAAACACCTTCTCAGCAGTGGCACGACAGCGGGCAGCAAGTTGCGGATCACGGAGCAGGGTTTGCAGTTCATCCCAGGCAGCAGCCATCGCTGCGGGTTCTGGGCCGCCGGCCAAGACACCCACGCGGTGCTCGCGAATAATGCTGGCCATGTCCCCCGCCCCCTCATTGGCCACCACCGGTAGGCCGCAACCTAGGATCTCGCCCATGCGCGTGGGGGAACTGCCCAGCTTGCTGAGCCCATCCGTGAAAAACATTACGGAAGCCATCTGTCCCTGCAGCACCTGCGGCACCTGCTCCGGTAAAGCGGGCGCAATCTGCAGGCGATCCCCAAGCTGACCATCCGGATCCAGGGCAGCCCGCACCTGCATCGCGTCATCCCGTGTGGTGATCTGGAAAACCACTTCAGGATCGCGGGCAGCAGCGACTGCCACAAAATTAGCCAGCCAGTCCAGCCGGAACCAGCCACTGAGCACCGTGCCTAGGCAACCGATCACCCGCCGCTCTGGCGGTCGGCCAGCCGGTACGAAACGCGCCAGGTCGGCACAGGTTGGAATCACCGCAACTCGTTGCCTGGCCATCGCTTCAGGATAAGTATGGTGCAGGTATTCCACAGCCGCATGGGTCAGGGACACCACCGCGCCCGCCCGGCGCAGGCAGGCGTGCTCGGCCCAGACAATGGCCCGATGCAGAAATGAGCCGCGCCGCAGCCGACCGGCGGTAATCAGTTCCTCGGGCCAAAGCGCGCGCATGTCGAAGATAAAGGGCACACCCGTCAGGTGCGAGACGAGCAGCGCCACTGCTGCCGGAATATTAGGAGCGCGCATGAATCAGTTGCACGCCCTGTGCCCGCACTTCCCGGTACACCAGCCAGGCCATGCGCAGCATCGACAAGGCCGGCGCAATCACCTTGGGGTGAGGCTGGAATCGCTGCGGCAACCAGCGGATCCCCAGCCGCCGACATTCCGCCCGCATCGCTGCCATACGCGCAGTATCGATCCAGTCTTCCTTTTTTTCATAGGTGATTAACGTGATCTGGTAATCGTGTGCAAGATCGCGCAGGTAGGCGAAGACCTGGCTTTGACCAAGCGGCTCGAGCAGCCCATTGCGGCTCAGGTAGAGAGTAGGAGTCATACCAATTCCAAAACCTCTAAATACTTCCTGGCTGCAACTTCAGGGGCAAAATCGGCTGCGCGACGTTTCAGACTATCGCGATCCACTGGCGCCTGCAGCGCCTCTTCCATGGCGCGGGCCAGCGCCAGCGCATCCCCCGGCGGCACAAGACGACCATATCGCCCGCCCTCCAAGATTTCTGCAGGACCGGATGGGCAATCGGTAGAGACGACTGGCAGACCGAAGGAGAGCGCTTCAACGATGACATTGCCAAATCCTTCGGAGTCGGAAGATAACACAAACAGGTCGGCAGTGGCGTAAAAGGGCGCGGGGTCAGGGTGAAAACCTGCAAAAATCACTCGGTTTGCAATCCCCAGTGCTACTGCCAGTGCCCGCAAGGCAGCTTCCTCCGGTCCCCGCCCCACCAACATCAGTCGGGCTGCAGGGTCTGGCAATGCGGCGAAGGCCTGGAGAAGAAGTGCCTGGTTTTTCACTGGGATTAGATTGGCGACATTTAAGATCCGCGGCCCCTCCGTAGCCCAAAGGGCATGGACAGTACTCAATTGATCGAGCGGGGGAGAAACTGCAGGGTATACCGGGTTATAAATCGTAACAAATTGGTCTGGCGACATCCAGGACAACGCTGCCATCTCGGTACACAGACCCTTTGAGACACCCACACGGGCAGAGGCGAGGCGGTAGCCTAGAACAACTGATGGACGCAAAGCAAGCCGACTGAACCAGTTAAACGACGAGTAAGACGAGTGATACTCCTCCAATAACATGCAATGCTCACTGACCAAGACCTTACCGCGAAATCCGGCGATACGGGCAGCCAGCGGGGCGATCGCCGTCAGGGGCCACATCGCTACCAACAGCGCGTCGGGCTGTCGCTGACGCAGGTACCGGATAAGCGGCAGCATGACATTTCGGCCACGCGACACACCCAGATCGAGGATAGTCCAGTTCCGTTGGGCCTTGGGCAAAAATTCACCCTTGGCTTGCATTAGGACAAATTCGACAGTATGGCCGCAGCAAGCAAACTCCCGCGCCAGGCGCAGACAAACCTGCTGAGTTCCGCCACCGTTCAGGTTGGGAAGGAGAAGGGAGATGGGCATCCTAGGTTACTCCGTTAATTTTTTCCATTTTTCCTGCGATTTTGGGGACCCTATGCCTTGAGGTGAGGTACACAAGCCACTGGGCTAGTCTCAGTCTTCTATATTAACTGTTAATTTATTAATAATAAAAAATAATAATTAATATTAAAAAATAATTAGTAATATAATAATTTATAATATTTGCTCCATGGACCTCTGGAGTTTCTTAAGGTCCGCTAAAACTTCTTGAGAATGAGTAGCCGGATTCACTTTAACAAATCGATCTCGCAATATTCCTTGGGGATCGATAATGAAGCTGTGGCGCAGTGAGACAAAGCCTAACCAAGAGCCATAGGCCTTGCTGACTCGGCCATCGGGGTCAGAGAGGAGGGGAAAGGTCAAGCCTTCACTGTCACAGAAATCTTGGTGGGAGTCCACAGAGTCGGCACTGACGCCAATGACTTCCGCATTGTGAGCATGAAATTGCTCAATGTCCCGCTGGAAGCGCTGGGCCTCAAGGGTACAGCCAGAGGTAAAGTCCTTGGGGTAAAAGTACAGCACCACCCACTTACCGCGATAATCCTTGAGGGAAATGAGCTGACCGTTGACACTGCTGGGAAGAGAAAAGTCGGGTGCTGGGGCATTGAGGGGCGGCAATTCACCCCCGAGGGCCCAACTGGGGGCTGATGGGCTAAGAAACAGGATCAAACTCAAAAGGGCAACAAGGACTGAACGTAAGAACATAGTTAAATCGCTAAACTGGCCTTAGGAACGCATCTAGCTGCACTGTACCCTACTTTTAACGATTTTTCGAGATTTTCGAGGTTGATGCCGTTGCTCTCCGTTGTACAGCTCATGCCCCGTTGGTTGCGCTGGCTCTGTGCTTTGCTGCTGGCCATTGCCCTTGGGGTGGGGCTGTGCCGCCTGATTGCTGAAAGCCTTTGGTTTCATCAACTGGGCTATTTGGTGGTGGTTTGGCAGCGCTGGAGTGTCCAAGCCCTACTATTTCTAGCGGTTGCCGGGGTATCCCAGCTTTTCTATGGCTGGCAGCAACGCTGGCTGCTGCGGCAACGTACGGTGACCCTTGATCCAGTCCTGAGGGCAGAGAGTCCCTATCGGGGGCTGGGGCTGTGGCGGCTTTTGTTGTGTGCTGGCGGTTTAACTTGGCTGCTCATTGTTGCAACCTACCACATTGGGGCGATCGCCCTACAACTGTGGCAACAGCGCTCAGAAATGACATTTAACAGCCCTTTGCTGCCGCAATTGAGTGTTTGGCGGGTGGCGGAGCTATCGCTGCAAATGGTGCAGAATCCTTGGCTACGAGGGCTGAGTTTAGTGGCATTGATACTGGGGCTGTGGTTGCCTGTACCCCTCTTTCAGGGATTGGGCATTCTCTTGAGCCTCGCCATGGGGGCGATCGCCAGCCTCAGTTGGCCAGTTGTCCTCAAGGGACTTTTTGCCGCCAGCGATCCCCATACTGAGCCGCTCTTTCACCATTCCATTAGCTTTTACCTGTTTCAAATCCCCCTGTGGGAACTGTTGCGCCTATGGTTGGTGAACCTCAGTGTTGTCAGCTTAGGGGGAACGACCTTGGGCTATCTCCTTGCCAATGACAGTCTCAGTCATGGCAAATTCCTCGGCTTCGTGCGATCGCAACGGCGGCATTTACAGGGCTTAAGTGCCTTTGTCTTTGGCACAGTGGCCCTTAGCTTCTGGCTAGAGCGCTATAAACTTCTCTACTCGACCAAGGGGGCGGCCTTTGGCGCAGGCTATACCGATGTCACCATACGCCTACCCCTCTATGGTTGGCTCTCGGCCTCCGCCTTTGGCGTTGCCTGTTTGTTGGCTTGGTCAGCGATTCGACGGGGCGGAGAAGGGCAGCGGCGGTTGGGCCCCATTGCCCCTGGCCTCTTTGGCTTTACCTTGGGCTATCTGGTGGTCATCCTGATTGTCGATTGGCTCCTACCCACAGCCATTGAAGCAGCCATTGTTCAACCCAACCAACTGCAACGGGAACTCCCCTACATTCAACGCACCATTACCCACACCCGCGAAGGTTTTAACCTTGAAAAAATGCGGGTGGAACCTTTCCAGCCAGAAAATAACCTGAATGCTGAAATCATTGCTGCCAATGCGGCCACCACCCGCAATATTCGCCTTTGGGATACCCGCCCCCTTCTCGAGACCAACCGCCAACTGCAACAACTGCGCTCCTACTATCGGTTTCCAGCGGCCTTTTTGGATCGCTACTATCTGAAACTGGCTCCTGATCAAGACCAATCAGAAATTCGCCAAGTCCTTATTGCTGCTCGTGAAGTGGACTACAGTGCAGTTCAGCAGTTTGCCCGCAGCTGGATTAATGAGCACCTCGTGTTTACCCACGGCTATGGCTTCACAATGAGTCCGGTGAATACGGCGGAAGCCAACGGCCTGCCCAAATACTTTGTTCGCGACATTGGCGATACGGGTGAGCTACTGGTCAATCCCCCACAGATTCGGGAGAGCATTCCCTTTTTCTACCCACGGATCTATTACGGTGAACTCACCAATACCTATATCTTTGTCCCCTCTGCGGTCCCGGAACTGGACTTTCCGCGGGGGGCTGAAAATGTTTATAACCACTACGACGGCACGGGGGGTGTGCCGATTGCCAGTTGGTGGCGACGCTTGGTCTACAGTGTCTATTTTCGAGATTGGCAACTCCTGTTGACCCCCAACTTGCGGCCAGACTCACGGGTTCTCTTTCGGCGATCGATTCAGGATCGCGTGCGGGCGATCGCCCCCTTCCTGCGCTTTGACAGTGAGCCCTACCTTGTCGTTGCCGATCCCCGCTCTGAACAGGAGATTGCTACTAGCTCGAGCACGGCGGGGGTCAGCTATCTCTACTGGATGATTGATGCCTATACCGTCAGTCGCTACTATCCCTATAGCGATCCGGGGAATCACTCGTTTAACTACATTCGCAACTCTGTGAAAGTGGTGGTGGACGCCTATAACGGCGATATCACCTTTTATGTGGTGGAGCCCGAGGATGTCATGATTCGCACCTGGCAGCGGCTCTTTCCAACCCTTTTTCATCCCTTGAGTACGATGCCCCACCAGCTCTATCGCCACATTCGCTATCCCATTGATCTGCTGCAAGTGCAGTCCGAGCAGCTCCTGAAATACCACATGACCGATCCCGTGGTGTTTTACAACCGCGAAGACCTCTGGCAGATTCCCAAGGAGATCTACCGCGAAAAACCCCAAGCCGTTGCCCCCTACTATCTCATTACCAAGCTGCCCATTGGCTACACAGAGGAGTTTATTCTCCTTGTCCCCTTTACGCCCGTGAATCGTCCTAACCTCATTGGTTGGCTAGCGGCTCGTTCCGATGGCCAGAACTATGGCAAGCTGCTGCTCTACGTCTTTCCCAAGCAAGAACTGGTCTTTGGTCCTGAACAAATGGAGGCGCGGATTAATCAAGATCCCGTCATTTCGCAGCAAATTTCCCTCTGGAATCGCCAAGGGTCAAGATCGGTGCAGGGCAATCTTTTGATTATTCCTATCGAGCGATCGCTCCTGTATGTTGAACCCATTTACCTCGAAGCCGATCAAAATCGCCTGCCCACCTTGGCACGGGTCATCGTCATGGATAATCAGCGGATTGTGATGGCACCCACCTTAGAGGAGGCCCTGAAACAACTCTTTCCGCAATAGGGCCAAAACCAGTGAAGACGCCTATGACTACAGCTGCATACCTCCATTTGCCCTTTTGTCGGCGCCGCTGCTTCTACTGTGACTTTCCAATTACGGTGGTGGGAGATTCTCCGACGCTAGCAGAATCCCTGATTCAAGAGTATGTGGCGGCGCTGTGTCAAGAAATTGCCCACACCCCCACTGAGGGGCTACCGCTGCAAACTATCTTTTTTGGTGGTGGAACGCCTTCTCTAGTCCCACCTCAATACCTTGGCCAACTGCTGGAAGCCCTCGATCGCCAGATGGGCATTGCCCTAGGGGCAGAAATTTCCATGGAAATGGATCCAGGGACATTTCACTTAGAACAATTGCAGGACTATCTCCGGGCAGGGGTAAATCGTGTCAGCTTGGGCGTACAGGCCTTTGACGATGAGCTACTGCAGCTGTGTGGCCGCAGTCACGATGTGGCCGATGTTGAGCGTGCAGTTGAGATGATGCATAGGGCGGGGGTAGCAAACTGGAGCATAGATTTGATTTCGGGCCTGCCCCAACAATCCTTGGCGGACTGGCAATCCTCCCTAGAGCAAGCGATCGCCCTCAAGCCAACGCATCTGTCTATCTATGACCTCATCATTGAGCCAAAAACCGTCTTCAGCAAACGCTATCAACCCGAAGCAGCCCCCCTACCCACCCACGATCAGAGTGCTGCCGCCTATCAGCTTGCTCACGCGATGTTAACAGCAGCGGGCTACGATCACTACGAAATTTCTAACTATGCCCAACCGGGGTTTGCCTGTCGTCACAATCAAGTCTATTGGCGCAATCAGTCCTACTATGGCTTTGGCATGGGCGCCACCAGTTATCTCCAACATCGCCGTCTCAGCCGCCCCCGTACCCGCCGTGAATACTATCAATGGCTGCAAACCTTACCAGAGAGCCTCAATCAAGGGAGTCCAGATTCCTTGTGGGATCGCTGGTTGGAAACCCTGATGTTGGGCTTGCGCCTCAGGGATGGCCTCTCTTTAAGGGCTTTGGCAGCTGAATTTCCTGCGTCCTGGGTTGAAGCCCTACAGGCAGCAGCGGCAAAAATGTCTCCAGAGCTGCTTTCTTGGGCGGGCGATCGCCTGCACTTAACCCAGCCAGAGGGATTTCTAGTGGCTAATCACGTCATTGTCAGTCTTTGGGACGCATTGGAGGGATCGGTTTTCCGCCAACAGAAAGGGCAACCCCTACCGATACACTAGAGGTTGTCTGACCAAGAATACACTCACGGGAAGAATCATGTTGGAACAGGGAACCATTTCAATCCACACTGAGAACATTTTTCCAATCATTAAAAAGTGGCTCTACTCCGATCATGAGATTTTCCTGCGGGAACTGGTCTCTAACGCCGTCGATGCCATCCAAAAGCTGCAGATATTGGCTCGCGCCGGGGAATATCAGGGGGATGTCGAGCATCCAGAGGTAACCATCACCCTTGACAAAGAAAACAAAAAGTTAGCGATCGCCGACAACGGCATCGGCATGACCGCCGAGGAAGTGAAAAAGTATATTACCCAGGTGGCCTTTTCCAGTGCCGAGGAATTTGTGCAAAAGTACAAAGGGGAAGGGGAAAACGCCATCATTGGCCACTTTGGATTGGGCTTTTACTCCGCCTTTATGGTGGCTGAGCGTGTGGAAATTGATACCCTTTCCTACCGTGAGGGCGCCGTTCCTGTCCATTGGACCTGCGATGGTTCCACGGAATTTACCCTTGCCGATGGCCAGCGCACCACTGTGGGCACAACCGTTACCCTGACGCTTCAAGACAGTGAATTGGAGTATCTAGAGCCAGCCCGTATTCGGGAGTTGGTTCGCAAGTACTGTGACTTTTTACCCGTTCCCATTAAACTTGAAGGGGAGCAAATCAATAAACAAATTGCGCCGTGGAAGAGTGCCCCCAATAGCCTGAGCAAAGAGGACTATCTGGAGTTCTATCGCTACCTTTATCCCTTCCAAGAAGACCCCCTGCTATGGGTTCACCTCAATACCGACTACCCCTTCGTGGTGAATGGGATTCTCTACTTTCCCAAGCTGCGCCCCGATATTGATGTCACCAAGGGGCAAATTAAGCTCTACTGCAATCAAGTGTTTGTCAGCGACAACTGCGAAGAGATCATTCCCCGCTTTTTGCTGCCCCTGCGGGGCGTGATTGACAGTAGCGATATTCCCCTAAATGTGTCCCGCAGTTTCCTGCAAAACGATCGCACCGTTCGTAAAATTGCTGACTACATTGCCAAGAAGGTGGGCGATCGCCTCAAGGAGCTATATCGCGAAGACCCCGCTGCCTACGTGCGCCTATGGCAAGACCTTGGCACCTTCGTTAAATTTGGCTCCATCAACGATGAGAAGTTCAAAAAGCAGGTGGAGGACATTCTCATCTACCGCACCACTGCCGAATTGACCTCCAAAGGCAGCGACGACGTTTGGGCCGCTGAGGGGGGCATTCAAGTGGATGGCAAAACCTACACCACCCTCAAACAATACCTAGAGCGCAACCAGGAGCGCCAAGGCAAGCGCGTCTACTACTGCACCGATGAGGTGAATCAAGCCACCTATGTGCAACTGCTCAAGAGTGAAGGGATTGAAGTCCTCTTTATGGACAGTTTCATTGATACTCACTTTGTACCGTGGCTGGAGCGCAACTACAGCAATGTCCAGTTCCTGCGGGTGGATGCGGAGCTGGATGAAACCCTGATTGACAAGAGCAAAGAGAGCGAACTCATTGACCCCACCACCAACAAAACCCGCAGTGAGCAGATCAAGGCCCTCTTTGAGTCTGTGCTGAAAAAGCCAAAGCTGACAATCCGCACCGAAGCCCTCAAGGCCGATGCGCCGCCGGCGATGATCCTACTGCCTGAGAGCAGTCGGCGAATGCAGGAGATGATGGCAATGATGCAGCAGCAAGCCAATGTGCCGTTGCCGGAGGAGCATACCTTGGTTGTCAACACCGCCCATCCCTTGGTGCAAAATCTCCTTCGCCTCAACCAAGGAACGATTATTCAACCCAGCGGCACCTCAGAAACAGGGGCATTGGTGGAAAAGCTGTGTCAGTATATCTACGATTTGGCTTTGATGTCGCAACGGGCCTTTGATGCCAATGGTATGCAGCAATTTACAGAGCGGGCCAGTCAAGTTCTGACCCAACTGACGGCGATGGCCACGCACTAACCTTTGCAGACACGGGAGGTAACCCATGGTAATTACGGTAGGTCTATTGGCGGGAGCGATCGCCCTGTTGGCTTGGGGACTGTACCGCAACCTGCCCTACGGCAAATTGGGGATTGTGGCGTGGCTGCAAACCCTTGTCCTCATGCTCCCTTGGCTGGTTGTCTTTGGCAGTCTCAGCTTTGGCATTGGGCTTAACTTTGCGGCCGTTCTCTTTGGGCTAGTGTTCTCAATTGTGGCCTATGTTGTCCTGGGGCGCTGGTTGCGATCGCTGGCGGCCACCACAGACCTTCCTTTGCCCTCGGCTGTCTCCGGCCGCTCTGAGCTCGGTCCAGCCACTGGCGAAGCGGCTACCCCGACTGCGCCTACCGAGAAACCGACCTTGCCCGCCGAAGATTTGCAGGCGATTCAAAGCATCTTTAGTGTGGATACCTACTTTGCTACCGACTACCTTCCCTATAAAGGGGGCGTCATCTGTCCGGGGAATTTGCGGGGAGAGGCCAAGGCGGTCCATCAGCAGCTTACAGAACGCCTCCAGGCCGCTTTGCCCGATCGCTACCGCCTCTTTATGGTCCCCAATGGTGAAGGCAAGCCCATGGTGGTGATCTTGCCAATAGCCACTGAGCCAATTCGCTCTGGCAATCTTCAGAAGCTAGCGGCGGTGTTCTTGGCGGTGGCCACCCTGGGCACCTGTCTCGAGACCAGTGCCGTTTTGCAGGGCTTTAGTCTACTGGGGAATCCCAGCGCCGGACTCTTCCAGCGATCGCTCCCCTTTGCCCTCGGCCTCTTTGGCATTGCCGCCGTCCGGGAACTGGGTCACTGGCTGATGGCCAAACGCTATCGGGCCCGCTTGGGGCCACCGATCTTTTTGCCGGCTTGGCAGTTAGGGACCTTTGGAGCCTTCACCCGCCTGGAATCGTTCCTTGCCAACCGCAGTCAACTGTTTGATATTGGTGCTGTGGGGGCGATCGCCGCCGGCAGCGTTTCCCTGCTAGTGTTGGTAGTTGGCCTGGCTCTTTCGCCAACGGCTCAGGGCCTAGAGGTGCCGACCCTCTTTTTCCAAGGCTCGATTTTGGTGGGGACAATTGCCAAGCTCTTTTTGGGGCAGCAGTTGCAAAGCGAAGTGGTGATGGTGCATCCCTTGGTGATTCTGGGCTGGCTGGGGCTGATCATGACTGCTTTGAACTTAATGCCAGCGGGGCAACTGGATGGCGGTCGGATTGTCCAAGCCATTTACGGCAGCAAAACCGCCAGACGAGTTACGGTGATTACCCTCCTGGTCTTGGGATTGGTGGCAATTGTCAACCCCTTAGCCCTGTACTGGGCCCTGGTGATTCTCCTGTTGCAGCGAGAGGTGGATCAACCCAGTCTCGATGAAATAACAGAGCCCGATGATACCCGTGCCAGTTTGGGACTGCTGCTGTTGTTTCTGATGGCGGCAACCCTCATTCCAATGGCGCCGGGGCTGGCCGGTCGGTTGGGAATTGGAGGCTAAATGCCCGATTCACTGCGGCAGATTTTGGCGGCGGTTGCCCAAGGGCAACTCAGTGTGGACACTGCCTATCGCCGACTCCAATATCTTGCCTACGAACCCGTTGGCGATTTTGCCCGCATTGATCACCAGCGGCAGCAGCGCACTGGTTTCCCAGAAGTGATTTGGGGGCCTGGTAAAACGCCCGAGCAAATTGCCGAGATTCTGGAGCGGATGCGTCCCCACTATCCCTGTGTGATGGCGACGCGCATTGCTCCGGAGGTGTTTGAGGTCCTGCGATCGCGCCTAGGGGGCCTGTACTATTTTGAAAGAGCGCGCATTTGCAGTACAGCGCCCATTTTGCCGCCGCAGTTTCCCCTTCAGGTGGGCTTGGTCTGTGCCGGTACGGCGGATCTACCTGTGGCCGAAGAGGCGGCAATTACCCTGCAACTGTGCGGTTTTGGGGTGGAGCGCTTCTGGGATGTGGGGGTGGCAGGAATTCATCGGCTGTTGAGTGTGCGCGATCGCCTGGAGGCGATGGCCCTGCTCATTGTTGTTGCCGGTATGGAGGGGGCGCTTCCCAGTGTCGTGGCGGGGCTGGTCTCGGTACCGGTGATTGCGGTGCCCACCAGTATTGGCTATGGCGCCAACTTTGCTGGCCTGGCCCCCCTGCTGAGCATGCTCAACTCCTGCGCCCCCGGCATTGGCGTGGTCAATATAGACAATGGCTTTGGGGCGGCTATGCTGGCGGCCAAGATCTTGCGCTCCCTCAGCCAACGGTTATAATAGTTCTTTGTTCTTAACGTGTGATTGATCAGCAGGTGACCTGTGGCCAATATCAAATCTGCCGCTAAACGTGCCCAAATTGCTGAGCGCAACCGTCTGCGCAACAAGGCCTACCGCTCGGCAGTGCGGACATTAATTAAAAATTACTTGAATGCCATTAGTGAGTACAGCGCTGACCCCACGCCGGAAAAGCTGGCGGCAGTCCACCAGCGGCTTAACTTAGCCTTTAGCAAAATTGACAAAGCCGTTAAGCGCGGCGTTCTCCATCGCAATACCGGGGCCCGGCGCAAGGCGCGCTTGACACGCATCCTCAACAAAACACTGCAACCTGCCGCCTAATCTCCATGCTGGTGGATACGCACGTCCATCTCAATTTTCCTGAGTATGCCGCCGATCTAGAGGCCGTGGCCCAGCGCTGGCGATCGGCGGGGGTGGTGCGCTTGGTGCATGCTTGTGTCGAACCGCAGGAATTTCCAGCCATCCAGCGCCTGAGTGCCCAGTTTCCAGAAGTGTTTATGGCCGTGGGTCTCCATCCCTTGGATACTCAGCAGTGGCAGCCTGAACTCAAGGAGAAAATTGCCAGCCTTGCCAGCAGTGAACCCAAGGTGGTGGCCATTGGTGAAACCGGCCTAGACTTTTACAAAGCCACGAACCGCGAGCAACAGGAGGCCGCCTTTTGGGCACAGTTAGAGGTGGCCCAGGCCTTGAACTTACCGGTGATCATCCACTGTCGGGAAGCGGCAGCGGCGGCACGGGAGCTGTTGCAGCAATTTGGGCGCGATCGCGGGCCGGTGCAAGGGGTCATGCACTGCTGGGGCGGAACTCCCGAAGAAACTGAATGGTTTCTCGATCTGGGGCTTTTTATTAGCTTTAGCGGCACGGTCACGTTTAAGAACGCCAAACAAATTCACGCTTCAGCCCAAATGGTCCCCAGCGATCGCCTGCTCATTGAAACCGATTGTCCTTTTTTGGCCCCGGTGCCCAAGCGGGGTGAAAAGCGCAACGAACCCAGCTATGTGCGCTTTGTGGCCGAAGCCGTTGCTCGCTTGCGCCACTGTGACCTTTCAGAGCTAGAATGGCAGACAACCCGCAATGCCTGTCATCTCTTTCGGCTACCGCTGCCCCCAGCGGACCCTATGGCCACCTTTTCCTAGGCCAAAGATTGATTGAGCCGGTCATCGGAGCGGCGCAACACCGTATCATACAGTCCGATATCTTCCCCTTCATGCCGATTGATGCCGGTATACACCAGACTTGGGTCTTCATACCGCTTGAACTTGTACACCGCATCGTTCATCAGCGCGCTGTTAAAGACGCCGAGGCTGACGAGGAGTTCAAAGTCTTTCACCGTCAGACCTGTGACTTTCTTGAACAATCCCGGCTCCAACTGCGTGATCACATCGCGCAGTGTTCGTTCCCGATGGTCGGTCAAATACATAAAAATGGGGATGCGCGTCGCCAGCTTGATGAGCTTTTCCTGAATTTGCTTGCGTTTGCTCTTGAATTCCTTCTCCTGTTCGGTCAGCTCACGCTTTTCTTGAGCGGACAGCTCTCTATCGTTGGCCTCTTTCTTGATCTTTTTCACCGTCTCAGACTTGTTAATGATGGTTGCAATGTCCTGATTGAGGGTGCGGAAGCCCTCAATGTTCATCAGCGCCTTCATCGCCTGTTCGTTGGTCATCAGTCGGCGCAAGGTGTCATTGTCCACGTTCACCAACAGCGCGCTCTCCCAGCGGCGGGCCAGCAGGGTGGCGGTGGTGCCGCTCATGGCCATTTCCAGCACGCCGGCGGCGTCAATCTGCCGCATCGAACTCCCGTCATACGCCAGCACCGGCAAGAAGTGGATGAATTCCTCCACCTTCTTTTCCGGGTCGTCCTCGTTGACATTCAGGCGGCAACTGTAGTCGGCAATCTGCCGCAGGGCGCGATCCGGCGCGAAATCGAACACATAGCACTCTTCTTTGAGAATTAACTCTTCGTTAGGTGAGGTTCCGTCAGGATTCTGAATCGTCCATGGACTCTGCACGCGGAAGGCGGCCTGGAAGTAGGTTTCTGGGCTCGATGTGTTGCGCAGCATGAAGATGCCCGTCCAAGGCCGCACCGTGACGCCGGTGGTCAGTTTGCCGCAGGTCAGGGTGATGGTTTTCGTCTTGAGGGGATCGCCCATCGCTTCCAGCACCGGCGGGAGGGCATTGACGCCGATGCCCGTGGCGGCGCCGGCGGCCACGATGACCTTGTAATCGTGGTAGAACTTGTTGTGTGGTTTGGCTAAGAGATTGCGCATGGCGTAACAGGCGGCCACGCTCGGCAAAAACCAGAGGGTGTGCGAGAGCACATTCAAAAGTCGCACATCCGCGTAGGGCAACGGCGGTTTCTGCGCGCCCAGCCGGAGGTTATCTAGGTTTGTAGGCAGGTATGCCCCGCGAATGAGATCGAGCCACTTCTGCACCTCGTCTTCGTATTTGAAGCGCGCCTGGTCGCCCACGCCCTCGGCCGAAAAGAACACGTTCAGATCGAACTCGTTGAACTCTCCCTGCATCGCCACTTCGCGGATGGCGTCTGGCAGTTGATAGGTCATCAGCACCATGCGCGGCAATGCGGCATAGGGGTTGGGGCCGTTGCTGTCGTCCCACTCCTCTTTTGCCTTCTGTTCATCAGAATATGTCCAGTTGTAAATTTGCTCTTCGATGAACTCGCCGGTGGCAATGGCCCGGAACGGCGTGCCGGAAAGGTACAGGTAGTGGTCGGATGTGATGGGCAGGATATCCTCATCGAAGTAATCAATGGCTTCGCCCTCGGCCGCTTTGCGTTCCCGTTCGTCCTCCGCTTCGAACAGGTCTTTGGCTTTCTCGCGCCAGGCGCCGAAGTGGTATTCATCGAAGATGACGCAGTGCCAGTGGGTGGCATGCACCCATTCGTTCTTGGCTTTGATGCCGCCCGTCTTCGGATTGCGGCCGAGATAGTCCTGAAACGAGCCAAAGCAGACGATAGGCTTGTTTGTATCTGCCTGCTCGTAGGTCAGCCCGCCGGGCTTGATGAACTGCCAGCCTTGAAAATCCACGTGGCAGCGCAAATCCTCTTCCCAGGCGCTCTGCACCGCCGGCTTGAAGGTGAGCACCAGAATCTTCTTCCAGCCCATGCGTTTGGCCAGTTGATAGGCGGCGAAGGTCTTGCCGAAGCGCATCTTGCAGTTCCAGAGGAAATGCGGCGGCTTGCCGTTCTCATGGCGGTAGCTTTGGAAGTAGGCCATGGTCTTTGCCACCGCCGCCTCCTGCTCCGGCCGCATCGTGAAGTTGAGGGAGCGCTGCTCTTCCAAGAGTTGCCCAGCTCGCACGGCATTAATCGCCGCCCTGACCTGCTCCACCGTGCAGCGGAACCATTCGCCGCCCTCGTTGCGGATGCCGTTGATGCGCAGCATGCGATGCACGTCGTGGTCGGTGAAGCCTGTGCCGTCGTTGCGGATGGCCGGCTCTTCAAGCACAATGCGATACGGCAGCTTGCCGCCCGGCCGCAGGGTGGGGTACTGCTCGGCCACCCGCTCCTGCACGCTCCTGGTGGTGTAGCCGATCTTGAGCAAGCCCGCGTATTCGGGATTGGTGTCCTCGTAGGCGTAGATGTTCGGCTCGACCTTGGGGCGCGGGGGGAAGAAGTTACTCATCGGTTTCCTCCGTCGTTTCCGGTTCGTCATCTACCGGCATCGGGCGCACCATGGATTCGATAAAGGCGATTTCGTCTTGGGTCAGGCCAAAATGTTTGTAGAGTTCCTCATCAGACCAGGCCGTGTTCATCGATAAAAGCGGCACGAAAGCAAATCTATCTCTGGTTACATGTTGCGTGTTCTTTCTTAGCCCTACCAAAAAACGAAGAAATTTCGTTCTAAGATAAGCAGCCAGATTTTGCGCCTCTTTCTCAGTGTCATAGGTACCGACAACGAGGTAAGTTTCCGTGCATGCGCTTGGAGGTTCGGCAATAATCGGTTTACCAAGTATCATTCGCGGATATTCGCGTACCTCGCCGCCTTCTCCATATGCCATTGATATTAAGACTTTCCATTTATCTATAATATCCTTGCCAGCAGGAATTTCACTTCTGCTTATCTTGCCGACTGCTTTGTTGGCAAAAAGAGTAACGTTGCCCTCCTCCTTAGGTTTAACAAATGTTCTGAGACCAAAAGGTTTTTGTCTTGACACCTGCTCACTTAAAGAAGGGTATCCTTTTGACATTACTTTTTCCAAAATGGGAATCGCTTTATTGAATCGAACGAAAATGTCAAACTGATCCAGTGAACGAACCATTGAGTCGCTTAGGCCATTCATGTGTGTGGTCACTTTACATGGTCCGTTGTAGTCGCGTTCCCAAAGAAAGAAACAAACGCCGCCGATCACGCGAACACCTGGAAACACATCAGAAGCAATTGGGTAATCAACAAGATGCGATAAGCGACGATCGTGCAGCATTGTATCCCGAAACTTATCTAAACCTTTACCCCCAGCAAACCAGCGCGATGGGATGATCATGATTAAATATCTTGGATTAAGCTTCTTGGCCTGCTCTACAAAAATGTCATAAATAGGTGACGATCCAGTGCTTTCACCTGCGTCACTGAGATGATACGGCGGATTGCCGATGATGACATCGAATTTCATCTTGAAAATCTCCTCCGGGTGTTCGGTGTGAATAAACTCATAGGCGTGGGTTTCCAGTTCCGCGCCGCGGGCGTAGTTTTCCTCGTTGGCGCCGCAGAACACACAGCGCCCGTTCTTCCAGGTGTGCTCGGTGCGCCGATAGCGGATGTTTCCTTCGGGTGTGTCAAAGGCGGTGCAGACCGAATACTTGCCGTTGGCAGTCTTGGAGCAGTAGAGCGAACGACGCGAGATGAGCCCGGTCAGTTCCGTAATGGCCATGCCGAAGAGCTGGTGCTGCATGATGTGGTTAATGCGCGCCTGGCGGTCGGGGATGTGTTGCTCCAGTCCCTTGTCCAGCCGCTTGGCGATCTCGCGCAGGAACACGCCCGATTTGCAGCAGGGGTCGAGGAATCGGGCATCGGGGTTGCTCCACAGTTCCTGCGGCAAAAGGTCGAGCATCTGGTTGGCCAGTGGCGGCGGCGTGAACACCTCATCGCTGGAGAGGTTCGCCAGGCAGGAGAGCACATCAGGGTTGTAGTTCGTCGTAGGCATGGGCCACCTTTAGGAAATGCACCGGCGGGTATTCCCTAACCGGTTCCGGAATGAAGACCGTTTCTCCAATATCCGACCGAAAGCTTTGCTTCATGTCAAACAGCGAAGGTCCTGTTTCCTCTGTAGACCGCAGCAATTCTTGAAAGGCAAAGTCGCGCCGCTTGAGCAGACTGCCATTGACCAGCGACCATTCGGAAAAGACAATCGGCTGCGGCGGGTCCGTGACCGTCTGCAACGAAAGCGCATCGCCATGGATGATGTTGCGCCGCAGGATGAAATGCACCGCCTCGCGGCACTGTGCTTTTGCCTTCTCCCCGAAGAGGCGGGTGTACGCCGCATCAAACGCCTCGAACAGCCGCTGGCGGCACTCTTCGACGTTATCGGCCAGAATGTCAATCCCATACAGCGACGAAACCGCCAGGACGGCGTAGCGCTCGTATTCCAACTGGCTCTTGCCGTAGCGCTTTTCAACAACCCTTAACTTGCGTTCCAGAATTTCCGTGAGAAAGTTGCCGGTTCCACAGGCCGGTTCCAGAAAGCGCGAGTCAATCCGCTCAGTCTCCGGCTTGACCAAATCGAGCATCGCGCTGACAATGTGCGGCGGCGTTAGAACTTCACCGTAGTCCGCTATACGTTGCTTTGATTTTATTTGGGGATCCATGACCCTTGAATATCCTCTTCAATAGGGGCTAGCTGGCGGCTCAGCGTGGCCATTGAGAACCGGCAGCGGCCAATCGAGAATGAAATGGATAATTAAAAAATTTAGCCCATTTGCTGGTTGCTTCCCTTTGACCTCTTAGGATAGGACTGTTGGGTGCCTGCGCCCTGCTTACAGGCCGCTGAACTTTGATCTATAGCGTTAAGGTTGATTTTCTAAGGACCCACACTGACTTGATGAGGATTTTGTATGGTCAGCTCTCCTCCCTGTCCTATTCCACCCACCGAGGATATCCATCCCTTTGGTCTGGCTCGCGCCACAATTCAAGGACAGCCCTTGAGTGCTGCTGAAGTTGAGGCCATGGATGCCTTCTTCCGCGCCTGTAACTATTTGGCAGTGGGCATGATCTATTTGCTCGATAACCCCCTGCTGAGGGAGCCCCTCAAGCCCGAACACATTAAAAAACGTCTGCTCGGTCACTGGGGCGCCAGTCCTGCCTTGGCCTTTTGCTATTTGCACCTCAACCGCATTATCAAAAAATATCAACAGGAGGTTATTTTTTTAGCAGGGCCGGGTCATGGTGCCCCAGGCGTGTTGGCGCCGGTTTACCTTGAGGGGAGCTACAGCGAGATTTACCCCAATATCAGTCAAGATGCGGTAGGGCTCAAAAAATTCTTTAAGCAGTTTTCCTTCCCGGGTGGCATCGGTAGCCACTGCACCCCCGAAACCCCCGGCTCAATTCACGAAGGGGGAGAGCTGGGGTATGTGCTCTCCCATGCCTGTGGGGCGGCCTTTGATAACCCAGACTTGATTGTGGCTGCGGTTGTCGGCGATGGCGAAGCGGAAACCGGCCCCCTGGCGACCTCATGGCACATTAATAAATTCCTGAATCCGGCACGGGATGGAGCAGTACTGCCCATTTTGAACTTGAATGGCTACAAGATTAACAACCCAACAATTTTGGCTCGCATTCCCCACCAAGATTTGGCCAGCTACTTCTGTGGTTTGGGTTATGAACCCTGTTTTGTGGAAGGTTGCGATCGCCCCTCTATGCACCAAGCAATGGCAGCAACCTTGGACTATTGTTTAACCAAGATCAAGGAGATTCAGCGGGCTGCCCGCCAAGAGGGTGTGACCACCCTCCCCCGTTGGCCGATGATTATTCTGCGCACTCCCAAGGGTTGGACGGGCCCAGCGGCAGTTAATGGCCATAGGGTAGAGGGGTCGTGGCGATCGCACCAAGTTCCGCTAGCGGATGTGCACACCAATCCCGAAAATCTCCAGCTTTTGGAAAATTGGCTGCGCAGCTACCGGCCTGAGGAACTCTTTGATGAAAATGGCACCCTCCGCCCTGACCTCAAGGCTTTGGCCCCCACGGGTCCCTACCGCATGGGCATGAATCCCCACGCCAATGGCGGGCTCTTGCGCAAAGACTTGAAAATGCCTGACTTTCGTCAATACGGCCTCACCTTTGACAAGCCCGGGCAAATTGAGGCGGAAAATACCCGTCCCTTGGGAGTCTTTCTGCGGGATGTTATGCGCAATAACCCCACGAATTTTCGCATCTTTGGTCCCGACGAAACCACCTCAAACAAGCTCAATGGGGTTTATGAGGCCAGCAAGAAGTTTTGGATTGCTGAGTACTTTGATGAGGATGCCGACGGCGGTGAACTGTCCCCTGAGGGCCGCATCATTGAAATGCTGAGCGAGCACACCCTAGAGGGGATGTTGGAGGGCTACCTGCTCACGGGTCGTCATGGCTTTTTCTCCACCTATGAGGCGTTTGCCCATGTGATTGATTCAATGTTCAACCAACATGCCAAGTGGTTGAGCCTTTGCCATGATCTGTCGTGGCGGGCAGATGTGGCCTCTTTGAACCTGCTGATTACCTCAACGGTGTGGCGGCAGGATCACAATGGCTTCACTCACCAAGATCCAGGATTTCTAGATATTGTCTGCAACAAAAGTGCCAAGGTGACCCGCATTTACCTGCCTCCCGATGTGAATTCGCTGCTGTCGGTGGCCGATCACTGCCTGCGAAGCAAAAATTATGTCAACGTAATTGTTGCCGACAAGCAGCTACACCTGCAGTATCTGACAATGGAGCAGGCCATTATCCACTGCACCAAAGGCGTAGGCATTTGGGAATGGGCCAGCAACGATCAAGGCTGTGAGCCAGATCTGGTGATGGCCAGCGCTGGCGATATTCCCACCCAAGAGGCATTGGCGGCGATCGCCCTCCTGCGGCAAGAATTTCCAGAGCTCAAGATTCGCTACATTAATGTGGTGGATCTCTTTAAGCTGCAACCGGAAACCGAACACCCCCATGGCCTGAGCGATCGCGACTTTGATAGCCTATTTACCCTCGATCGCCCGATTATCTTTAACTTCCATGGCTACCCGTGGTTAATTCACCGCCTTGCCTACCGCCGCCACAATCACCGTAACCTACACGTGCGGGGCTACAAGGAAAAGGGCAACATCAACACCCCCTTGGAATTGGCCATCAATAATGAGATTGATCGCTTTAGTTTGGCCATTGATGCCATCGATCGCCTCCCTGAACTGCAGGTGGCGGGTGCCCATGCCAAGGAAAAATTCCGCAACATGCAAATTGCCGCCCGCAACTATGCCTACGAGCACGGTGTGGACAAGCCAGAGTTTCGCCACTGGACATGGCCGTTCTAGCTTAATGCCCTAGTCCTTCTCTGGCTGGTTGAGGGAGGGGCTCTGCTTGGCGCACGGGCACTTGGTGCTGATGTAGATAGTCCTTGATCTGAGCGATCGTCAGGTGGCCATAGTGCAACAGTGAGGCCAGAAGTGCGGCTTGCGCCTTGCCTTCCACCAGCGCCGCCCGAATATGTTCACAGGTGCCAGCGCCTCCGGAGGCAATCACGGGCACTTCTACTCGCTCGGCGATCGCCCGCGTCAATTCAAGGTCATAGCCCGCCTGGGTGCCATCGGCATCCATACTGGTCACTAATAGTTCCCCCGCGCCCCGCTTGGCCATTTCCACGGCCCACTCTACGGCATCTAGACCCGTGGCTTCTCGTCCGCCGCGCACATAGACTTGCCAGCGGGGATTGTCAGGAGCACAATGGGCTTCGCGTCGAGCATCAATGGCAACAACAATACATTGGGCACCAAAGCGATCGCTAGCCTGATTCACAAGATCGGGTTGCCGCACTGCCGCCGAATTCAGGCTGACTTTATCGGCCCCGGCCCGCAATAGATCCTTGATCATCGTCAGGGACTGAATGCCACCCCCCACCGTTAGGGGAATAAACACCTGATCCGCGGTGCGATAGACAACATCAATGAGGATGTTGCGCTCTTCGTGGGTAGCTGTAATATCTAAAAACACCAGTTCATCGGCCCCCGCTGCATTGTAGGCCTGAGCCAGTTCTACCGGATCGCCAGCATCCCGCAGGTTAACAAAGTTCACCCCCTTGACCACCCGCCCCGCCTTCACATCCAGACAGGGCAAAATTCGTTTGGCAAGCATCATCCCTCCTTGTGGCTACTGCACAGTAACACGGCGACCACCGCCACTGACAAAGACAATGGAACGCCCCTCCCCCATCGGTTCCCAACCCACATCAAAACCACTGCGCCAAGCAATCCCACGGGCAGCTCGAAAACAATCAAAGCCATCGGGACGCACAAAGAAGACCAAGGAATACCGCGCTGGCGAGAGGCGATCAAGAACACGGCGAAAGTTGGAGCTGGGCTTTTCCAGCGTGTTGAAAAACTCCCCACCCAGGCGATCGCGGGGCTCAAAGTGGGTTTGCAGAATGGGTTTCTCGCCTTGGAGAACCAGACTCAGGCGTACATCGTAGTAGCGGGTACTGTAGCGAAAGGACGTCAGTTGTTGCTGAATTTGATCGACGGATGCAAAGGGGTTGTCACTAACCTGCCTGAGGTGGCGATCGATGGCCTCACTGGCTGCATCTTTTTCAAGGGGCAGGGCGCGATTTTCGCGACACTCAAAGAAATACACCTGCTTGCGGGTTTCGCGAGCCATGGGGGTGCGCACCAGGGCGGGAGAGATGCTCGCTGTCAAGCTGGCAAAAAGACAGACAAAGATCATGACCCCCACCGTGTTGGTGAGGACATCGAGAAAGGAGTCGAGATTTTGACCAGGGGGTTGGACCCGGGGACGAGGGCGCGATCGCTTCATACATTGGCACTATAGCGCAATAGCGAGACGGTTTCTAGGGGACTGCCAGCCTTAAGCTCTAGCTGACGGTATCTGATAGAGTGGCAGTTGAATGGATAGACTGAATGGATAGACTGAGTTATCAACGCCTCCAACCCATGGCTATCCTGAAAACAGCCCCTCCTTGTCCTCTCACTGACCCAGCCTGCGATCGCAAGGTTGGCAAGCAGGGTCGGGTCTTGGTGTTGCTCTCGATTATGACCGTATTTTTGCTGGGGGGCATTGGCAGTCGCTTGGCCTACCTGCAACTTGTGGAAGGCCACCGCAACCGCCAAATGGCCGATGACAACCGCATTCGCCTGATTCCCAAACCGCCAGAGCGGGGCAAGATTTTGGATCGCAAGGGGCGGATTCTGGCGGGCAACACGTTTTCCTACTCTGTTTTTCTTTGGCCCCTTGCTGCTAAAAAGCCTGAATGGCCGCAGACGGTGAGAATTCTCTCGCGGGTGCTCAATATCCCCGCCAGTGAAATCGAAGCGCGGGTCAAACAAGCGGGGGTGAACTCCCCGTCGTTGATTCGCATTGCCCAAGGAATTAACCAAGGGCAAATTATTGCTCTCGAAGAACACCGCAATTTGCTGACGGGAGTCGAAATTGACCGTGAGGCCCTGCGCTTTTATCCCCACGGTGAAACGGCGGCCCACATTATTGGCTACATCGGTGAACTCAACGAAGAAGAGCTTGCTGCCCATCGAGATCAGGGCTACCGCCTTGGGGATGTCATGGGCAAAATGGGCGTGGAAGCTACCTATGAAAGAGTCCTGCGGGGAACCTGGGGCGGTCAGCAGGTGGAAGTGGATGGCCAAGGGAAGGTGATCCGTATTTTGGGGCAAAAGGTGGCGCGGCCGGGCAATGACATTACCCTGACGGTGGACCTAGACCTACAAAAAGCCGCAGAGGCTGCCCTGGGCGATCGCCCGGGGGCGATCGTGGCTATGAATCCCCGCGATGGTTCGATTCTGGCCCTGGCCAGTTACCCTGCCTTTGACCCCAATTGGTTTGCTCGCCGTATGACCCAAGTCCAGTGGCAGGAGCTACAGCGGCGGCAGTTTCCCTTTGTCAACCGTGCCCTCCAAGGGTTTCCCCCCGCCAGTACCTTCAAAATCGTGACAACGGTGGCGGCTCTAGAGTCTGGCAAGTTCAGCCCTGATACTGTTCTCATGACCTATCCTGCTCTTTATACAGGGGGCTTTGCCTTCCACGATTGGAATCGGGCAGGCTTTGGGCCTTTGGGCTTTGCGGGCGCCTTAGCTTGGAGCAGTAACACCTTTTTTGGTCAAGTCGCCCGTGGCATTGGCCCTGAAACCCTGATTGAGTGGGCACGGCGCTTTGGCATGGGCACCAAAACGGGTATTGACTTACCGGGGGAAGCAGCGGGCTTTGTCCCGGATCCCCAGTGGAAGCGGAAAACCTTTGGCGAAGGCTGGTACGATGGCGACACCTTAATTACGGCCATTGGCCAAGGGGCGCTGCAAGTGAGTCCGGTTCAAGCGGCGGTCATGTTTGCCGTGCCTGCGAATGGGGGCTACAAAGTGCGTCCGCACCTGATTGCTTCTGAAAATCCTGAGCGCTGGCGACAATCATTGAACTTGCAGCCTTCTACCGTACAAGTGCTGCGCCAAGGCCTACGACAGGTGGTAACTAATGGAACAGGAGCGGCTCTGAATGTTTCTGAGGTAGCGATCGCGGGCAAAAGTGGTACGGGCGAAGATCCGCCTCGCCCTAACCATACTTGGTTTGGCGCCTATGCCCCTGCCGAGAAGCCGGAAATTGTGGTTGTGGCCTTTGCCGAAAACTCAGGGGGCGGCGGCGGTTCTGTCTGTGGCCCCATGGTCCTCAAGGTGATTCAAGCCTATATGAAGATTCGCGATCGCTAGTCCCTTGCCAGCAAGAAGATTGTCATTCCCCTAGGTTGTCCCTAGAATTGAAAACAGTGCGTGTGATGGAGTGAGCCATGATCGAGCAACGCGCCATTGCTCTAGGGCTGGCCGTGGGCCTACTGACAACGACTTTGGGGACTCGCCAGAGCGTTGCTGAAACTCTGCCAGTAGAACCGGAAGCCGCTGTACCCCCCCCTGTGAATCCGCTGCAACCCGTGGAGAGTGAGCCTCTTGTATTCTCCACAGAACCCGTAGATCCACCCCCCGGTAGTGAACCCCTCGAAAACCTCAAGCCTGCCCGCTCCATCCCCATTGTGATCCAAGAGCGCTCCACAGGTTGTCAAGCCATCGTTAGCGAGAGCATTCCCAGCAACATTTGCCAAGGCCAAGGTGCTCCACAGCCCTCCACCCCCACTGCCACCCGCCAACCCTCTGCGCCAGCCTTCCATCGCCCTGTGGTTGCTGCCAACCCAAGAAATGTTTTGCCCTCTGCCCAAACGGCTGTGCCCGCCTATGTACGTCAGCCCTTTCCAGGAGCGAATCCCTTGCGTTGGCTGACCGTCAACCGCGGCCAAATGCTCTTTCCCTTGCCGTTCCCGGTGCCCATGACCTCAACCTTCGGCTGGCGCATCCATCCCATTTTTGGCGATCGCCGCTTCCATTCCGGAACAGACCTGGGTGCCCCTGAAGGTACACCGGTGTTGGCCGTCTTTGAGGGGCGAGTTATTGAGTCCGATTGGCGGGGGGGCTATGGCCTCACCGTTATTTTGCAACACCCACCCGCCCAGCACCAAACCCTCTATGCCCACCTTTCCCAGCGTTTTGTCCATCCCGGCCAGTGGGTCAAGCAAGGGGAGATCATCGGCCTAGTGGGGAGTACAGGCAACGCCACAGGGCCGCACCTTCACTTTGAAATTCAGGCAATGACTGCCCAGGGATTGCTTCCCGTTGCACCAGAAGCGCGGTTACAATTAGCATTGACCCAATTAAAGCAGGCGATCGCCCAAGCCCGTCAGGGGTCGAATCGCACTTAGGTAGGACACCAAATGGTTATTGCGACTTCCCCTCACACCGATAATCCCTTATTGCGGGGCGATGGTTTTCCCCCCTTTGATCAGATTCAGGTGAGCCATGTTGAGCCAGCCCTGCGCCAACTGTTACAGGACCTCACCCAAGAATTAGAAGCCCTTGAGCAATCCTTTACCCCGACGTGGGAAGGGTTGGTGGAACCCCTCGAGCGCCTGAGCGATCGCTTGGATTGGACCTGGGGCATTGTCAGCCATCTAACGGGCGTCAAAAACAGCCCTGAACTGCGCCAAGCCTACGAAGCGGTTCAACCCCAAGTGGTGGAGTTCTACACCCGTCTGGGGCAATCGCGGCCCCTCTATGAAGGCTTTAAGGCACTAGCTGCCAGTCCAGAATTTCAGAGCAATCCCCCTGCGCGCAAACGCATTGTTGAAGCGGCCATTCGCAATGCCGAACACAGTGGGGTTGGCCTCACGGGTGCCGCCAAGGAGCGCTTCAATGCCATTCAACTGGAATTGGCAGAGCTATCTACCCAATTCTCCAACAACCTTTTAGATGCCACTAAGGCCTTTCGCCTCAAGCTCACCCAACCCGATGAGGTGGCTGGACTTCCCCCCAGTCTATTGGCGTTGGCTGCCCAAACTGCTCGCCAAGATGGCATTGAGACCGCAACCCCAGAAACAGGACCATGGCACATTACCCTCGACTTCCCCAGCTTTGGCCCCTTTATGCAGCACAGCCAGCGGCGGGACTTGCGGGAACAGCTCTATCGGGCCTACATCTCCCGTGCCAGCAGTGGTGAGTGGGATAATCGACCAATTCTTGAGCGCATCCTTGCCCTGCGGGTCGAAGAGGCCCAGCTTTTAGGATTCAACACCTATGCTGAACTCAGCCTTGCCAGCAAAATGGCGGACAGTGTGGCCAGTGTGGAAAAACTCCTTGAGGAACTGCGTCAAGTCAGCTATAGGGCTGCGGCGCGGGAACTGGAAGACCTCAAAGCCTTTGCCGCTGCGCAAGGGGCACCTGAGGCCAACGATCTACAGCACTGGGATATTCCCTATTGGGCAGAACGGCAGCGGGAAGCCCTCTTTGACTTCAGCGATGAAGAACTGCGTCCCTACTTTCCCTTGCCCCAAGTGCTTGAGGGTTTATTTGGCCTAGTGAAGCGGCTCTTTGGGGTGACGGTTGTGCCAGCCGATGGCCAAGTCCCCGTTTGGCATCCCGATGTGCGCTTTTTTGCGATTCTAGATGAAAACAATGTAACGATCGCCCACTTTTACCTTGATCCCTATAGCCGTCCTGGCGAGAAACGCGGTGGCGCCTGGATGGATGAGTGCCTTGGTCGCGCCAAATATCGCCTTCGGGGGGAATGGCGGACCCGTTTACCCGTTGCCTACTTGGTCTGTAATCAAACGCCGCCCGTGGATGGCAAGCCCAGCCTGATGACCTTTAGTGAAGTGGAAACCCTCTTCCACGAATTTGGCCACGGTTTGCACCACATGCTGACACGGGTGGATGAGGCGGGCGCTGCTGGCATTAACAACGTGGAGTGGGATGCCGTCGAACTCCCCAGTCAATTTATGGAAAATTGGTGCTACCATCGCCCTACACTCTTGAGTATGGCGCGCCACTACCAGACGGGGGAACCCCTGCCAGAACACTACTACGAAAAACTGGTTGCCGCCCGCACCTATCGTGCCGGCAGTGCCCTATTGCGGCAGTTGCACTTTAGTTTGTTGGATTTGGAGCTGCACCACCGCTACCGACCAGGACAGGGGGAAACCCCGCAACAGGTGCGCGATCGCCTGGCACAGACAACAACTATTTTGCCCCCTCTGCCAGAGGATGCGTTTCTCTGTAGCTTTAGCCACATTTTTGCCGGGGGATATGCTGCGGGTTACTACAGTTATCTTTGGGCAGAAGTTCTCAGTGCTGATGCCTTTGCGGCCTTTGAGGAGGTTGGCCTAGACAATGAGCAAGCCGTCGCTGAACTGGGACGGCGCTATCGCGAAACCGTGCTTGCCCTTGGCGGCAGTCAACCCCCTATGGAAATCTTCAAAGCCTTCCGTGGCCGTGAACCAAGTACAGAAGCCCTACTCCGGCACCGGGGATTATCACCTTAGTTTAGAGAAGGTAAGCCTACTCTAGAAATCAAGTGTCAAGAAAGTGTCAAGATGCCAAACCAAGTAGGGATGCGATCGCTGATTGACCGCTCGTTAATCCTAATTCATGTTGCCTGAGATACAAATTTTCAAGTCACTGCAATAGAGCCACCTTGCCTAGACTGGCCTAGAAATTATATTGTCCCCTGAGGGGGGATGTTCTAGGGGTCTCAATCTAGTTAAGGTAAGAAAGATGTTTTATCAATGGGGTGTACAAAAACAGAATTGGTGAATCCACTCACGATCTTGCTTAAGAGTTGGGATCTCCAGATTCGCTTAGACAAGCGGCGACAATCGGATCCGGCTATCTCCTGGTACGACCACTGCGAAGCGCCCAGTATGAGCGGGCTGGCTTGTTAGTCAGTCCCTGTAATCAGTTTGCTGAGCAATTCGTCGGTAATGTTGTGTTTTTAGCAGGTTCAGGAGAAAGCCATGAATCGCGAGCTGTTGCTACAAAAAACTGTTCAACCCATTGACATTAAAACGTTAGATGTGGTGCCCTTAGTGGAGTCCATGAGTCACATGGCCTTCCAAGCACGCAACTTGGGACGGGCTGCCAAAATCTATGACACAATGCTGCGTGACCCGGACTGCGCGATTATCCTCTGTCTGGCAGGTTCTCTGTTTAGTGCGGGTCTGAAGTTAGTGGTCTATGATTTGATCTGCCACAACATGGTGGATGTGATTGTTTCAACTGGGGCCAATATTGTTGATCAAGATTTCTTTGAAGCATTGGGATTTTACCATTATGTCGGTGATCCGCTAGCAGATGACGAGCTGCTGCGGCAACACGGCATTGATCGCATCTATGACACCTACATTGACGAACATCAACTGCGGGTTTGCGATATGACCATTGCTGAGATTGCCGCATCGCTGGAAAAACGCCCCTATTCTTCACGGGAATTTATCCAAGAAATGGGGCGCTACTTGGAACAGCGCGGCACTGATAGGCCCTCAGTGGTATTGGCCGCTTACCAGCATCATGTGCCCATTTTTGTTCCAGCCTTCAGCGATTGTTCCGCAGGTTTTGGCCTCGTCCATCATCAGTGGAATTCACCGGCTGCCCATCTGACGATTGATTCAGTGCGCGATTTTCGCGAGTTAACCCAATGTAAATTGGCGAGTCCATCCACGGGGTTGGTGATGATTGGCGGCGGAGTTCCCAAAAACTTTGCCCAGGATACGGTTGTTGCAGCGGAACTGCTGGGATTCGATGTGAGGATGCACAAGTATGCGATTCAGGTGACAGTTGCCGATGAACGCGATGGGGCGCTCTCTGGCTCAACCTTGCGGGAGGCCCATTCCTGGGGCAAGGTGAACAAGAATGTTGAGCAGATGGTCTTTTCGGAAGCAACGATTGCCTTTCCTCTGATAGCGGGGTATGCCTATGGCAAAGGGGGTTGGCGCGATCGCCCAGCCCGGCGGTTTGCCCAATTGTTTAGCCAGCCGTCCGCCAATCTATTGACTGTGTAGCAGTCCCCCGTCCTAAGGCTATACATACAGCGGAGGACTTCCCACAGTTCCTCTGCTTTTTATATAGTAAGAATAATTATCATTTTTATTTAAGACCTACGCCTCGATTGATATGCTGACCGCCTCCCAACCCTTGCCTGCCTCCCTGGAGCGGGTTGCCCAGCGCTTCCAGCAGATTGCAGAATCGCAGCGGCGCTATGAATATCTGCCCTCGTTTGCCAAGGGCCTGCCGCCGTTTCCCGCGGAGCAAAAAGTGGCAAAAAATAAGGTCCCTGGCTGTGTGTCTCAGGTGTATCTGACTGCCAGTTTGCAGCAGGGCAAGGTAATTTTTCAGGGCGATTCCGACTCCCAACTGACGAAGGGATTAGTGGGCCTGTTGGTCAAGGGATTAAACCGGTTGGCTCCCGCCGCAATCATCCAGTTAAAGCCTGATTTCATTCGACAAACTGGGCTGGATATCAGCCTGATTCCTTCTCGTGCCAATGGTTTTTACAATATTTTTCAAACCATAAAACAGAAGGCACTGGTCTATCATCTGGCTGAGGCTTGCTTAGCAACTTGAGGATTCACGATGCCCAACCCACTCATGGAGGTTTATCCAGAATTAGTGGCCCTTTCTCAGCGTCCCATTCCTGTGGCCACTGAAACAGAGGGAAGGGGAAACTTAGGCGGCAGTGCAGCAACGGCAGTCTCCGGATAGGGGCGAGTTTGAACAAATACTGCATTATTCCCTGAAAGGGGGGCAAGCCTGATTGCAATGTTTCGCAGCGTACCCTTAAGATAATTAAAAAAGATGCTCTATTTGTAAATTTTTATTACGATGCCTCAACAACTCCGGCGCTGGTTTCGCCAACTTGGCCTAGTCATGGTGCTTGTTAGCTTCTGCTGGTTGGGGGCGATCGCCCCTGCCCACAGCTTTAACAATCCTGAATTGTTACCCCCAGAACCAACAAACGTTATTGACTTAGCCCAAATTCTTACCCCGGTTCAAAAGGCACGCCTTGACAGCGAACTCGCCGACTTTGAGGCGCAGACCGGTTGGAAATTGCGCGTCCTCACCCAGTACGATCGCACCCCCGGCCTGGCTGTACGCGATTTTTGGGACTTAGACGATCGCAGTATTCTGTTGGTGGCGGATACCCGCGGTGGGAATCTTTTGAACTTTAATGTGGGCGACACGGCCTACCGCGTCCTCCAGCGCACCTTTTGGGTCGAATTGCAAACCCGCTTTGGCAACCAATACTTTGTCCGCGACAACGGCGAAGATCAGGCTATTCTGCAGTCTCTACAAGCCATCGAAACCTGCCTTGCCCAAGGGGGCTGCCGTGCTGTGCCAGGATTACCCCAAGAGCAATGGATCCTCACCCTCGCCACCTCGATCTTTGGCGGTCTTATTTTGGGTTTTGTGGCCCGTCCCCGCCGTCCCGCTCAAAAGGTGGCTTGGACGTGGATTCTCCTCTTTTCACCTCTGTGGGGGATGCTTTTCTTTGCCTTTGGCTTAGGTCCTGTTCTAGTGCGCACTCAAGAATGGCTACCGCTGCTGCGCAATGTGGCCGGTTTTGCCCTCGGGGCCATTATTGCTTTCTTCATTCCTACCCCCGGTGCTCCCCCAGCTGTTCTCGAGGAGTAGACCCTTTCAGACTCTATCCTTTCAGACTCTATTGTTGAGCAATCCTCTAGGATTGAAATAACCGTATTACCCTACTTTCCCCTGCCGTACCATGAACCGTAGCCAAGCTCCCTCGCGCCACATCGTTGGCATTGTTAAAGGCCCTGGCGACAGCAGTAGTGAATACATCTTTATTACTGCCGATGCCCAGCCGGTGCGAATGGGCGAATTTGTCTATTACGAGCTGAGTCGTTCCCCAAGTGCGACCTCAAACTCCGATGATGGTGCTGTTCACCAAGTCTTGGGTAAAATTACCAGCTGCCGTCTGATCGAGCATCTGCCGGATCGCATGTTTGCCGATCACGAGCTGAATCCCGGTGCTGTGGCTGCTCTCATTGGTTTTACCTGTGAGCCGGCGGAACTCTATGAGATGACCGTAGAAATCGTCGGCGAATTTGATCCTGTTTTTGGTTTCAATAATTTGCGGCGGCTCCCCGTGCCCGGTGTCAAGGTCTATTTAGCCGAGGATGAGCTGCTGCAACGGGTCCTCAACAGGAAAAAGCCAGGGGCGCCGGGGGCGGCTCATATCGGGTCACTCCTGTTGCGTGAGGAGGGTGCCGTTCCCATTGCCCTTGATGTCAAAGAACTGGTGAGTACCCATCTGGCCATCCTTGCAGGGACAGGATCAGGAAAATCCTATACCGCAGGTGTGTTGGTGGAGGAATTGCTGTCCCCCAAAAATCGGGCAGCGGTGCTAATCCTTGACCCCCATGGGGAATACGACACTTTGACCCAAATGAGGGGACACCCAGCGTTTCAAGGGGAAGATGGCTATCAACCCCAGGTGAAGATCATTAGGCCAGAAAACATTAAAATTCGGGTCTCCGCCCTTGAGTTTTACGATATTCTCACCCTCCTTCCCCAGATGAGCGATCGCCAGCAGGCCATTCTCAAAAAAGCCCACGATGAAGTACGCCGCTGCTATCCCAAGGGCCATTGGAGTATCCAAGATTTGATTAGAGCGGTTTATGATGTGGATCGCGTTGAAGATGAAGCGGGCAATGTCAAGCCGGGTTCCTCTGCCGATGCTTTGGCCTGGAAGCTAGAAAAAATGGAGCGCTCCGACTATTTCCATGCCTCTGAACACTTACCACCGCAGGAGTTATTCACCCCCGGCCAAGTGACCATTCTGCAAATGAATGAGATTCCCCTTGAAGAGCAGCAGGTCATTGCCACCGCCATTTTGCGCCAAACCAACCATGCCCGCATCAATACCCAAAAAGGCCGCGTCTCTGAGCGGGATGAGCAATACCTCCCCTACCCGGTCTTTATTTTGATTGAGGAAGCACATCGCTTTGCCCCTGCCCATGAACCCTCGCAATGTAAGCGGGTGCTGCGCACGATTCTCAGTGAAGGCCGTAAATTTGGCCTGGGGGTGGGATTGATTACCCAGCGTCCGGGCAAACTCGATAGCGATGTTCTCTCCCAGTGCATGAGCCAGTTTATTCTGCGAATTGTCAACCCCGTGGATCAAGAGAGCCTCAAACATGGGGTGGAGGCGGCGGGTCGAGATTTGCTCAGAGAACTGCCGGCCCTCAGCAAGGGGCAAGTGATTATTGCCGGTGCCTGTGTGAATACCCCTGTTCTCTGCCGCGTGCGGCAACGCTTGACGACTCACGGGGGGGACACGCTGGATGCCCCTGCCCTGTGGCAAGAGTATTTTGCCCCACGCAAACAGTTGGAGCGGATGATCGCAACGGCCGGCCCCGCCCCCCGTCCTCAACCGCAAACCATGGGCCGGCTGTCGCTCGAATAACTACCCGTTGTCAACTCCAAAAAAATGCGCTAATTTAGGAGTAGCTCTACAGAAGGGGCTGAAACGGCTTCGACGTCCTAGTGAAAGTTGGGCTGTGATGCAGGTCGAGAGTGGACTATCTCTCGTTAATCCAGAGTCCAAGTCAAAAGTAACTGCGAACAACATCGTTCCTTTCGCTCGTAAAGCTGCTGCGGTAGCCTAAGACCTCTATACAGGTTCGAGCACTCGTTGTCCGACTCCGTTAAGGGCAGCGGGTTAACCCCAACGGATGCGCTAGGCAGTTCTCTCTGGTGGGCTGTTTAGCAAAGACTCTACCAGAGCATCCTACTGTTCGGGATAAGGAACAGTCCCCGCCTGAGGGTCAAAAAGGCTAAGCCTGTGAAGGAGCAGTCGATGAATAGCTAGGGCGGACACGGGTTCGACTCCCGTCAGCTCCATCATCTCCCATTCAAAAAATTCAGAATACCTTGGGCGATCGCCCGTGCCATTTGCGTGCGCCAGGTCGGATTCTGAAAGTTTGCTGCATCCTCTGCGCCAGTGACAAAACCAATTTCCACCAAAGTGGCATCCATGGAAGTGTTGCGGATAACATAAAACCGCGCCGACCTTACCCCGCGATCGCGAATATTCAAGGAACTGAGAATACTCCTGTGAATGGCAACAGCGAGGCGGCTGGAGCGTCCGGGGGCAAAGTAGGTTTCCAATCCATTCACATCGGGGCGAGCCATACTAATGGCATTGGCGTGAATACTGACAAAGGCATTTGCCCGTGCCCGTTCGGCAATGGCTACCCGGGGAGCCAAGTCTAAATCAATATCTGTAGTGCGGGTCATTATCACCTGCACACCTTGCTGCTGCAAAAATTGGGCCACCTGAAGACCAACATCTAGAACAATATCCTTTTCGCGAATGCCGCCAATACCCACTGCGCCAGCATCTGGCCCCCCATGACCCGGGTCAATGACCACCACAAAACGACCGCGGGGGACGGGTTGAGGAGGAGGCTCGGGGCTTACTGTTGGTGGAATATCAATAGGGGTGGACGTACTCCCTAGGGAGTCATTTGTCCCCTGAATTTGCACAACAAACGCTTCAGCCGATAGGGGACGAGGGCCAAGGATGCGAAAGTTGGGCGCTGGGGTGAGGAGAATGGAGACAGTTTGGTTATCCTCTTGCCGAAATTCAATATTGCTCAGGGGGCTGCCGCTGGCAAGGAACGGTTCCCGTAGATCACTCCCCAACTGGGCTTGGCGGAGGCGAATGCGATAGCGATTGCCTTCCCAGCCCACGCTATAGAAAACGGTGCGATCGCCCTGAATTAATAACTCTCGTCCCCCCAAGTCAACGCGCTGGATTGTTGTGAGGGGGGTTTGCGCACTGGCTGCCGGAATCCCACGAGGTCGTTGGGGGGGTGGCGGAGCCGTCGGCGGGGTAATTGCCGTGGTTGAGGGCACAATCACGAAGCCATCATTACGGGGACTCACTTGCCAATCGGCATCTTGGGCATCAATATCGAGGGTGATTTGGACTTGGCGATCGCTCTGGGCACGGATTTCGGCGCGGATGCGATCCCGACCAAAGCGGCGCAGTTCCAAGCGCCGGGGACTAAAGTTGCGAATGAGTTCACTATTGCTAAGGAGGATTTCAAGGCGATCGCGCCGCGGCCGGCGAAGGGTGTAACTGCCTTCGGGCAAGGGGCGATCAGCAAACACGAGAAAACCCGTGCCATCGGCACGCCAACTCCGAATTTGCAGGGGCTCTGTGGGCGGTACCGAAGGGGTGGAAGGGGAAGACGGTGGGGGCGGCGTCGGTAGCGCAACTGTCTGCTGTTGGGGTGTGGGCAGTTGCACCAACCAGTTATTGGCTGTGACTCCCCGAAAGCGCACCTGCTGCGGGTCAATTGTAAAACCCGCCGCATATTCGACCACAATCCGCGTCGTTTGGGGGTCAAACTGGGCAACCCGCACTTGGCGAATGGCACCACTGTAGTTTTGACTGATCTGGGGGCTCCCGAGAACGACACCAGGCAAGTCAATGACAAGGCGGGTTGGATTGTAGACCAACTCAGCACGGGGCTGAACAGCCCGTTCGGTGCGGATTTCCAGTTGATTAGTGGCAGGGTTGAGGCGCCACAGTTGCAGATCCCTGGCTGTAGCTGGCTGAGCCATAATCCATGCGGCAGTGGGTGCCCATAGACAACTCACCACCGCTCGAAATTGCCAAGAATGCCACCGTTGCTCCATTCCCTTTCCTCCACCAGCGATGCACAGTCCCACGGTTCAGTTGGCTCGCCAACCCATGCCCTTAAACGAGCTCAGCATACTTAATCGGGGATAGGTGTGTGAACTGGCACACCCTGCGATTTAGTTTTGCGCGCTCCCTCTGCATCAAATTCAAATTTCAGTCTAGTTGCTTCAAGCTCCCTTAGACGCACACCGTCCGCAATAAGTTCTGCCATTGCATGATCCAGCCTACCTGTCCGTAGCTTCTCAGGGAAAGTGTGTTCGGAGGAGGGGATGCCCAGTGGTCGCACCCACGATCGCCTGACATGGATCGTTATGCCAATGGTTGGCTTTACCGTCAGTGCTCTGACGCGCGATTGGGTGTGGGGGGCAGTTGCCAGTAGCAGCTTTGGCATTGGCGGCTTTCTCCTGAGCCCTGATCTAGATACGGTCTCATTACCCTACTACCGTTGGGGCTGGCTACGGATAATTTGGCTGCCCTATCAAAAGATGTTTTGCCACCGCTCCCTTTGGACCCATGGCCCGCTAGTGGGAACCCTCATTCGTTTGCTGTATCTCAGTTTTTGGCTGGGGTTAGGGCTGGGACTGATTGCTGGCGTAGCCGCCTGCACGGGTCATCTCACGGGACTACAGGAATGGCTGCATCACTGGTGGCGAGTAGATTGGCGCTGGGGACTGGCGATCGCCCTTGGCCTAGAGCTATCGGCACTACTCCATGTCACCAGCGATTTGCTGGTTTCCCAGTGGCGACGCTGGCACCCCTAAGGGTGGTGTGTAGGGCAGGCAGGTGCACTAATGGAGCGATCGAGCCAACCCACTGCCTGTTGGAGATGCGCCAGTGCCTCAGCATCATTTTCCTTGAGAAGATAGACGAGAGCGGCAGCCGCTTGTTCGAGGGCACGGGCACGGCGATTTCCCTTGAGGCGATGCCAATCTTTGGGGGCAATCCTAACCGCATCAAGGAGGGCAGTAGCCAGTTCTTCTGCACCGAGAGCCGTTTGCACCATGACTTAAACGGTATCCAAAGGGACAATTGTCCTCTAGTTTAACTAGTTTAAGTAGTTGTCGACTGCCCCTAACGCGACCGGAAATGGAACCTTACCCTTGAATGGTGACGTCTAGAATAAAGGCAGGTGCATCCCGCCAAGGAGAGATCGTGATGGCAGCAAAAGTCACCCGCTCCCGCCCCGCATTGATTGGGCTGGCCGTTATTGGCCTTGCCTCGGCTAGTACAGCGGCATGGCTAACCTTGAATCCTCCGCGGCAGGCAGAGCCAGTTCCCAATGCGGCGGAAGTCGCGCAGCAGCAGGAAACTCAAATCTTTTGGGTGAAAAATGAAGGGGACACCCTCATTTTGGTGCCTGCAACCGTACGGATTAATACCTCGGCAACACGGCCAGAACTCTTTATTCGATCGCGTCTGGAGCGGCTTTTGGCAGGACCTGCCAACCAAGATGTCACCACCAGCATTCCGGAAAATACCCGTGTCAATTGGGTAGAAGTCAAAGCCGATGGCATCCATGTTGATCTCTCCCCAGAGTTTACCAAGGGCGGGGGGAGTGCCTCGATGCAAGCGCGCTTAGGGCAGGTCTTGTACACAGCAACGGCGAGTGATCCCAAGGCACCAGTTTGGATTTCCATTGCTGGTGAACCGCTCCGTGTCCTAGGGGGTGAGGGGCTAGAGGTAACACAGCCCATGACCCGCCAAGACTTTCAAACAGCTTTTTCCTTGGGCGCCCAATAGTACCCACCGAGTTCAAGCCCTAGCCTAGAGGATAGGGGCGGCGATCGCTATAATTGGAGCAATGCTTAGCACTTGCGCAGGTATCCGGATCATGGCCAGTCCAGAATCCCCTAGCAACCAACCCGACGACCTATTAGAGAGCATCATCAGTGATTTGGGTGAGTTGGACGGCCCCCCTGCACAGGGTATTGATCTAAACTCCCTGACGGCTGAATTGGAGTCCCTCACCCTGAGCGCCCAACAGCGGGCGATCGCCCACAACCAATCCCTACAGGCGCAAATTAGCGAGCTCACTGCAGAACTCAACCATGTGCAACAGCAACGAGATCAACTGCGCCAAGACCTGGAGCGCCTTCAGCAGGAGCATGCAGCCCTCTTGACTAAGATGAAAGAACTAGGGGCACAGGCAGCAACCCCAGCGGTAGAAACAGCTCCCCTAGAGGCGGAAATTGCCCGCCTTCGCGAAGAAAATGCCACCTTGAGCGGCCTGCGGCAAAATCTTGAACAGGAACTGGCACAGGCTCTTATTCAGCAGGACGAACTGCAGCAGCAACTGGCGACGTTACAACTTCAAGCTTCCCAAGTACAGGAACTGCAAGCTCAGCTAACTGCCCTGCAAACCGAAAAGGCGGCCTCGGCACAGCAAGTGCAAACTCTCCTGGCTGCTGCCCCAGCGGCACCTTTAGAGGATACAGCACTCTTAGGGAAGTCTGCCAATGCAGACCTTGCTCAGCGCTTGGTGGAGGTGACACGCCAACTCACCCGAGTGGAAGAAGAGCGCGATCGCCTGCAGGAGGAACTGGCTCAAGTCCAAAACGAACTGCAGAGCCTACAGCAGAATTTAGAAGGATTGCCCAATCAATCCTCAACCGTTGTGCCCACCGAACTCACCCTTGCTGCCCAGGAAAATCACCGCCTAAAGCGACAACAACGGCGACGCGACACAGTGCTTTGGATAAGTGGCATTGCGGCAACCGTGGTTTCTGCCTTGGGCGTCAGCTTGAATCTCCCTCAACCCCTTGGCCGCATTCTTCCCCCGGTTGCTGCCTTGGCGGTTCCTGTGATCACAATGCTGGCTGCTAGGGGTGGGTCAACCCCCCGTGAAAAGACTGCTTAGGCGATCCCCCTCTAGGCTAAAATCTTAGGGCAGGGACGCTTTGCTTAGGAGTTTAGATTACCGTGGCCAATCTCAAAGCTATTCGCGATCGCATCAAAACGATTAAAGATACCCGCAAGATCACTGAAGCTATGCGCCTTGTGGCGGCAGCAAAAGTTCGCCGTGCCCAAGAGCAAGTAATGGCGAGCCGTCCCTTTGCCGATCGCTTGGCCCAGGTACTCTACAGCTTGCAGACTCGATTGCGTTTTGAGGACGTGGACTTACCGCTGTTGGCAAAGCGCCCTGTGAAGACGGTGGCGCTGCTGGTGGTGACGGGCGATCGCGGGCTATGCGGTGGTTACAACACCAACGTCATTCGCCGAGCCAAGGAACGTATCCAAGAACTCGAAGCGGAGGGCCTCAAATACACTTTAGTGATTGTTGGTCGCAAGGCAACTCAATACTTCCAGCGCCGTGACTATCCCATTGATGCAGTCTATTCTGGCCTAGAGCAGATCCCCTCCGCCAGTGAAGCCGGTCAAATTGCCAGTGAATTGCTTTCCCTCTTCCTTTCGGAAACGGTGGATCGGGTGGAGCTCATCTACACCAAGTTTGTCTCCCTCATTAGCTCAAAGCCGGTTGTCCAAACCCTGCTCCCCCTAGATCCTCAAGGGCTGGAAACCGCCGATGATGAAATTTTCCGCCTGACAACCCGTGCCTCCCATTTGGAAGTCAACCGCGAGAAAGTGACCTCGACCCTGCCCGCTCTACCCCCCGATATGATTTTTGAGCAGGATCCGGTACAAATTCTCGACGCCCTACTGCCCTTGTACTTGAATAACCAGTTGCTACGGGCACTGCAAGAGGCCGCCGCCTCAGAATTAGCAGCACGGATGACGGCAATGAACAACGCCAGCGAGAATGCTCAAGCCCTGATTGGTACCCTGACCCTCTCCTACAACAAAGCACGTCAAGCTGCCATTACCCAAGAGATTCTTGAAGTGGTGGCTGGTGCTGAGGCGCTGCGCTAGGAGTTGAGCCCTGAAGCTGCTCTTTGTCTCCACTTCGGTTGGCCCCCTAGGCACAGGAAAAGGGGGCGGTGTTGAACTGACGATCCTCAATATGGCTCAGGCCTTGGGCGATCGCCAGCACACCATACACATCCTTGCCCCCGCGGGTTCCCACTTGCCAGTAGCGGCAACCATTGAACAAGTGGCGGGAAACCTGCAAGTGCCAGCCCAGCATCAAACCCGCGATCAACCGATTCTCCTGCCCCCCAATAGTGTCTTAGCCAATATGTGGGCACGGGTGCGGCAGCTTCAACAGAACTTTGATGTCATTGTCAACTTTGCCTACGATTGGTTGCCCTTTTACCTGACGCCGTTTTTAAGCCGTCCTGTGGGGCATCTGGTGAGTATGGCCTCAGTCTGCGACGTCATGGATCAGGCGATCGCCAGTGTCATTGACAAGTATCCGGGAACTATTGGTGTCTATACCCGTACCCAAGCGGCCACCTTCCCCTTTGGCGATCGCTGTGTGTGTTTAGGCAGTGGCCTTGATCTTTCGCTTTATGACTTTTGTGCAGAACCAGAGGAGACCCTTTGCTGGCTGGGGCGGATTGCTCCTGAAAAGGGACTCGAAGATGCTGTTGCCGCTGTCAATGTCACTCGCACCCCCTTAAAGATTATGGGGCAGTTGCAGGATATAGATTATTGGCAGCGCATCCAAGCTGACTACCCCAATGCACCGATTGAATACCTGGGCTTTTTCCCGACCCGAGAAATGCAGGCCCATCTGCGGCGGTGTCGCGCCCTGTTGCTCACCTCCCGTTGGGTTGAGGCCTTTGGCAACGTGGTCATTGAGAGCCTTGCCTGCGGCGTTCCCGTCATTGCCTACAATCGTGGTGGGCCCAGTGAAATTATTCGCCATGGCCAAACGGGGTTTCTCATTACCCCAGATTCTGTCGAGGCTTTAATTGCCGCCATTGACAAGATTGATCAAATTGATCGGGCCGCCTGTCGGCAGCAGGCAGAACAGGAGTATAGCTTAGCTGTTTATGGGGATACGGTGGAGCAATGGCTACAGCGGATCGCCGCTTCCTTGCTGTCCTAAATCAACAAATGTTGCATAGCAAATTCCGTGCTCCCCTATACAATAGGCAAGGTGCTAGCGGAGATGACACCTGAATGAGCTGGGTTCTGTTCCAAGGGACAAAACGGGGACACTCACCCTTGCTCATTTCCTTTACGATGGCCACGATCGCCAGTGGCGGTCTGGGAGTCTGGTTTTTGCGGAGCTTATCACCGCCACCTATTGCGCTGTCAGAACCCCTTCCTTTAGCGAATGCGGTTAAGCTCGAACGACCTCTACCGCGGCGAATTTTGGATGGCCGCGACCCCCTACTGGCGACTGTCCCCAAGAAAGCCCCCCAGCCACCCGTGGCTGCCTCTACCCACGCCAAGGCAATGTTGCCCCCAGTGGCCTCTCCTGCCCTGCAACCCGTGCCTCCGAGCCAAGGCCCTGCCCCTCAAGTGCGGGTGGCGATCGCCCGCGATCAACCGCAACTAATCGTTGGTACCGCAGTCGCCACTGCAGTGACGAATGATCAACAGCAAGTGATGACCCAGTTAGCCCCTTCTCAGGGAGTCATGGTGACCGCCCGTGGAGGTGTCCTGCTGTGGAATGGCCAGCCCCTTGCTCCCTCCCTGTGGGTCCGCCCCCATAACCAATTCACCTTTGTGGGCGATAAGTGGTATCGCGGTGTGGTGCGCCTCATTGCCCAGGGCAATGCCATCACAGCTGTCAATCAAGTGGACTTAGAAGAGTACTTGGTGAGTGTGGTCGGTTCAGAGGTGTATCCCGACTGGCCAATGGAGACCCTCAAAGCCCAGGCGATCGCCGCCCGTTCCTACGCCCTTGCTCAAATGTTCCAGCCCGCCAGCCGCTTTTTTGATCTAGGAAATGACGAACGCTGGCAGGTGTATCGCGGCATTGAAACCGAGTGGCCAACCACTCAAGCGGCAGTGCAAGCCACGCGGGGTATTGTCCTCACCAAAAGTGGCCGCGTTATAGTTTCAATGTATGCTGCCACTGACGACATTGTGCGGGACGTCTTTGGCGGGCGTGGCATGAGTCAGACCGGCGCCTATGAACTGGGTAAGCGCGGTTATAACTATTTGCAAATCTTAGGCACCTACTACCCGGGGGCCGGTTTGTCCCAAATTCGAACCCAATAACGATTTTGCATCGCAGTAGGGGGTGCCTGTTCTAAGTCTCACTTAGGAACGTGCTAAGTCGGGCGATCGCCAGGGTGCCCGCTCCTGTGGCAGCCCAAGGAAACACAAATAGAATAGTGCTCGGAGTGGGTGCGCCGTGTGGCAAGCTATAAAGCGGATAGGCAGAAATCTACAACCATAGTGAGATTGTGTCCCAAAGCAAGGGAGAGCATGCCTAAATCTGAACCTCTACCATCGTCATTGCGCTAGGCTCTCAATTATGGGGTGTATCGAGGAATTTATTCAACAAACTGCTGAGCAAAAAACCCATCCTGTCTTTGTCCAGGGATGGCAAAAACTGGCGCTAAATAAATGAAAGGACAAAAACTATCAAGCAGCCATCTCCGCTCTCAATCATGCGCTAGCAATAGATCCTAACCTAGCAGAATCTTGGTATCGTTTGGCACTGCTCAGTGGTGCTGATAGTGATTTGCAACAGTGCCTTAGGGCCTACGCAAGAGCCATTGAACTCAGACCCGACTGGCAAATTGGCATTGATTTTCTCAAATCTCTAAGTTATCTCCTCTACGTTTATAAAGATGTAGAAGAGCTAAATGAATGTCGCCAAAAAATTAGGGAATCGATATCCGATTTCTATCAACGGTTTCAAAGCTTCCCTTTGGATCAGAAAAAATATCTGTATCAGTGGTTGAGGAGGGTGGGGACATTTTTACTGCCCTATCAGGGGGATGAAACCCGCGATCTGCAACAAAAATATGGCCAGATGGTCCATGAAGTCATGATGAGTATTATTCCATCTGCCTGGGAACGGCCACAGATGCCAGCGGTTAAGGCCAATGAGCCACTGCGGATTGGGTTGGTCTCCGGTCACTTTTTTGAGCATACGGTTTGGAAACTGATGCTCCATGGCTGGCTCAAACATCTCGATAGAGAAAAATTTCAGATGTACGGTTACTATGTGCGGGATTTCAGCGATCGCTGCACAGAGCAAGCAAAAACCTACTGTCATCGTTTTGTTATGGGCAGCAAATCCCCTCAAGAATGGTTTGAGGAGATTCGTGCTGATCAATTGCATTTAGTGATTTTTCCCGAACTGGGGATGGATTTAGAAGTGATTCAGATTGCTGCTTTAAGATTGGCCCCTATTCAATGTATGTCTTGGGGGCATCCCGACACCTCTGGCCTGCCCACAATTGATTATTTCCTCAGTAGTGAGCTGATGGAACCAGCCGATGGCGAAAAGTATTACGCCGAAAAACTCATTAGGCTAAAAAACTTGGGGATTGCCTTTAGTCCCATGCCGCCGGACTCGCGATCGCCCATTACCCGCGAGGAATTTGGCCTCAAAAGTGATGCGGTTATCTACGGCTGCCTCCAGAGTGTCTTCAAGTATCTGCCACAGTTTGACTATATCTATCCAGAAATTGCCGCAGCCGTGGGAAATTGCCAATTTGTCTTTATTACCGACTTTATGACTAGAAAGAGCCGCCAACGGTTTGAACAGCGCCTAGAACGGGCCTTTGCTGCCAAAAATCTTGACTATCGGGAGTACTGCTTTTTCTCTCGCCCCTTAAACCTCTATGGCTTCACCTCAATGTTGCACTGTCTGGATATTTTCCTAGACAGTTTAGAATGGTCAGGGGGCAATTCAACCCTAGAAGCGCTCTACTATGCCCAAGTACCGATGGTGACCACACCGGGACGCTTTATGCGGGGGCGGCATACAGCTGCTATTCTGACGCTGTTGGGGATACCCGAGTTAATTGCTCCGGATGCATCTGCTTATGTTCAAAAAGCGATCGAACTGGGTCAAAATGCTGACTATCGCCAGTGGATTCGCGCCAAAATCCAAAACAATCTGCCAAACGTGTTTGAGGATCAGGCGGGAGTGCGCTCCCTTGAGGAGTTTATTTGTGCTGCGGTGCAGGAGTTTTCCACCTCTGGCCGTCTCCTATAGGTGCTTCTGATTGAGAGCATCTGATTGAGAGCAAGATAGATCGAACCTAAGACAGCGTGGGCATCCCTTGTAAGGCGGTGACAATCGCGAAGAGTAAAAATAAAGCACCACCCCCCAAGGTCAGTGTCCGTTCTGAGATGCGGCCAGCTATCAAGCCGCCACCCAAGACGGCGATCGCGGCACAAATCCCGTGGCCAGCAATGGCACCGAGGGCAACCCCTAGGGGATGACTGGCAGCCGCAAGGGTAATGGTGGCAATTTGGGTGCGATCGCCCCATTCGGCCATAAAGGTCAAACTAAAGGCTTCCACAAATGCTGCCCAAGCAGGGCTACTGCCCCAACGGCTGAGATTGGCTTCCGCTTTTTCCACTGTTTCCACTGCCGCTTCACACTCGTCCTCACAGGGACTATTCCCCATCCGCCAGCCTTGAATCAGCATCTTGAGACCGAAAACGGTGAAGAGCAAAATTGTAGCGGCAAAGGTGAACTCTCGCGGTAAAAGTTGAAAGACCTTGCCCACGGCCACTGAAAGCAGCGTCATCACAATTAGAGCCGCCCATGATCCTAGGAAGACCCACCGCTTGCTATGACGAGTTGCCAAAATCATGGCGATAAAGAAGGTCTTGTCTCCTAGCTCAGAAATTGTGATTAGGGTTAGCCCTGCAGTAAAAGCCGTTAGCATAGGAAAAGATTCAAACTTTACCATTCCCTAAAGTACCACGCTGGCATGAGTGCACCGAACTTTACTGCTATTTTGAATCAGATTGATTTACCCCTCGATTGGCTAGGCCTACGTTACGTTGAGGAAATTGTCACCACTCGCAGTGCTCGGGATGGACATCCTGAAATGAACCAGCGATCGCGCCAACGGGGTGTCATGGTAGAGGTACTTGTCGATGGTCAATTTGCCTATACAGCAACCCCAGATTTGCACCCCAGCGCCATCCATGGGGCGATTCAGCAGGCCTATCGACAGGCGAAAACGGCCGCCCATTGGCGAGTCTTTAACTTTACACCAGCCGCCCGGGGCAAGGGTAAGGGGCACTACCGATCGCCCCAACAGCAACCCTTTGACTACCTTTCAGCGGCGGAGGTGAATCACCTACTCAAGGATATTTGCCATAGCCTCAAGGTGAGTGACAAGATTATACAAACCCGCGCCTTTGTCCAAACCGTAGAGACCACCAGCCAGTGGTTCAGCAGTGATGGCAGTCAAATTGAACAGCAATTTTATCAAGTGCTCACGGATATGAGTGCCACGGCTCAGGAGGCAGGGGTCGTGCAGCAACGGACAGATCACGGTTGGTTAGCCCGCTGCTATCAAGGCGGGCTAGAGTGGCTGAGTGCTGATCAGTTGAGCGATCGCGCCCGTCACATTGGCGAGCAGGCCGTTGAACTCCTCAGTGCCCAAGAGTGCCCAGAAATAACCACAACGCTGGTCCTTGCCCCTGACCAAATGATGCTGCAAATCCATGAGAGCATTGGCCACCCTCTGGAACTGGACCGCATCCTGGGGGATGAGCGTAACTACGCCGGCAGCAGCTTTATTCGCCTTGAGGACTTTGGGCAGCGGCAGTATGGTTCTCCCCTCTTGAATGTGACGTTTGATCCGACCGTTAGTGGTGAACTGGCCAGCTATGCCTTTGATGACTTGGGGGTGCCGGCTAAACGCCTCTATCTGATCAAGGAAGGACGCCTGCTGCGGGGTCTAGGGAGCCTTGAAAGTCAGCAGCGCACAGGGGTTGATGGTGTGGCCAATGCCCGTGCCTGTTCTTGGAATCGTCCCCCCATTGATCGTATGGCCAACTTGAATATCGAGCCGGGGACACAATCCTTTGATGAGATTATCAGCAACATCGAGGCAGGGGTGTACATGGAATCCAATCGCTCTTGGTCAATTGACGATTATCGCCTCAAATTTCAGTTTGGCTGTGAATATGCCAAGCTGATTGAAAATGGCCGCCTCACCCGCACACTACGCAATCCCAACTATCGCGGCACGACGCCAGAATTTTGGCAGAGTTTGATTGCTGTAGGCGATGCCTCCACCGTTGGCATCTTTGGTACACCCTTTTGTGGCAAGGGCGAACCCAACCAAGCGATTCGGGTTGGCCACGCTTCACCGGTTTGTGCCTTTGCCAATATCCAAGTGTTTGGAGGAGGTTGAGTCCATGGGCGAGGTCAGACTCGAACTGACATGGGGAAACCCCGCTACATTTTGAGTGTAGTGCGTCTACCATTTCGCCACTCGCCCTCAGTCTTTCTACTATACCATTTTTAAGACTCCTGAGCAATCTCAAGCAGCTGACAGGCGCGGTCCACAAGGGCTTCCAGGTCACCTAGGTACGCTGTGTGCTCTGAATAGTACAAATTGGCATTGCCGCGATCGGTGTCTTCCCAAAACCGTGGCTCCGCTTGGCGCAGGCGATCGCAATTTTGACGAAAGAGGCGCTTGAACCCCGACAGGCCAAGAACTGCTGCATCTTCCACCATATCTTCAACAATGCGCTGGGCAAACTGCGGTTGCTGCCGTGCGAGATAAAACAGGGCTAGACCCATTTGCACAAGGCGGACACCTGTCCTTTTCCCATAGGGGCGATCGTCCCTCTCGGCTTGCTTGAGTTCTTGGGGATGATCCAAGCGGAGCATTTGCTCCAGAAGTTCCCGTTGGAGGGGTTCTTGCCACCGCTGCTCATTGACAAGGATTAAGACCTTTTTTAGCTCCGCGGCAAAGACATCCACAATGAAGTAAAGAGCAGGGCTACTTTCCGCCAGCGTATACACCTCATTGCCATAGGCCCGCAGATAATTCACACATTTTTGCGTGAAGTGGGTCTGCTGGTAATGGACAAGACTCTCAATAAACCGCCGATAGTGAAAGGCTAAGTTATAGAGGTTGCGTGCCTCATTGTGACGACTACCGTGTTTAATGGCAAAGCGCATCATGGTATTGAAGCGAATAATGATTAAGTCCAGCAAAATGTCATCGCCCCTACTGAGAATGCGTTGGGCGATCGCGCACATTTCAGAGCCACACAACGACGCCAGAGGAAACTGTCCCTCCTCCAAAAAGCGCACATAGGCATTCCCTAGGAGCCGAAAACACTTTTGCTCGTAGAAGGTATGCTTCTCTTCAATCTGGCTAAATTGATCAAACATGGTCTTGAAGGCAATATCCGCCATCACCGCGCCACTGAGGCGAAAGAAATAGGCTGGATAGTGCGGCTTGCAACTGATGTAGTGCTGAAGAAGCTCACTGACAGCAGTAATAATTTCTGCCTGCATCCCAGGAAATGCCACATAGGTCAGCAAATCATCCAATTGGTTTAGCCCGGCAATGAGGTGGGCTTGACAACGGCGCAGAAACTGGGGTTGCTGGGGAGATCCCTCCTTGAGGATGACGGCAAGTTGACTCATGTAGCGAGACTGGTGGCGGTAAATTTGCTGCACCACACTTTCCGGTTGGATGGACTGAAGGATATAGAAGATGTAGGGCAGCACTGTCAAAATGGCCAAGGGCAACAGTCCATACAAATTCAAGAGAATGCTGCCAACGGGCTGCCTCCCCAAGTCCTGCAAAACCTTGATGTAGAAGATATGGGCACCCCCCAAAACTAGGCTCCAGACATAGATCAGGCTGATCCAGTCCTGCATGTACAGTTCCGTAATCTTGGGAATATTTTGGGCGGCAATGGAAATCACAATGATTAAGGTGCCGAGGGTGAGGCCAATCACCGAGAGCCACACCTCTGGGGCAAAACTGGTGTCAAAGGTGCCTGCCCAAGCAAAGAGGGTTGGCGCAGTGCGTTTGAGGTGAGCTACGACAACCTGAGCACCGCTATCTAAAAGGGTAAGGGTGGCCAGACTGACAGCAAAGGCCACCAGCGATCGCGGCAGATGAGGAGTGGTCAAGCACCAGCGGTGGAATTTCTGCGGCATCTATCTATTTGGGTCAATGGTCTCTGCTCCCGACTATGGCACACCAGTGGGCAACTTTTTTGTTCCCCCTTTGAGATCTTGAAAAATTCATGCTAGTATAGTGTTCCTGACTTGGGCTTGTAGCTTAGTGGATTAGAGCGGCTGACTACGGATCAGCAGGTCGGGGGTTCGAGTCCCTCCAAGCCCGTTGAGTGAAACTATACTGAATATTGATACTGAATATTAAAAATATTGAACAAGAATATAGAAGCTATAGAAGTATTGTTTTTTATTCACATTCAAACATATTCAAACGAAAAAGGGTGACCGTAGCCACCCTCTCTCACATGACTTATCGTTTCTCAGTGATTCGTTTCTCAGCGATCGCAGAGTTCCTAAACCACCACGGTTTTCTGAGTTACTTGCTTCAGTTCACCCTTGGCGTATTTGGCCGCATAGTCATCGAGGCTGAGTTGCTTGATTTTGCTAGCGTTGCCAGCGGTACCAAATTGCTGATAGCGATCGGCACACACTTTTTGCATGTATTTAATAGATGGCTTGAGGAAGTGACGAGGGTCAAATTCCTTGGGTGCCAAAGCCAGCGCTTCGCGTACCGCAGCGGTAATGGCTAGGCGATTATCGGTGTCAATGTTGATTTTGCGCACACCGCTCTTGATGCCTTTTTGGATTTCTTCCACGGGGACCCCGTAGGTTTCGGGAATCGCACCGCCGTACTGGTTAATGATGTCAATCAATTCTTGGGGCACCGAGCTAGAGCCATGCATCACCAAGTGGGTATTGGGCAAGCGGCGGTGAATTTCTTCCACGCGGCTGATGGCGAGGATTTCGCCGGTGGGTTTGCGGCTAAATTTGTAGGCACCATGGCTGGTTCCAATGGCCACCGCCAGGGCATCCACTTGGGTGCGCTCCACAAAGTCCACAGCCTGATCGGGGTCGGTGAGGAGCATCGAGTGATCGAGGGCACCTTCAAATCCGTGACCATCTTCAGCTTCCCCTTTACCGGTTTCCAAGGACCCAAGGCAGCCCAGCTCGCCTTCCACAGAGACACCAATGGAGTGCGCGACTTTGACCACTTCACTGGTGACAGCCACATTGTACTCGTAGCTAGCGGGGGTTTTGGCGTCGGCTTCGAGGGAGCCATCCATCATCACACTGGTAAAGCCATTGCGAATGGCGGAGTAGCAGGTGGCAGGCTCGTTACCATGGTCTTGGTGCATCACAATGGGAATGTGGGGGTAGGTTTCCACCGCAGCCAAAATCAGGTGGCGCAGGAAGTTTTCCCCGGCATACTTACGGGCACCCCGCGAGGCTTGCAAAATCACGGGACTGTCGGTTTCGTGAGCTGCCTGCATGATGGCTTGGATCTGCTCCATGTTGTTGACGTTGAAGGCGGGAATGCCGTAACCATTTTCGGCGGCGTGATCCAGCAGCAAGCGCATGGGTACGAGTGCCATAGGGTTATATCCTCCTTGGTAGAGCGGATGTATCGCTTCGTTAACCTTACCGATAATCTTATGCTATGTTTGCTCGTTTATGTTACGGGGCAGCGATCGCTGGCCTATTGAGAATACAACCCTTTCCTATAGATAAGCGGTATCCCAAGAGGCTAAGGCTCAGAAAATCTCGCGTATGGGAACGTCAATGCCGTTAATCACTGGTACCGGAATCCCTCGCGAGACATGGAAATAGATCCAATCCTCCAAGAGTTCGGAAAGACGCTCGCGGCATTCAAGTACGGTCTTGCCATTGGTCTTGACCCCCTCAAGGTCAGGAATTTCACCGTAAATCAGCCCATCCTCTGCATTGAAGTGATAAACCGCCCGCTCAAGAGCCGCATTCATATAGTCCGACAGCGACATCCCTAGGACTGGCCTCCTGAAAGGTAGGCAGCAACAGCAGCCGCGGTTCGATTGCCATGTTCGACGCGATCGCCCAAGGCCACACCCTCAGCATAGTTACTACACAGGAAAAGCCCAGGGGTTTGACTGAGGGCATGGGTCACCTGCTGCCACTGCTGAGGGTAGCCCACAATATATTGGGGAATCGCCCGTCGCCAAACTTTCATACCGAGTAATCGTGCCTTGGCGGCGGGTAAATCAAGGAGGTGGGTCAGATCCTGCTGCACTTGCTGGACAATGGCTTCTTCCTTTAGGCTAGCCAAATCAGGATCCGTAGCACCGCCAATAAAACTTGTAAAGACTTGCCAACCGGCGGGGGTACGTTGGGGAAAAAGACAGGACGACCAAATGGTGCCAAGGGTACGGATGCCCTGACCACGGGGAATCAGTACGCCAAATCCGGGGCGGACACTGCGTCCCAGTCCCGCGGGGTAGGCCAAGACCACACAGGCCACGGTGGGATAGGGGATGGCAGCCAAAACACGGGCGATCGCTGGCTGAAAGGGAGCGACCAACTCTGCGGTTTGATAGGCAGGCGTGGCCAAGACCACACTGCGGGCATGCCACCTTTGCTCACCACTGCGCAGCAGATAGCCACCACTGGGTTCTGGGGTGATTGCTTCAACGGGGGTTTGCAGGTGAATGGGTGCCTTCAATTGTTGGGCGATCGCCCGCGGCAGAGCAGCCAAGCCTTCCCTAAAGGAGCCCAGTTCCCCTGGTCGCATTTGCACCTCTGCAGGCGGCCTTGGTTTGGGAGGTTGTTGACGCCGCAGGCGCAGGGCACCGGCCATGAGGCCACCCCCTAGTTTTTCCAGTTGGGCAATACGACGAAAAGCCGCCGTGGCACTTAATTGTTGGGGATCACCGGCGTAAACCCCAGAGACAAAGGGGGCCACTAGGCGCTCAGCCACCTCTTGCCCCAAATGGCGACGGAAAAATGAATTAACTGACTCATCCCCACTGCCTAGATAGGGGGGCACAAACCCCAAGGCACCAAGGGCTGCCCGCACTTTTCCCCAAGGGCTGAGTAAATTTGAGGTGGCTAAGGCAAGGGGACGGGTGGGTTCGAGGGGGTAGAGTTCCCCCCGCCAGTAGATGTAGCGCGGTAGGTGGCGATCGCCCCGAATTAGCTCTGAGTGCAAGCCCACCTCAGCAATCAGTTGTAGGAGGGCAGGGGTCGGGGCAAAGCTATTGGGACCCAGTTCCCAGACAAAGCCCTCCGCCGCCTGCGTCGTGATATTGCCCCCCAGGCGATCGCTGGCCTCTAAAAGAACCCCACTGTACTGTGGGGCGCTCTGCTGCAACCGCCAAGCAACACTCAGGCCACTGAGACCACCCCCAACAATTGCGACATCTACCTCACTCACCCGTTTTGCTACCCTCCAAAGTGTTTAGGATCGCTTAAACAACGAGTCGAGATAGACCCGTGCCGTGCGGCGATCGCATTCTCCATTTTGCAGCAAAAAGAGTGACAGTGCGGCCACAAATACGCGATCTTGATCCCAATCGGGATGCCGCTCGAGGTAGTATTTCAGGGTTTCGTGTAGCTCCTCTGGAATCTCGGCAAGAATACTAATCGTGGCTTGAGCGTTCATACCGTCAGTTACCTCAATAAAAACAAAATTCCAGGCAGAATCAGCTCGCCCTGGCTAAACCTGTGGAAAACTCCCATAAAAGTTCTGACCAAATCCCCAAACCGCTGATTCAGAGGGGGATTTAGCCTTACACTCCCAAGGTTTCAGAGCAAGTGCATCTCTATCGGTGGAACTCCATTGTCTGGGTTATCCTAGGGGCTGTCAATCCTTGTTTTCACCCATCTTGGCAATGGCAATCCACGACAGAATGGGCATTTCCAGACTTTTGGCACTCCTTACGTTTTCCCCAAGGCGGCAGCGGCAGTTATCCCCAGAAATGTCTTGAACCCTAGTCACACCGCAAAGTCCTGTGGAAAACTTTGCCCCCATCTGTGGAAAACCCTGGGAAAATTGGGGAATTTTTGGGGAAAGTTAGGGGAAAATTAAGATTCTATTAAGCTTTGCTTCAGAGAAAATAAAAGCAGCAAAAGTTATGAATTCCTGACTTTATTAACTTTTGCAGGGATTAGTCCTGCCCTGTACCCACTGGCGTGAGATTTTACAGACGGGCTTCGGGCGGGGGCCAGTCACTGTCCTCAGGGGGAATAGGTTCTGGATTTTCAATGGTTATCCCCTCTGCCATGGCCTCGTCCTCAGCATCACTATTTTCAGGAATATCCCCTAGGGGAGCAGCGGCAGAGCTGCGCGATTGCGGCGCTGGAGGCATCGTTTCTGTGGGTTGAGCAGCGGGAGCCGCTTCAGAGACTAGAGGTGGTTCTGCCCCTGCCCCAGGGGTTGCCGTGGGTTCTGGAGCATCAACGACTGTTTCAGGAGATGCGGGTTCTTCTGGTGCTGCGGCGGTCACTGTGGCCTCTGGAGCCTCAACCCCTTTTTCAGGAGGGGCTGGCTCTTCCGAGCGGGCCACCGCTGCTTCTGGAGCAGTAACCGTTGCGGGTTCTGCCTCTGCTGGAGCGGTAATTTCGGTAGCCCCTTCGTGATTAGCCGGTGTGTCTGCAGTTGGGCTGACCGTTGGTTCACCTTCGGCAGAGTCTGCTGGGACTGCGGCCGCTTCCTCAGTGGCTGGGGTGGGTTGTTCAGCAACGGTACTGGGGGTGCTTGCTGTCCACAGATCTGCTTTGATGTTGCCAGTATCCATCGGTGGTGGTGGGGTATCCACGGCAGGCTGGGGGCGATCGGGCTGCTTGCGGAAGCCACTGCCCAAGCGACTCACCAGGCCTTTGAGTGGCTCACTAATTTTCGCAAAGGTACCTTCGGGCAGCAGAGACTGGACTTTTTGCCAGAGGGCTTGGGCTTTTTGGGTATCGGTGCGATCGCCGGGGTGGGTAAGTTGCCAGCGATAGCTCAGGGTTTGCCCGCCCAACCAAAGAATTAAAGCCACTGCGGCTGTCGTTCCCAAAAGCAAGCCACCGCCAATGCGATCGCCATAGATCCACAGGGTCAAAGCAAAAAATAATCCCGCGCCACTGGCCACCAGATCAAACCTACGGTACAGTTCCGGCAGGAAGAAGCCCAACAGATACAAGCCTAAACTAGCGATCGCCATACTCCAAGCTAGCAAATTCGTCAGCATTCCCAGTCCTCAGCAAGATAACGGCACACCGACAAGGCGGTATCAACCTTCTACCATACACCCCGCCGAATTTATCTCTGCCAGAGTTTATTCTTTGTCGAAGTCTTGAGCCACTGCTGAAATCAACCCTAGGCTGAGCTATGCTCAATAAACTGCCTGCAACAAATTTTTTCGCTCAAGGTGACATATTCACCCCAGATCTGCCAGTATTAGCCCATGGAGCTTCAAGGTAACCTGCTATGATTAGCCTAAGAATTTATACCTAGTTCATGCCTAAGTTGATATTCAATCCATTGATTTGAGTCTATTGATACTATTATTTTGGTTCTAAAGATTTTCTTTTGCCGGAGTAAAGGAGTTGCTTGTGGCAAATCGGCCAGTGATGGAGTTTAACGGACGTCCATTCCACTTCATTGGCATTGGCGGTATTGGGATGTCAGCCCTTGCCTACATTCTGGCCAAAAAGGGCTTTAGGGTGTCTGGATCCGATTTGCGTCCCAATCGTTTGACCGAGCAACTGGCTGAGTTAGGGGTGCGGATTTTTATTGGCCAGAGTGCTGCTAACCTTGAAATGTATCCTTTTACCCCACTGCCTCAGGTCATTTGCTCCACCGCCATTCGCAGCGATAACCCTGAATATCAAGCAGCTCAACACTTAGGCTGTCCAATCTTTCACCGTTCCGATGTACTGGCGGCGCTGATGGACCGCAGCCAAAGTATTGCCGTTGCCGGTACCCACGGTAAGACAACCACCAGCAGTATGATTGCCTATTTGCTGTTACAGGCCGGGCTGGATCCAACAATTATCGTCGGCGGTGAAGTGGCGGCATGGCAGGGCAACGCCCGCGTGGGTCAAAGTCCTTACCTTGTGGCTGAAGCTGATGAGTCTGATGGCTCCCTGCGCAAATTCCATCCCCATATTGGCGTCATTACCAATATTGAACTTGACCACCCCGATCACTACAATTCCCTGGAAGAGGTGGTGGCCACGTTTCAGCAGTTTGCTGATCAAGCAGACATTGTTATTGCTTGTGCCGATTGTCCGAATATCCGCGATCGCCTGCATCATCCGCGCTTGTTGACCTATAGCCTACAACGGCAAGCAGCGGCCGACTACTGTGTGGATCATATTCAATACACCTCTGAGGGAACGACGGCACGGGTTTGGGAGCGAGGCACCTCCCTTGGCATTTTGCAACTGAATGTTTTGGGTGCCCACAACCTGCAAAATGCCCTAGCGGTGATTGCAGTGGGGCGGTATCTCGGCATTGACTTTGCCACCATTGCGGCGGCCCTTTTAGAGTTTCGCGGTGCCCGCCGCCGCTTTGAAGAACGGGGACAGGTGAATGGAATTCGCTTCATTGATGACTATGCCCACCATCCCAGTGAAATTATGGCTACCCTAGAGGCAGCCCGCCTCCAAGTGGGCACTCAAGCCCCTTGGCAACGGATCGTGGCGGTGTTTCAACCCCACCGCTATAGCCGTACCCAAACCTTTCTCGAGGCCTTTGGCCAGTGCTTCACCACAGCGGATCACGTGATCTTCACGGATATTTATAGTGCCGGCGAACCCAATCCTGGCACAATTAGTGGTGCCGATGTTGCCGCCTGTGCCCGTCAGTATCATGCTTCAGTGGATTACTGCCCCACCCTTGAGGCGGTACAAACTCGCTTGGCGCATCTGCTGCAGCCGGGAGACTTGGTCATCTTCCTGGGGGCTGGCAACCTCAATCAACTGATTCCATCTGTCATGGCGGACCAGGAACAATTAAGTGTTGCTTCCCTCACTGAGGCGATCGCCCTATGACCTTGTCCTGCTTGCCCCAAACCCAGTGCCCCCTACAACGTCAAGTCTCCCTGGCGAAGTTTACGACCCTGAATGTGGGGGGCTGTGCTGAATGGTTTGTGGAACCGCGTACGATTGCGGAACTGCAAGCGGCCTATACTTGGGCACAGGAGGAGGAACTGCCGATTATGGTTTTGGGGGCAGGGTCTAATCTGTTGGTGAGCGATCGCGGTGTGCCGGGGCTAGTGATCTCCACTAAGCATCTGCGCTATCTCACAACTGATCTAGAGACGGGACAACTGACGGTGGGTGCAGGCTATCCCTTGCCCAAGTTGGCTCACCATACCGCCAAACTCGGCTGGCGCGGTCTGGAGTGGGTTGTTGGCATCCCCGGCACCGTCGGAGGGGCAGTGGTGATGAATGCCGGTGCCCATGGCGGCTGTACCGCGGAGCGGCTGGTCTCAGCCGTGATTTTAGAACCCGATGGCACCTTGGCAGTGGTGTCGGCACGGGAGTTGGGCTATGGCTACCGCACTTCCTGCCTTCAGGATACGCAGCGCCTGGTACTGCAGGCCACATGGCAGTTGGAACCCGGCCATGATCCCGCCCAAGTGAAAGCAGATACCCAAAAACACCTGAGCGATCGCCTGCGGACACAGCCCTACGATTTCCCCAACTGTGGCAGTGTCTTCCGCAATCCCCAAGAGTGGACAGCAGGTTGGCTAATTGAGCAAACGGGCCTGAAGGGCTACCAGATTGGACATGCCCAAGTTTCCGAAAAACACGCCAACTTTATCCTTAACTGTGGTGGTGCAACAGCCATGGATGTCTATCATCTGATCCGCTATGTGCAAACGGCGGTGGCCGATCGCTGGGCGGTGTGGTTGCACCCGGAAGTAAAGCTGATTGGTGACTTTGCCTAGGGTCTATGGCCATTACCCTCTGCATGATTGTGCGGGATGAGGCGGCACGCTTACCCCAGTGCCTAGCCAGTGTTGCCGGCGTTGTTGATGAGGCCGTGATTGTGGATACGGGGTCTCAGGATGAAACGGTGGCGATCGCCCGCGCTTGGGGGGCACGGGTCTATGAAATTCCTTGGCAAGATGATTTTGCCGCTGCCCGCAATGTTGCCTTAGGGTATGTGACCACTGAGTGGGTCTTAGTGCTGGATGCCGATGAAACCCTCACCCCTGCCTTTGCGGCGCTCCTCCCCCAAATTTGCCAACAACCCAACTGGCTGGTGGTGACCTTGCTGCGGCAGGAACTGGGGGTCATTCCCCCCTATACGCCCGTAGCGCGTCTCTTTCGCCGTCATCCCGCCATCTCCTTTCAGCGCCCCTACCACGAAACCATTGATGACAGCGTTTTGGCGCTCCAACAGCGAGAACCCCATTGGCAAATTGGTCATGTCAATGGTGTTGCCATTGTCCACAGTGGCTATCTGGGCGATCAGCGGCAGCAAAAGCAGGAACGGGCGGAGCGCATCATGCGCCGCTACCTTGAGCAGCACCCCGAGGATGCCTACCTCTGGAGTAAATTGGCAGGTGTCTATTTAGCAGCCGGTGCTTTAGATCAAGCTGAGTACTGTCTGGCGCAGGGATTTAAAGTGAACACTCTGCCGCCGGTGGTTGCCTATGAACTGTGCTATCAGCAAGGCAATCTGTTTGCCGAACGCGGTCAGTGGCAGGAAGCCATCCACGTCTATGAAACGGCCCTTAGAACCTCTCCTCCTGAAGCCATGCCCATTGCAACCTATTTGCGGCTGGCGGAGGCACAAAAGCAACTGAAACGCTGGGGGGAGGCCCTGGCCACCTACGATCGCGTCCAAAGGCTAGATCCCACCTGTCCCTTTGCCTATCAAAATCAGGGAGCGCTATTGCTGCGGTTAGGACAGGTCAGTGCTGGCTTAGACAAACTGCGGCAAGCAATTGCCCTGCTATGGGATCAACATCCAGCAGAGGCCCAACGCCTGACCCAAGAACTCCAGGCCATGGGATTCTCCTTGGCAAGCTCGGAATGTTTGTAGGGCCGACCAGGGGGATTGCCTGTACCAATTCTCTCGTTTTCCCATCCCAAGGCGCTTGACTCAATCATTCCTTTGGTGGTGAGCCCATCTTCTTGCGCCCGACTCTGGAGGCTGCCGCCAATCTACCACTGGGCCGCGATCGGCATCCGCCAACCGGAACCAAAGGCGCGATCGGTAATTTTTAAGCCCGGTGCCGCCTGCTGGCGCTTGAATTCTGCCCGCTGAACCATGCGCCGTACCTGCTGCACAAGGTTCAGGTCGTATCCGGCAGCGGCAATTTCTTGATCCGACTGGTGGCGATCGATCATCCGTGCCAAAATGCTATCAAGAATGTCGTAGGGCGGCAGACTATCCTGATCCCGTTGGCCGGGCCGTAGTTCAGCACTGGGGGCCTTGCTGAGAATGGGGGGGGGAATTACGACGGGGCCAGCGATTGGCAGATCGGGAATGGGACTACCCTGCGCTGCCTGGCCATTGAGCCAATGGCACAGCTCATAAACACGGGTTTTCGGAACATCGGCAATGGCGGCCAGACCGCCACTCATATCGCCGTAGAGGGTGCAGTAGCCCACTGCTAGTTCTGATTTATTGCCGGTGGAAAGGAGCAAGTGGCCAAACTTGTTGGCGATCGCCATCAGCAGGGTACCGCGAATGCGGGCTTGGATATTTTCCTCGGCCACGCCGCTGGGAGTGCCGGCAAAAAGGGGAGCCAGCACCTCGCTGTAGGTCTGCATCAGGGGGGCAATGGGTAAGACCTGCGTGGCAATGCCCAAGTTTGCTGCCAAGTCCTTGGCATCGGTCATTGAGTCCGCGGAACTGTAGGGCGAGGGCATCAGCACCCCCAGCACCTGTTGGTTGCCAACGGCAGCGGTCGCGATCGCCGCCACCAAGGCTGAGTCAATGCCGCCACTGAGACCAATCACCACCTGCCGAAAGCCACATTTACGGGCATAATCCCGCACCCCCAGAACCAAGGCTTGCCAAATTTCCGCCGCTTCACCTCTGGCCAAGGCGGCAATCATGGCGGTGGGTTGCAAATCGCCATTTCGCCAGCGCACGGCTAGGTAGTCCTCACGAAACCCCTGGGCGCGGCTCACCACCTCCCCCTGCCGATTCACCGCTAAACTGGTGCCATCAAAAACCAAGTCATCATTGCCCCCCACCTGATTGGCGTAGATCAAGGGACAGTTATATTGCCGCGCTGTGTGCTCAATCAACGCCTGCCGCAACTTGGGTTTGCCCACACAGTAGGGGGAGGCCGAGAGATTCACAATCAGATCCGCTCCCTGTGCCACCAATTCCGCAACGGGATTGCGCTCGTAGTACCGCTGCCCCCAAAACTGCTCATTGTTCCACAGGTCTTCACAAATCGTGACGCCAATTTTGAGCTGATCGGTGGCCGTCGTCAGTGTCAAGAGATTCTCTGTACTGCCGGGGGCAAAGTAACGGCACTCATCAAAGACATCGTAGGTGGGCAACAACTGCTTGGCAAAGACCTGTTGCACCTCACCTGCCTGCAGGAGAGCAGCGCCATTGTAGAGCGGCTTTTGACCCTTGACGCCAGCATCGGGGTTGGGCAAAACGGTTCCCACCAGTACCGCCACCTCTGGGGGCAGGGCACTGGCCAGGTGGTGCAGTTCCTGCTGCATCGCCTCAACAAAATGGCGGTTGAGCAGCAGATCTTTGGGGGGATAGCCACAGAGGGCCAGCTCAGGGGTAATGACCAAATCCACAGGGTGCTGGCTGCGGATCTCCTGGACGGCGCTGGCGATCGCTGCTGCATTGGCTCTGAGACTGCCGACGGTGGGGTTCAGTTGTGCAATCCACAGATGCACAGCCATAGACAATTCCTCAAAAGTTAGACAAAAACAAGGGGCTTATCCTTCAGGGGCGCAAAGGCCTCGCGATCGAAGCGGTAGAGGGTTGCCGGTCGCCCCGCCCCGCGGATGACTTTCTGGTGCGTATCTTGCAAGATACCCAATTTCAGAAGCCGGGAGCGGAAGTTAGAGTAGTCGGAAAAGTTAGCCCCTAAAACGGTGCTGTAGAACTGATAGAGATCGTTGAGGGTGAAATACTCCGGCAGCACATCAAAGGCCACAGGGCTATACTCCAGCTTATTGCAGAGGCGGCGGTGACCATAGGCCAAAATTTTGCTGTGATCAAAGGCCAGATCAGGACAGGCACTCAGGGCAAACCACTGCACTGGCAACTCCCCGGGAGCAATGAGTTCGGCATCGGCAAAGCGCACCAAGGCAAAGTAACTCACAGACAGATAGCGTTTGCCATAGGTGCGATTCCAGTCCGATTCGCCAAAGGTGTACAGTTGCTCCAGATAGAGGTTATTGACGTGAATTTTTTCCGCTAGGGTGCGGTAGGCAGCGGCTTCAAGGGATTCCCCCTGCCGCACCAGGGTGCCGGGGAGGCTCCAATAACCGGCAAAGGGAGGCTGTTGTCGCTGCACCAGGAGCACCAGCAGGCGATTTTGCTCCGTATCCACGGAGAAAATGACATTGTCCACGCCAACGACAAATTCTGCCAGGGGCAAAGGGGAGACCGTCATGGGTGCGAGTAAAGTCCTTGCTCCTGAATATACTGGGCGATCGCTGGCAGGAGTTGTTGGGTATCCCGCTGTTGCCGATAGGTGCTAGAAGAAACCGCCGGCCCGCGATAGTCTGCCAGTTCCATCTGGGGACACAGTTGCTGCACGGCTTGCCAGTCCTTGGGGTCAAGGATAACGCCGGGACGCTGCAAAACCAAGAGCTTTACCTGCTTAAGGAGTCGCGCCGCCTGATACCACTGCGGTAGCTTCGCAAGGACATCACTGCCAATCACCAGGGTAAGCGGTTCATGGGGCCACTGCTGCTTCACCTGCTCAACGGAATAGAGGGTGTAAGGGTGGCTGAGTTCGGGGTGATGCTCGACATTGGGGCGGTTGAGACTGCGCACCAGTAAATTCAGCATGGCTTGGCGATAGGGCAAGGGGGTTTGCTGCCCCTTGAAGGGGTTATCCGCTGCCCACACGAAAACACGGTCATAGCGATCGCTCAACCACTGGAGAATCTCTCCGTGGGCGGCTGTTGGTGGATCGGCACTGGTACCAAAGAGGGCAATAGTCATGGGCGCTGTCGTAACTCCTGGATCAAGGCGTCAAGGGCAGGGGAATAAACCACGGGCTGGGTCACATCCAAGAGAGTCTCTGGCAATTCCGCGAGGCTGGCGCGGTGGCGATCGCGAATGGTCTGCAACGACTCCGGCGGATAAAGGGGGCACCCTTCCTTCATAACCGGTTCAAGGAGCGGTTTACCCCAAACCTGTTCCTCACTGGCAAGGGCCAGGCAATCCCCACTGGGGCGGCGATAAATTTGCTTACGTCCGGGGAGGGTCATTTTGCCACTGGCGATCTTCATTACCCCCTGACCATTGATCTCCACCAGCTTATAGACACCGTTGACCGGTTCTCCCGTAACCAGCTTCGTGCCGATGCCATAGGCATCAATACAGGCACCCGCTGCCCGCAGGCGGCGAATTTCCCCCTCATCGAGATCGCCACTGGCAATGATTTTTACTTGGGGCAACAGTTGACGGATTTTTTGGGAGAGGCTCAAGAGATCCCCTGAATCAATGCGCACCGCCTTGACCAAAATCTCGCCAGCGGCTTGGCGATCAGCAAGGGTGACAATGGCGGCAAGGCTGTCATAGGTATCTACTAAGAGTGCCCCTTCAGAGTAGTAGCGCAAGAAAACCGTAAAGGCCTCCTGTTCCGTCCCCTTGAGGGTGGCGATCGCCATTACTAGGGAATGGGCCATGGTACCTACGGGAACCACCCCCAACTGCTGCGCAGCAAGGACATTGGAAGTGGCCGTAAATCCTGCCGCTAGGGCGGAGCGGGCTGCCCACAGGGACGCTTGGGGACTGAAGGCGCGCCGCGTGCCAAATTCCAGGAGATCCACCTCTTGCCCCACCAACTGTCGCAGCCGGGAAGCACGGGTGGCCACAAGGGTTTGGTAGTTGACGATATTGAGCAGACAAGTTTCTATCCACTGGCCTTGCCAGAGGGGGGCGTCAATGCGCAGCAGGGGCTCCTGGGCAAAGACGACTGTGCCTTCCGGAACCGCCCAGACATCGCCGCGGAACTCACTCTGGCTCAATAGCTCCCAAAATGCTGCCGGTGCACGTTCAAAAACCGCCAGACCTCTGAGGTAATCAATTTGCTGAGGCGTAAACCGCAGCTGTTGCAAATACTCCAGCACCTGAGCCAACCCCATCGCCACCAGATACGTATAGCCGCGGGGCAATCGCCGCACACTGAGTTCAAAACTGGCGGGTGTCCAAGCCAAATCTTCGCCGGCGTAGGTGGCCACCATTGTCAGTTGATAGAGATCCGTCAACAAACTGTAGTCACTGGTGGCCAAGGTGAAGCCTGTCATTGCTCTGGGATGTCAAGGGATGTTTTACTTATAGTAAGTTTTACCATAATTGGCAAGGCGATGCCATGCTGCGTCGTAGTCAGCCAAGGTGGTCAGCAGGGGTGCCGATCGCCAGCGGTCAACGCCAAAGCCGAGGGCATAACAGGGTTGCCATGTTTCCAAAAGATGAAAAATTGCTGTGCGGGCGATCGCCCCTTCGAGGGCAGAGGAAAAGACTAGCTGCTGCGGTTCTAAACCCCGACGCAACAAGAGACTCAGCGCTTCTGGAGGAGCCAAAGAGAACGCGGCTTAATCACAAAGAGTCCTGGCCAGCCGCGATCGACCCAACGCTGCAATTGCGCAGCATTGACCACACTTTCATCGAGAGCGATCGCTGTTGTCACCGTTTGGGCAAGGCTCAATAGAGCTTGCCATTGGTCAGGGGGTAGCGGTTGCTCCACATACTCAATTTTGCCGTTCCCATGGCGATCCAGCCAAGTCAACCAGCGGGTTGCAGTTGCCACATCCCAGCCACCGTTGGCATCAAGGCGCAATTTGGCCCCTTGGGGCAGGGCTGCCAGTAACGCCTTGAGAATTTCTTGCTCCGCCTCTGGGCACAGGACACCCACTTTCCACTTGAAGGTGGTCTGTCCCCGCTGCCAAGGCTGCTGCCACTGCTCAAGGGCGGCCTGACCACTCCCTAAAAGTGCGCAGATTGGCCAAGGACGCGCTCTATAGGGCAATCGCCCCACACTCTGCCATGCGGTGGCAAAACCAAACTGGGCAGCCGGTAACGCCTCTGGAATCGTGGCCATGATCTCTGGGGTCAGGTAGCCAGGGAGTTGCTCACACAGGGCAATATCAGCACTCGAGGGTTTCGCTGCCCCAGCCGGGGAGGGGGGCAATTTCACCGTAGCCCACTTGACCCTGTTCATCTTCGAGACGCAGATAAATCCCTGAGCGCGATCGCCAGATCCCCTGCGCCGTTGTCAAAGGTTCCTGCAGAGGTTCCTCATAGATACGCCATTGCCAGCGCATCCCTAGCCCCCACTAAACCCGCTCGAGGGTGGCCTCAAGCAAATGTTTGAGCTTATGGTTGTTGTGAATGCCGCTAAGAAGGGTGTAGTGATTGGCATCCAACTGCCAGTAGTGCTCAAAACCCGTACAGCGGTTGACATCCCCCAGCAAAATAAACTGCTGCACGATCGCACGGGGGGTAATCCAGCCCTCCCCTTCTAGCCGACCCAAGAGGCTGTGTTGGAGCACATAGGTAAACACCTGCTCATCCAGTTCCAACTTTCCCCGCGACTGCAACACTAATTCTGGCTTAACTTGATCGGGAAATGTGATCTTGGCCGCCATTGAAAACCAGTCATCTTGGCTGTAGGAGACAAGAATCCTCCCCGTCACTGGAAGGGGTTCTTGATTGGCCTCTAGCCAGGTGCCCTTGAGCAGCCACCGTCCGCCATCCACTAAAAATGTATGATTCACGTTTCTCATACCCCCAATGGCTGTCCTGATTGTATCGTTACCCTATGGGTAGGGGTAGAGATCAGCAGAAATTTTTGTGACATACTTCCAACGCCCATGCTGACGCCTAAAGTGCAGGCTTCTGCGTGACCTCTGCCCCTGCATCAGGCCTTTCCTGAGCTTTAAGGGCGGGATGCCCCACCGCCCCCTGTCTCATAGGGGTTACCCCATTAATGAATCAGGATGAATCAGCTCTAGTGGAAAAATGTGCTTTGGTATGAGTTGCATTTCACTGCGTCATCGGGAGGTGTCACGGTATTAACCCTACGAAAATACATCGAAAACTAAGACACCCCTGGTAACAGAGATGGCTTACTGCTGCGCACATGTAGCTAGCAGTACTCCACGCAGCCAGCACGGCTTTCATCCCGACACTCACCGAGGCTGCGCCAACCGTAAAGCGCAAGGCTGCCTACCCAATCGCTAAAATAGAGCACATAGAGAATGCTCCCAACGCAGTTAGGGGTTATAAATACCTAGTTTTACCCCCTTTGAGGTCTCTCCCTATGCGTCTTTCCACCCTCACCTGGGCGATGGTTGCCAGCATGGTGAGTGCTTTACCTGCCTTTGCTGATTCTGCTGCCATTGGCACGATTCAAGTGAGTCCCGAGTTGCGATCGGCACTGCAATCGGCCGCCAATCCTGGGGCCAGTCCCAATGCCGTCCAGCCTGTAAGTAGTATGGCGGAGATTGAAAACAGCCTAGAGATTTCCCCTGTGCCTGCCCGCCCAGAACCCAGGGTGTACAGGCAGTTTGAGGAACCCCGCAATGGTCGTGGTTTCGGCTTCAAAGTGGGCATCTAGGGGCCAAGGGCAGCACTTCTGGCCGCGTGCAGTTGGCCATTATGTTGCGCCAGTAGGGCTTGGGCAGCAAGGGCGTCCAGGCCTGTCCAGTGCATAAGCAGGGCACGCTTCACTTGGTAGCCACTGCGCTCGAGAAGGGCCGCTGCCGCTGCGCGATCAATTCCTGTGAGATCAGTGAGAATCCGCAGGGCACGATCCAGAAGTTTACGATTGGTGACGGCCACATCTACCATGCGGTTGCCATAGACTTTGCCCAACTGCACCATCACCCCTGTGGAAATGATATTCAGTGCCATTTTTGTTGCGGTACCCGCCTTCAAGCGGGTGGATCCAGCAAGAAGTTCAGGCCCCACTAACAGGCGAATATCAATGTCAGCACTGCGCTGCACTTGTTCCACGGGAACGCAGGCCATAAACACAGTCAGCGCCCCCACCTCTTGGGCAGCATCTAGTGCTCCATGGACATAGGGAGTTGTGCCGCCAGCGGTAATGCCAATTACCACATCTTGAGCCGTGATCTGGCGATCGCCCACCACGGCTGCACCGTCTTCGTAGCGATCCTCTAGCCCTTCGGAACTGCGCACCAGGGCTGCGTCACCGCCAGCGAGAATACCTTGAACTAAATGGGGCGGTGTACAAAAGGTGGGTGGACATTCGGCAGCATCCAAAACCCCCAAACGACCACTGGTGCCAGCACCAATGTAAAAAAGCCGTCCCCCTTGGCGGAGGCGGGCTGCTGTGGCACTAATGGTTTGGGCTAAGGCCTCGCGGGCTTGGGCGATCGCTCGCAGGGTCTGGGCATCTTCCCGATTAAAAAGATCAACCAGTTCCAAGGGGGTGAGCTGATCGAGGTTTTGACTGGCGGGATTGATCTGCTCTGTCAAGAGATGGCCACGACTAGGGAGCTCTTGGAGATTTGTCATGGCCGCGCCGAAATTTCTGCCATTTCAATCACAGTGCCGTCGTAGTCCTTAACAAGGAAATTGAGGGGGCGATCGCTCCGCATTTTGTAGCGTAGTTGCCGCCGCTGAATCCGCAACAACAGGAGTTCAAGGCACTCACGGTCAAAGCAGACATGGCGCTGGCGATTGCGTTCCCCCTTGCTAGCACCACTAATGACATGGAGTTGGGTATTTTTCTTGAGTTGGTACCACAAACCATCACTGGGACTGGGGCGCTTGGAACTGCTGTAGCTCAGGGCTGAGGGTACATAGAGGGGATCCATCGAGGCCACCCCAAGGGTTTGCTCATAGTTGTAGTAGTAGTGTAGGGGCACATCGGCAATGGGTAAACCCAATTCCTGCTCATAGAACTGTCGTGCGTGCTCTAGATCCGAGACCATGATGGTGTAAACCTTGGGAGCGCTGGACAAAAAGAGCCACATTGCCCCTGCGTAGCCCATCAGCAGCAGGATCATAATTCCTTGGGTGGAGAATATCCCATCCCAAAGACCATCCAGCCAAGCAAATAGGAGGTGAGGCGTCAACAGCATGCCAATGCTCTAGGAGAGTTTTTTCTATTGTAATGTGGTCAACCGAATTGAGCTGCAATTACTCATCCGCAAAGATGTAGTCATAGAGTTCTTCAGGTTTAGGCTCCGGACTTTCCTCGGCAAAGGTCACAGCATCCTCCACAATCGCCTGTACTTTTTGCTCAATAGCACGCAGGTCTTCGCTAGTGGCGAGTTCTTGCTCCACGAGGTAGGCACCCAGCTTCTTGATAGGATCCCGCTTCAGCCAAAACTCTTTCTCTTCCTTGGAGCGCAGTTCATCAGGATCCGCAAGGGAGTGACCCCGGAAACGATATGTCAAAGCTTCAATGAGGGTGGGGCCTTCACCGGCACGGGCACGGGCGATCGCCGCTTCGGCTACTGTACGCACCGCCAACACATCCATACCATCTACTTCCTCACCCACCATGCCAAAGACCTTGGCCTTCTTGTAGATTTCTGTTTCAGAACTGGCACGCTCATGGGCCATGCCGATCGCCCACTTGTTATTTTCCACAACAAAGAGAATGGGTAATTTCCAAAGAGCTGCCATATTCAAGCACTCAAAGAACTGGCCATTATTGCTGGCCCCATCGCCAAAGAAGCAAGCGGTGACCTGATTAGCTTTGGCATCGCCCATCACTTGACGGCGATACATTGTCTGAAAGGCAGCCCCCGTAGCCACAGGAATCCCCTCAGCAACAAAGGCAAAGCCCCCCAAGAAATTATGCTTGGCAGAAAACAGGTGCATTGAGCCGCCCCGGCCTTTGCTGCACCCTGTGGCCTTGCCAAAGAGTTCGGCCATCACTTCACGGGCAGGCACACCAGCACTCAGGGCATGGACGTGATCGCGATAGGTACTGCAGACGTAGTCATCGGGACGCAAGGCCTTGATCACGCCCGTAGAGACAGCTTCTTGACCGTTGTAGAGGTGCACAAAGCCAAACATCCGCCCCCGATAGTACATTTCGGCACACTTATCTTCAAAGGTGCGCCCCAGTACCATATCCTCATAGAGCATTAACCCTTGCTCACGGGTAATGGTTGTTTGGGGAATGGACAAAGAGGGCAGACTACGCTCTTGAACCATAGCAGGCAGTGATTAACTTAGGGTAAACGCCATACCAACAGGGCAAGCTGCCCTTGGCATCCCATTATTGTACTCAAATTACAGCCTTTTTCTTAAACAGGGGAGTGACAAGGGAATCCCAGCCTCTCCTAATCGAACTAAATGGGTATTCCTGCCCCTTGCCGGTTGGCTGACAAGTCCCGTAGATCGCAGTGCTAGAGAAATCGCCAAGCCTCTTGGTTGCTGCGGCTCCAAAGAAAGGGGAGCTATGGGCAGCAGCCATCAATCCAAATCGTGCCATGGGGTTTCTACGATCCAACTGGCCAGTCTCCCGTTTCTGCCGCTGCAATGAGCGCTTCCTGGTCGGGAATCGCGGTCAAAATTGCAGCGATGCTCATTCAGGTGTTCCCAATTGCATCAGCAACTAACTTCCCAGAAGGAAGGCAACGAGCAACAAGCCATAGAGCAAACCAAACTTCAGGGCATTGAGCATTTCGCCAAAGAGGGTTTGCCGCAGCTGCCAGCGATCGCTATAGAACATGGCACTAATCACTTCGGCAACGATCGCCACAATGCTTGAGGCAACAATATCTAAATAGCCCAGTTGACCCGCACTAGAGGAAATTGCCAAGCCCAAGAACACCCCAAAGAGAAAGGCAATACCCAGTGTCGCTAGCCGTCGCCACGGATTTTTTAACTGCTCCTGAATTCCAGCACCGAGGCGATCAAGCAGGGTATTAAGACGGGTTCGCTGCATATACTCAAGACCGACCAAGATTGCTAGAGTGGGCAGAGAGTGAATGCTTGCCAGTATATGTTAAGTCGTGTTGCCGATGCGGTCTATTGGTTAAATCGCTACATTGAGCGGGCAGAGAATATTGCTCGTTTTGTTGATGTCAACTTGAATATGCTGCTAGATCTGCCCACGAGTCTTTCCAGTCAATGGGATCCCCTCGTGCTAACAACGGGGGATTTGCCTTTTTTTCAGAAGCACTACGGCACTGCTACGGCTGAAAATGTGATTCAGTTCCTCATCTTTGACACCACCTATCCCAACTCCATCATCTCGTGTCTGCGGGCGGCACGGGAGAATGCCACATCCATTCGCGAGGTGATTTCCTCAGAAATGTGGCAGCAGGTGAATGCCTTCTACACCATGGTGCGCGAGGCAGCTAAAGCCCCTGAGGGCTTAGAGATTGCCAGCTTTTTGGCACAAGTGAAACAGGCCAGTCACCTTTTTGCTGGCGTGATGGACAGCACTATGAGCCACAATGAAGCGTGGCACTTTGGCCAAATGGGACGGTTACTGGAGCGAGCCGATAAAACCTCGCGGATTCTCGATGTGAAATACTATTTGCTGTTGCCCTCAGTGGAAGATGTGGGCACGTCCATTGATGAGTTGGGCTGGATTGCGCTCCTGAAATCTGCCAGTGCCTATGAGATGTACCGTAAACGCGGTTCCCATCGGATTACACCCGCAGGGGTAGCAGAGTTTTTGATTCTCGATGGCGAGTTTCCGCGCGCGATTCGCTTTTGTCTGTTGCAGGTGGAAAAATCCCTCTACAGGATTACAGGGACTCCCTTGGGGAGTTGGCACCAGCCTGTGGAACGCCAACTGGGACGCCTGCGATCGCAACTGGACTATTTGACAATTGATGAAATTATTAGTCAAGGCATGCACGAGTTCCTCGATTACTTGCAGCAGCAAATGAATGAGGTGGATACGCAAATTTTTCAAACGTTCTTTACCTTAGAGCCTGTGAAAGCCCGTTAGTGTGAGAATTCCCTTGGGTCTAGGTGGCCGTATCGGTTCTTGGGCGATCGCCCCCCCCTGATCCAAGCACTGACAAACTGACGTTGGAGAATTTCCTAGGGTTAATGGTGGGCTTGGTGCTGCTTGAGGTATTGGCGCCCGTTTTGAATCACCGCTAGCATTTCCTTGAGTTGCCGTTCCATTTCCGCAAGGGTGCGATCGGCGTAGGCATCCGCTTCTTGTTGCCGCTCCTGACATTCATGGCGGGTCAGTTGACGCAGGTGGGCGAGTTCTTTTTCTGTATTTTGCCGTAGCAGATTGATTTCCTCGAGCGCCCGCTGGCGCATCAGTTCCACCTCTTGCTGCACCTGCTGGCGAATTTTCTGAGCTTCTAGTTCTGCCTGCTGGCGAATCCGCAACTCATCGCTTATTTGGACAGCCCGTTGCTCTGCGGCACGGAGAATTTCTTGGGCGCGGTACTGGGCTTGTTTGATGATCTCCTCACGCTGATTGAGAATTCGTTGCGCCGTCCTCACTGATTCAGGGATCGCCTGTTCAATCTGGGCAAGCTGGTTAAGGAGCTGCTCTTCATCAATGAGCTTGCGCCCTGTCAGCGGAATCTTCGTTCCTTCAAGAATCAGGAGTTCTTCCAGCTTTTGTAGTTGTTGCAACAGTTGCAGTGCAGCAGAGGGGGCATCGAGGGTTTCGTTTACTCCAGTGGTGGTTGAGATGGGATTGGTGTTTGAGTAAAGCATGCTTCTAAATCCTTTGCAACACTGGCTGGTACAAGATGACGGACATTACCGCCAAATCGGGCAATTTCTTTTACTAAGCTACTACTTAAGAAACTATACTCATTGGACGTGGTGAGGAACACCGTCTCAATTTCTGGCCAAAGGCTTTTATTGGTGTGGGACATCTGAAGCTCGTATTCAAAGTCCGACAGAACCCGCAGCCCCCGCAGAAGAACCTTTGCCCGCTGCGATCGCGCGTACTCAACGGTCAGGCCATCAAACGTATCCACCCGCACATTTTTTAGGTGGCTGGTAGCCGCCTGTACTTGCTTGATCCTTTGGCTGACGCTAAAGAGGGCTTTTTTCTGAGGGTTGTGGGCGATCGCCACAATAACTTCGCTAAAGAGACGAGCACCCCGCTCAATAATATCCAAGTGCCCTAGGGTAATGGGATCAAAACTGCCGGGATAAACAGCAAGCATAGGTGGCTCAATAGGGGGATGAGAAGTTAAACAGTTTAAACAATATCAGGGTCAGACGATCATCGCTCATTCCTCGGAACAGCACATGCCAGGGCTGGATGGCAGACCCTCGGCGATCGCCCAGAAATTCTCTGAAACGGACGGTATCTTTGCTAAGCAACCCTGGAAGCAAGAGCAATAAATGATCCCCACCCGCCTACAGACATGGAGCTGCTGCAATCAATAAAATTGATGTAAAGAATTTTAATCAGAATGTAATCATGAATACTTGACGATCTCAGATTTCAGACCTTATAAAATGAAGCATACTTCATCCAATGGAGTTGGGTTTTCCTTCAATTTAAGCTTAGCTTAAGTCAACTTCAGTGCCTTAGGTTTACTTGTAAACCTGAAGTGGTTGGCATTTCCCTGAGGGTAGCAGTTATTTTTTTTAAAGATATTTTTAATTTTTTTTACTCCTTGCACACCCGAAACCATGCTCATGTCGCGTGCGTCTTTGCTTTTCGTTGCTCTGTACTGTCCTGAGTTTGAGGATTCCTGCTATGCAAATTTCTCCCATGATTCGCTACTATGTGCGGCGCTTACTAGCAGAGCATCCTGCGATTCTCTCCTATGGGGGTTGCGATCGCTCTCCAAATAAGATCGATGAGGAAGAGCTAGAGCGTCACATCAATTTAGATCATTTCACTTATCCACAGCTGAATCAATTAGAATTTCTTATTCAGCTACACCAAAAAATAAAAGCCAACGAGCCCCATCAAACCTATCAGCTACAACACATTGAGAAAAGGATTTTTGATCTCCTTGGTCTTCACCTGCGAGTATCCCAGGATGCAATTACAGAGCTGTTATCCTTCTTTGAACAGCTAGCTAGCACAGATAATAAACGTCCTGTTCCTGCCGCGAACCAAGAAGCCACCACACTCCCCGAATACTATGAACTCTTCCAACGCATTACAGAAACAGCAGTGCGCTACCTAGGGAAGATGATTGTCACCAACTATTGGTTGTTGACACGTCCCCGTGACAGTTCCCTGGCGCCTATTCAAGTGGAGCAGTTCCACAACCGCAACTTTTTACCCCCAGAGCGATTGCTCACCAACCAGGAGGCCAAAACCCTAAAACAGTGGATCCATAATTTCATTCAGCATTGCTCTCGGGTGCTGCCAACTTTTCCTCACCTTCTTTTAGAAGTGGGGATTCCTTCCTACTTGCTCTACGATCTCGTTCATTGAGGGCAGCAATTATCTGAGGGATTGCCCTCGAAAGAGTGCAAAGGGTTCTAAAAGTCTGTGCAGCACAGTTGCCAAGTTTGCATCTAGCGTTTGGGGAGTGTCATAGACAAAACGCTGACGACTGGGCACTTCAATCGGTAGAAGTGCCCGCTGGCCTGGCTGCTCCTGCTCAATAACAAGGATTTGATTGGGGCGTTTGCTGGCAAGGGCATAGCCTAATTCCAGCGCAATCATGGTGGGCAACTGGCCATTCTCAACTGCCGTGCCATCGGCAATGAACAGGAGCGAGCGACGCAATTGGCTGATCACAGGACTATCGAGACGCAGAGGGGCAGTGGCTGAGCGCGGACGTTCGACCAGCGCCTAAGGGGAAGCGGCTGGGGGTATTGGCCACAAATGCTTTGAGAGCCGTGCGAATCTCGTCACTACTGGAGCTATCTGCGGCACTGAAAAAGAGAATCGGTTCTAAGTAAGCCTGGCGATCGCTCTTGATGAAGTAGATTTCATGACTAAGAATATCAATGTTGGCAATCGTATAGCTACCACTGCCCTCAATATAAAATTCCACCGTTTCGCCGAGGCGATAGCGCTGAAACCACTCCGAACGCTGGACTGTTTCCAAGTCATCGAGAAAGTCAGCCCGCAGGGCCGTTTTCAGCAGGCTGCTCTTGTTGAGCCGCAGATCGTGGGGGCGTTGCTCGAGCCGTTCGAGGGGTTCATACTGCGGCAGGTACCACGCCCGCAGCACAATAATTGCCATTCAATCATTCCACCTAGATACTGGCAATTATGTTAGAGCATAAAGTGAAGTCCTACGGGCACGGGAGACAGCCAATGACAGCAAAATTACTGCTAGTGGATGATGAACCAGGGGTACGGGAGGCAGTGACAGCCTATTTAGAGGATAGTGGCTTTGAGGTGACAGCAGTGGCCAATGGCCAAGCTGCCCTAGAGTACCTAGAAACCAATGTACCCGACCTGATAATTACGGACATTATGATGCCGCACATGGATGGCTATGCCTTTTTGGAAAAGGTGCGCCAACAGCCCCATCTCAACCATATTCCCGTCATCTTTCTCACAGCGCGGGGCATGACGCGCGATCGCATCCAAGGCTATGATGCTGGCTGTGATGCTTACCTGGCCAAACCCTTTGACCCCGAGGAACTGGTGGCCATTATTAAAAATCGTGCTGCGGCGGCAAGCGGCTGCCCGGGATGAGGCAGAACCTAATCTGGCTAACCTAGCCCAACAAATTGCTGAACTGCGGGCAATGCTCCTCCAACAGGGCAAAGGTTATCCTACGGCTCCCCCGATTCAACTGGATCTCACCCCCCGTGAAGCCAGTGTCCTGCAACTGGTGGTTAAGGGTCTGATGAATAAGGAAATTGCTAGCCAACTAAATACCAGTGTTCGCAATATTGAAAAGTACGTCAGTCGCCTTTTTGTGAAAACGGGTACTAGTAGCCGCACAGAACTCGTGCGCTTTGCCCTTGAACATGGCCTAGCTGACTAAGAGAGGCTAGGGTGAATCACTTTGCCAGAACCAGTCGGCAATGCCGGGTTTGGCTTTTTCGGTTGCTGTGGGATTCAGGAGGATAATTGCTTGGCGGAGGTTGGGGGAAAGCCGTCGCTGTACCCGCCGGGGAATGCCATCCCCAAAATAAACATGACCCCGCCCCGTCAGCACGACAATCAGGCGCTCGGGATGCTGCTGATGATGTTGAGCAACGACTTTGGCCATGGTTTCATCCCAAAGGACTTGGGCTTGGTAAAAGAAGTCAAAATTCATACTGTGGCTTACCCCTTGATGGGCAGCAATAAAAATCTCCTGCAGGCGATCGCGATAGGCGGTGTTACTCAAGTCAATATCTGCCAGGGGCGGAATATAGCGAAAATCCTCTTCCCCTAGGCTCTCTAGACCTTGGCGTGCCACTTGGCGAGTGACTTCGGTGGGCGTATTCAAGGCAATCAGGGGAATCTGCTGCGCCTTGGCAAAGCGAAAAATGGGGGCATACAGCGACCAAGGAAAGCCCCAGCGCTGGGCATATTGGGTGTGCTCCAGCAATTCCATCTCTGTGATTTCACCAGCAATGTAGGCATCCAGGGCGGCTTGGAAAGGGCGTTGAATCATTTCTAGGGCGATCGCCAGGGGGCGGCGCCGCTGCAATTCCTGCAAAATCAACAACTGTGCCGCATGGTCAGCAACGCTGTCATGGGTTTCACCGAGGTAGAGGATGTGCTGCCGCTGCCACTCGCCATAGGCTCGCTGTGGGGTGACTGCCTCAGTGCCTCGCCACACCTGCTGCGCTTTGCCGCTGGGGGGTCCTGCGAAAAAGAGGGCGATCGCCAAGCTCAATGCTAAGGGATGCCAAGACCACCGCACCGCGAAGCGACCCACACCCTGCCCAAGGGGGGATGGCAAACGATAAAATATCTGCCAAGATCGAAATAGAGTCGTTAACGCTGTAGTGACGACAATTCTCTTCTGCACGTTCCCCATTGGGTTTAACCTTGCTATCCAACCCTGAAACAACTATGCACTCTCCCTATCCACTTGAAGTCAGTGAATCTGCTGTCAGTGACGTTGAGGCGACACACCATGAACTGAATGGTAACGCACTGGTAAAAGCAGAGACGACCAAAACGGATTTAGTGAAGGCGGAAGTTCGCTTGAGTGACCCCCGTGCCGAAGCGCTGCGACAAATGCTAGAACGCCATCGTGGGACGCGTCACTTGATTATTCTCCAAGATTTTCCTGACCCAGATGCCCTCTCTTCGGCATGGACCTATAAGTTGATTGCTGAGCAGTTTGAGATTCAGTGCGATATTGCCTATGCCGGTGCCCTCAGCCATCAGGAAAATATTACCCTCGTGCGGCTGACGGGAATGCCCCTGGTGCGCTGGGCGGTGCAGGGAACTAAAAATAAGGATCAGCGGGACTGTAGCTGCTACCACGGCTATGTCCTCATTGACAACCAAGGCACCACCAGTCAATTGCTGCCAATGGTGCAGGAGGCAGGACTGCCAGCGATCGCTATCATTGACCATCACAGTCTTCAGGACTCCATTCAGGCTGAGTTTACCGATATTCGGCCAACGACCCGCGCCACCGCCACCATCTTTACCCAATACCTGCAAGCAGGGCTGCTCACCCTCGATAGCAGCAACCCGGTCCATGTGAAATGTGCCACAGCTCTGATGCATGGCCTGCGCTCCGACACCGATTGCCTCAAACAGGCCAAAGAAGAGGACTTTCTAGCAGCAGCCTTTCTGAGTCGCTTCATTGACTACCCACTGCTGAACACCATTTTGCAGTCCCACCGCTCGAAGCAGGTGATGGATGTCATCGAGCGATCGCTGAAAAACCGCTCTATTCACAACAATTTCTCAATTTCTGGCGTGGGCTACATCCGCTACGAAGACCGCGATGCCATTCCCCAAGCCGCAGATTTTCTGGTGACCGAAGAGAACGTCCACACCGCCGTTGTCTATGGCCTTGTCCACGACGAAGATGAAGAAGTAGAACTGATTATCGGCTCACTGCGCACGACAAAAATTACCCTTGACCCCGATGAGTTTATCAAAGAGGCCTTTGGTAAGGATAGTCAAGGGCGCTTCTTTGGGGGTGGTCGCTCCCAAGCCGGCGGTTTTGAAATTCCCGTGGGCTTCTTGTCGGGGCTTAATGAGAATCCAGAATACGCTAAACTCAAGTGGAACGTTTACGATACCCAGATTAAGCAGAAGCTCCTCCACCTCGTCAATCCGAAGAACAATGTCCTCCACGGTACGGAGTGAGGCCCTGTTCGCAGTAGTCAACGTTTAGGTCTTTATGACGGCGCTAACAGTCTTTTTTTTCCGCCACGGGATTGCGGTCGCACGGGAGATGTTTGCAGGCAGTGATAGCGATCGCCCCCTCACCGCCAAAGGGGAAAAGAAAACCCAGCAGATTGCGCGGCGGTTACTCGATTTAGGCATTGAGGCAGAACTCATTCTCTCCTCCCCACTGGTGCGGGCACGGCAAACGGCAGAAATTCTCCTTGAAGTGGGGGTTGCTTCCGAGCTGATCATTTCTGACCTGCTAGCTCCAAGTGGCAGCTTGCAAGAATGGCTCCGTTGGCTCAGCCACTGGCGTCAAGAACATGAGGGTGCCCTAATGGCGGTGGGTCATGAACCCAATCTCAGTCACTGGGCAGAACTTCTGATCTGGGGCCAAGCCTTGGGACACCTCGAACTCAAGAAGGCAGGCATCATTGGCTTGAGGATTCCAGAAAACGATCCCCTGGGCAATAGTCAACTCTTTTGGCTGACCTCTCCCAAGTTGTTGCTCAATGGCCGTGACCTTGCCTGACTACAAGCGTCTGTTCCCATACTTCGACCCTCTCCCACGACTTTCCCTAAAGCGACAGAATAGAAATACAGCCTGCCAAAGGATGGAATCGTGAATCCTCAGTCGCCAATTACGGAACATTTACCGCCAGAAGTTCTTAGTTGGCTGTATGCCTATCAGCGGGAGCATCAATTGGCTAGCCTTGAAGCGGCAATTGTTGACATTGTTTGCAAATTTTATACCCAAGCAAATCATTTGTCTGAACAGGTGGCGAATCTAGAGCGACGGGTCCATGCCCTCAGCCGTGAAGTGATTTATCTGCGCCAACAACTGTCCGAGAACTACGATCGTCTGCGGGAACAGTTAGCAGCGGTACGCCTGAGTCATTCTGGCATTCTCCACAATTTGCGCGATCGCGTAGAGGCCTTAGAGTCCGAGGTGTTTTCCGGTCACCCTAGCGCTGCTGACGCAGAGGCTGATAGTTGAGGAGTTCCGCCAAGGTTGCTAGCAAATCCACTTTCACAAACGTGATTTGATTCTCAGGGTTGAGGCCAAATTGCCAAGCGACATTGACGCTAAACAGGGGGAGTTTCGCTTTACCGATGAGGCGGTAGCGACGTTCTGTGCCCTCTGTGCTCAGGAGTTCTCCTGTGCGGGGTTCTGCTCGCATACCCACGGCTTCCAGGTGGAGATAATGGGCGATCGCCCCCCGGCCAATGACGGGATCCTCAAAGGGTGGATAGAGCACTCCCTCCTCAGCAAACAGGCTAGCCACATCCTCGTAGCGTTCGTCATTGAGGGCAGCAAAGTAGGCGATCAGGGTCGGTTCGTCAATGGTGAGAATGGGGCTCCCTTGAACAAGATGGGTCATATTTTCAGGTCCTCAGGGGTTTGAATCAAGAAAAAAAAGGGAGCAAGTTGCCCCCTTGCGTAACCCATGGCATCTCAATTAGATGGCAAGGGGATCCACACCCATGGCAACCACCGCATTCCGCAGGACGGTAATCTGTTGACCAAAGTCAAGGGCTTTGATGGCTGCAAAGACGCGATCAGCATCGCGGCTCAGGGTATAACCGGGGGGCACAGGCACCACAAACCCCTGTTTCATCAGTTCTGCCAGTTGGTACCAGAAGGCGAGCTTGGTGTTGGGGCTAAAGACGCCGTAGGCACGGGTGAGAGGGGTATCCACATTGGCCACCAAGTCACGCATGAATTGCAGTTGCTCATCAAAACTGAGGGCTTTGACCTGATTGAGCAGCCCTTCCGCCAGTTGTAGGCGAGCCGTACCGGGGGCGGCGGCTGTAATTGAACGACCCGTTTCAGTGTAGAGGAACCACAGCAGTCCCAATTTGTCATCCACGCTCAGGCAGTTGAAAAGCGTGGTGACCTCTTGAACGGCTGTGGCTAGTGTTGAGGGAGTGAAACGAGTATCGGTGGTGTAGGTCATATGCTTCAGAGATGTTAAATATCTAGCGGGTTGCTAAAGTTATCTCTGCCTCCTAGTCAATAGTATGTTACATATCTTTATAGAAAGCAACATAAATTCATAAATACCGCCAATAAATCTATCTTATGTTTTATTTGAATAGATTGAGTTAAATCCATTCTAGGTCCCCAGAGGCAGACGGGTGATTCAGAAAAAGACGCTGGGAATACTACTGGCGAGTTGTTACAAATGTTAAAATTGCATCGGTTTTGGTAAAAACACCCCGGTGGCTCGACCGACTCTCTACGTGGCAATCACAAATCATGGCTTTGGTCATGTAGTGCGGACAACGGCGCTGGTGAATGCGATCCGCCGCCAAGTGCCGGATCTTTTGCCGCTCATAGTGACGGCTGCCCCCTATTGGCTGTTGCAGACGAACCTGGAAGGCGAGTTTATTCACCGTCCCCGTGCCCTTGACTGCGGCGTGGTCCAGGCAGATAGTCTGCAGATGGATTTGACCGCAACCCATGCCAAGCTCTTAGCCCTGCAGGCGGCAGCCCCTGAGTTAATCCGCGCCGAGGTGGCCTTTATTCAACAGAATCGGGCGCAGTTGGTGCTGGCGGATGTTCCGCCGTTGGCGGTGGCGATCGCCCACGCGGCCGGGGTGCCCTGTTGGATGGCCAGTAACTTTGGCTGGGATTTTATCTATCGCTCCTTTGGGGATGATTTTATTGAGATTGCGGATTGGGTGAGTGATCTTTATAGCGGGTGCGATCGCCTGTTTCAACTGCCCTTTGCTGAACCCCTCAACGCGTTTCCTCGCAAGGAACCGGTGGGCCTAACGGGAGCCGAACCGCGTTTTCAACCAGAGGAGTTGCGGCAGCGCCTTGGCCTTGCTACCCCCCGCGAGCGCACGGCTCTATTGACCTTTGGTGGTTTGAGCCTGCAAGCCATTCCCTACGAAGCCCTCAAGGAGTTTCCCGATTGGCAGTTTCTCACTTTTGATGGAGCTGCACCCGAGAATATGCCAAACTTACTGAGGCTCTGTGGTCGTCAACTGCGGCCGGTGGATGTGATGCCCCTCTGTGGTCGAGTTGTGTCCAAGCCCGGCTATGGCACCTACGCGGAGGCCTGTCGCTTGGGGGTACCGGTGGCAACGATTCGGCGTGATGATTTTGCTGAAGGCCCCCTTTTGGTAGCGGGATTACAGGCACACCACTACCATCAAATCCTCAGCCATGAAGAGTTTTTGAGTGGTCATTGGGATTTTTTGCGAATAGAACCGCAGCCGCCCCAAGACCCCACGCCCTTGGATCTCAACGGGAATTCTACGATCGCCACCGCCGTTGCCTATTATTTGAATAACTGCTCATCACAATAGCCGTGGGTATCTTTGGGTGGCGGACCGCCTCGCTGCTAAAAAAGGCTTGGCAACTGTATCAACAACAGCACTGGAGCAAAGCACAGCAGTGTGCACGTCAGGTTATTGAACAGACTCCGCAGCCAGAGGCCTATTATCTATTGGGGTTAATTGCTGAACAACGGGCACAGCCCCTTGAGGCGCGGACAGCCTACGAGCAGGCGATCGCCCTTGATCCGTGGCATGCCCTTTCCCATTATCGCTTGGCAGTTGTTCTCCATGATCTGCTGCACCAACCGGCGGCTGCCTTACCCCACTATCAACGTGCTCTTGAAGTGCACCCGGAGTGGGTGGAAGCCCATAGCAACTTGGGAAATGCCTATCTGGACTTGGGGGATACTGAGCGAGCGATCGCCTGTTACCAAAAAGCCCTCTCCTTGAATCCTGACTTGCCCACAACCCTTTATAACTTGGGACTGTGCCTGCACGCCCAGGGCAAACTCACAGAAGCGACTGCTTGCTATGAACAGTCCCTGTACCTTGAACCGGGTCAAGCCGATGTCCACAACAATCTGGGCAGTGCCTATTTAGAACTGAAGAACTATGCAGCCGCCACTGGGCAGTTTCAAGCTGCCCTAGATGCTAATCCAGAATTTTTGGCCGCCCACTACAACCTGGGCTATGCCCTCCAGTTACAGGGGAACCTCACAGCCGCTCGCGATCGCTACCAAGAAGTGCTGCTGCGGGATCACAAGCATCCCCAGGCGCTGTTACAACTGGGGCAAATTTGCCTTGCGGAAGGAGACTTGGCAGGGGCAATTAGTTATTACCAACGTTGTCTCAGTGTTGATCCCCTCAACGGTACTGCCCAAGCCGGCTTGGCTACAGCGCTTCTGGAAAGCGGCGATCCCCAAGCTGCCCTCCACTCCTTTCGCCAAGCGGTTACCCTCGACCCGGGGGCAGTGGACGTACGGCTCAACTTTGCCCTTGTTCTCCTGATGCTGGAACAGTTCCGAGAGGGATGGCAGGAATATGAATGGCGGTGGCAGCAACCCACTGGCGGATTACGCAGCTATCGGCAACCCCGCTGGCAAGGTCAATCCCTAAAGGGGAAAACCCTCTTTGTCTATAGTGAGCAGGGACTAGGAGATTGCATCCAGTTTGTGCGCTTGCTGCCCTTGATGGCAAAGCATGCCCAACGGGTGATTTTTGCCGCCTACCCCCCCTTGCTGCGCCTCTGTCAAACCCTGCCCGCTATTCAGGTGATCAGTACTGAGGATCTCCCGCCGGCGTTTGACTACCACACCCCCCTGTTGAGTTTGCCTGGCTACTTGGGCATTGATCAAGACTACTTTCCCAAGTTCAGTCCCTATTTTCAGTTACCCGCCTCCCCAGCCCATCCCATGTTTAATGTGGCCAAACCCCGGATTGGTCTGGTCTGGGCCAGCCATAGTCAAACCCGCACCGCAGCGCAGCGGTCTTGTCCCCTTGAGTACTTCCTGCCCCTGCTGCGGGAATTCGACGTCCAATGGTATAGCCTGCAAAAGGAGCGATCGCCAACGGAGGCAGAACAACTACGGCAGGCGGGGGTGATTGACTGCCAGCCCTACATGGGGGATTTTCTGGATACGGCGCTTTTGATCCAGCCGTTGGATGCGGTGGTTACGATTGACACCGCCGTGGCTCACTTGGCGGGTGCCCTGGGGAAACCCCTGTGGATTCTGTTACCCTTTGTGGCAGATTGGCGGTGGTTCTGGCAGCGATCGCGATCGCCTTGGTATCCTTCGGCGCGGCTCATTCGTCAGCCCCGGCGGGGGGATTGGCCGGGGGCGATCGCCCAACTGCGCACTGCCCTTCAATCCCACTATTGGACGCCGAGGAATGGGGTATCCAATTGAGAGTAAATTGGTGATTGCTGTGGCCTCCAGTGCCCTCTTTGACCTCACTGAGTCCGACGCGGTCTTTCGCAACGAAGGGACCGAAAAGTACCGCCAATTTCAGCGGCAAAGGAAATATGAGGTCTTGCCCAAGGGGGTGGCCTTTCCCTTTATTCGTCGTTTTTTGAATCTGAATCGCGCCTATCCCGAACAGGAGCCGGTGGAGGTGGTGCTGCTGTCCAGAAACGATCCCGATACGGGCCAGCGGGTTTTTTATTCAATTCAACACTATGGTCTCAATATTACCCGCGCCGCCTTTTTAGGGGGAAAATCTCCCCACCCCTATATCCCTGCTTTTAATGTGTCTCTGTTTCTTTCTGCCAATGCCACCGATGTGCAGCAGGCGATCGCGGCCGGTTATCCCGCAGGGATGGTCATTCCCTCTGCCATTACCGATCACGAAGACGACGCCGAACTGCGCATTGCCTTTGACTTTGATGGCGTACTGGCGGACGATGAGGCCGAAGCAGTCTATCGCCAAGGAGATCTAGAGCAGTTTCAAGCCCATGAGTTGCAAAAGGCAGACATTCCCCACAATCCAGGCCCCTTGAGTGATCTCTTCAAAAAACTGTCGGCCTTTCAACAGTTAGAGATGGTCAAAGAGCAACAGGATGCTAACTATCGGAGGCTATTGCGAATTGCCATTGTCACTGCCCGCAATATCCTGGCCAGTGAGCGGGTGGTTACCACACTCAACAGTTGGGGAGTCATGCCCGATGAAACCTTTTTCCTAGGGGGTATCGAGAAAGGGCGCATTCTTGGGCAACTCAAACCCCACATTTTCTTCGACGATCAACGGACACACCTGGAATCGGCAGCGGGAGCAATTCCCTCTGTGCACGTGCCCTTTGGCGTGCGCAACCATGGACAGACCTGAGGCCCATGGCAGCTATTTGGAACGATGGGGGGTGTGATTTCCCAACTGGCACTTAGGGTCTGGGAGCGAGACACTCCGTTACTAGCTGCTGTTGACCGCCGCTAATGACAGAGAACAAACGGCCTTGGGTTAGCGCATTTCCCGCACACAGGGTTGGCCATCCACTATTTCACCAATGAGAATTACGTCGGCAAGGTTGACAAAAAGACCATTTTCGACAACGCCGGGAATGTTGTTGAGGGTTTTCTCTAGTTCAGCAGGGTTGGGAATGTCGTCAAATTTAACATCGAGAATGAGGTTGCCTTGATCGGTGACCACCGGGCCGTCTTTTTTTACCCCCATCCGTAGTTCTGGCCGCCCCCCCAGGGCCTGCAGAGCACGGCTGACAGGAGTAACGGCAAGGGGTAAGACTTCCACCGGTACGGGAAACGTAGAACCCAATTTCTGCACCAGTTTGCTGCTATCTACCACCACCAAGAACTGCTCTGCCAGGGAATCAACGATTTTTTCACGGGTATGGGCTGCCCCGCCCCCTTTAATCAGGTTTTTGGCGGGATCCACTTCATCGGCGCCATCAATGGCGATGTCGAGTTTCTCCACATCATCGAGGGTGACGAGGGGAATGCCATGCTTTTTGGCCAGGACAGAAGCCTGAAAGGAAGTGGGCACACCGGCGATGTTACTGAGTTCGCCATTGCGCAGGCGATCGCCCAAAAATTGAATAACAAAGGCCGTGGTTGACCCTGTCCCCAAACCCACCACCATTCCCGACTTCACCCGATCGGCGGCGGCTTTGGCCACAGCCTGCTTCATCTGTTGAATTGCATTATCACTCATGCGCGGGTTCCCTTATTTTTCCAAAAGCACGATACCACAGCATGGAACCTCTCCCTCAGGGCGCTCGTCAGGTACGGCACGACTCGCCTGTACTTTTTCATCCTCGCCTTAATGGAGTGGATTGAGGCTTCAGTTTCATTGTCAAAGCGAGGATTAAACTGGTTTGTAGACCACGATAATACAGTAAGTAAGTGATGTTGCGGGAGTCAAAGGTGTTTTAGAAATGGCGATCGCGCCCACAAAGAAAGGCATAAAGAAAAAGTGGCAGTGGTTCTCCCTCTTGGGGGCAGCTGCAACCATTTGGACACAGACTGGACTTGCTGCCGAACAAATTAGCCTTGTTTATCCACCCTTTGGTACCTTCAACATTCAAGTGAGCGACCTTGCCACATTTGCCACAACCGGTCAGGCCAGCTCAGATCTGAAAGTTTTAATTCAGTTCCTCCCCAGTGATCAACGGGCTAACCTGCGGGAAGGCTTAACCACCCGCATGGACTTAAAACCCACCACCGTCAGCCAGTTTGTCAACAGTCCCCTTGGCCAAAGCTTTTTAGAGCGTATCGGTCAAGTCATTCGTGCAGATAATGATGTCAATGGTGGCCAGGCCCTTGGGGAAGCCCTGAAAACCGCTGCTGGTTCTCCCTCAGGCATTACCCTACTTGCAGTGCTACAGGCCTTTCCCGGCAAGGGTGTGAGAGTCAATGGTGAGTTGGGCCTAAAGGCGGTGGGTGCTTTTATCCGTGCAGTGAATCAACAACAGCAGGCACAAGACTTTATCAAACGCTTGGCGCAACTGCAACCAAGAACGCCGCTGCCAGCCAGTGGTCTTTATCCTGCCCAAAAAGGGCCCTTCCAGTGGCAAAAGCAAAAGATTACATTTACCAATCCCAATCGCGCCACGGGCGCCATTCCTGCGGATCTTTATGTCCCAAAGGGAATCACGGCGCCTGCGCCTCTGATTGTTATTTCCCATGGTTTAGCCTCAGATCGCAGGACCTTTGCCTACTTAGCAGAGCACTTGGCTAGTTATGGGCTAGCGGTTTTAGCAGTCACTCACCCCGGTTCCGATGCCAGTCGGATTGGCAGTTTCCTCTCAGGAGCTCCCCTGGACTATCAGGGCTTACCGCAGGACTGGGGGCAGCGTCCCCTCGATTTGAAATTTGGGGTGGATGCCGTGGCCACCTTGGTTCAGAAAAACCCTGCCCTCAAGATTGACACCAACAATGTTGGCCTCTTTGGTCACTCAATGGGGGGCTTTACGGTACTGGCCGCGGCGGGGGGTACCGTTGATTGGGATGCTGTCAAGCAACGCTGCTTAGCAGCAGCGAATGATCTGTTTATCTTTAATATCTCACTGCCGCTGCAATGCCGGAGTCTCGGTCTTGCCAATCCGCCCTCTACGTTAGCGGATCCACGGGTCAAGTCTGTGATTGCCGTCAATCCAGTGAGCAGTATCCTGATTGGCGAACGGGGTATGGCCAATATCAAGGTGCCTGTGCTCATTGTTTCCGGTAGCAAAGATGTCTTTGCGCCACCACTGGAGGAGCAGATTTTGCCCTTTACATGGTTGCAGGCCGAGCCCAAGTATCTTGCCATGCTCGTTCCTGGTACCCACTTCTCGGCCCTGGGCGTCAGCGAAGCGGGGGTGTTGCCAGTACCTAATGATCTCATTGGCCCCAATCCCCAGTTGGCACAGCCCTTTTTCAAGGGGGTGAGTGCAGCCTTCTTTGGGGTCTTTAATCAACACAATGAGCAGTTGCGTCCCTTCTTGAGTCAAACGTTTGTTAGCCAAGTGGCGCAGCCCGCCTTTCAAGCCTATTGGGTCGACCGCATGAATCCGCAGCAGTTACAGGAGGTGCTGGCAGGGCGCATTGGCGCTCAACCGCGAAGATAAAGGGCCCCCGAAATCAGGGTGAGGGCGATCGCCCCCCCATAAGCAATGAGTATTCCCCCCTGCCAAGTAGGAGGTAAGGGAGCCAGAAGCAACGCCACGGCCACAATCTGGCTAAGGGTTTTGGCTTTCCCCCAAAGGTTCGCCCCCTGAATGTGAGCTTGCTGAACCCGCCAACTGGCAATTCCTAGTTCCCGAAAGAGGATCACCGCCACTGACCAGGCAGGCACCTCTCCCCACTCAATGCAGAGCAAAAGCGGCACAAGAATCAGCAGCTTATCCACCAGCGGATCAAGCACTTTGCCCAACTCCGTCACCTGATTGCAACGGCGGGCAATGTAGCCATCCAGCCAATCCGTGAGGGCGGCCACCAGAAACAGAGCCACCCCCCACCAACGGTAGACCGGTCCATCATTGAAGGAGAGCAAACCTAGGATCACGGGCACGATCAACAGGCGAGCAAAGGTAATCGTGGTGGCGAGGTTCAAAGGCATGGCACTGTACAGGCTGCACTCATGGAAAAGACCCCCCCCACAGGGAGGGAGTTCATTGTCGTTGATCGCAGTCAGTGCTTAGTACAACTGGAGCGACTTCAACTGTTGATCGAACATGTGAATGGTATCCACAAAGCGTGCGGTCTTCGACTGGGTGGAAATAACCAGAGATTGGGTACGGGCGCCTCCCTTGAAGAAACGCACCCCTTTCATGAGCATGCCGGGGGTAATGCCACAGGCGGCAAAGAGCACCGTTTCCCCAGAGGCCAATTCTTCGGCTTCATACACCTTATCGGGATCGGTGATGCCCGCTTTTTTCAGCTCTTCAAGGTTGCCTTCGCGGGTGCGATTGGCCCATTCCTTGGTCATGACCACAGCGGGATCATAGACCAATTGCCCTTGGAAGTGCCCACCTAAGGCGCGCATGGCAGCAGCAGAAATCACCCCTTCGGGCGCCGCGCCAATCCCCATGAGGGCATGAATGTTGGTACCAGAGAAAGCACAGGCAAGAGCTGCGGAGACATCCCCATCGGAGATCAGTTGAACGCGGGCACCCGCATTGCGAATTTCTTGAATCAAGTCATTGTGGCGATCGCGCTTCATGACCACCACCACCAATTCATCAATGGCGCGGTCAAGGCATTCAGAGAGAATTTTCAGGTTTTCTGTCGCGGAGTTGCGAATATCCACTTTGCCCTTAGCAGCCGGGGGCGCTGCCAATTTCTTCATATAAAAGTCGGGAGCGGCAAACAAGCCCCCTTTTTCAGAAATGGCCAGCACTGCCATCGAGCCTGGTTGACCGTAGGCGCACAGGTTTGTCCCTTCGCAGGGGTCAACGGCAATGTCAATTTCAATGAGCTCTTCAGGGTCACAGTATTGGGCCGCATCGGGACGGGTACAAATGCCCACTTCTTCGCCAATGTAGAGCATTGGGGCTTCATCCCGTTCCCCCTCACCAATGACAATGCGACCACGCATATGGATTTGATTCATGCGGTTGCGCATGGCATCGACGGCCGCCTGATCCGCCATGTGTTTGTCACCTTTGCCCATCCACCGCGCTGAGGCGATCGCCGCCTGCTCGACAACTTCAATAATCTCTAAACCAATGACGTTATCCACACAACCCTCCTAACTGCACAAGTTGATCCCGTAGAGGTTTCCTATCTGAGCTTACAGAACTTTGGGGTTCAGAAAATAACTTCTGGCTGCAAATTATTGACCCATCAAAGACTATGGCGTGGTCAAAAATAGGAGCTGCTCTGGGGGCAGGTGATCCAAGTAATAGCCATCCTGCGCCAGCACAATTAACAGATGAAGACCACAATCGGGATGCAGGTGCAGATCCGCCCAGGGAATCGCCACTTCTAGGCAGATGCCCAAGGCATAGCGGGCATGGCTGGGGCGCTCTTCCCACTGGTAGTTGGCGATCGCCTCCTTGAAGGTCATCTGTTGGTTTTCAAAGTCAATGACCAGTTGATGGTGGTACAGGTAGTTCAGGGGGGCTTCATCGGGGCAATCGCGCAGATCCGAGAGGGGGCTATTGTACGTCACCCTGTTGGGGTAGTACCAACAAAAATGAATGGCACTGATCTCATGGCCAAAGGGCTGTTTCTGGCTAGGGGCATCAAGACGTAGATAGATATTTAGGTGATCCACCCCATACCAGAGGCGATTGATCAGGGTTTGGCGGTGCATCGTCCCTCGGCTGCCGCCAATTTGAATCCGGCCAGCAAAGTTCCAGTCTTGCTCATCACCGCCCCCGTCAATCTCAGGGTGAATAAAGCCTTGGGGCGGGTAGGTATCCTTGGCTTCGTGAACTTCTAAGGGCTCCTTGAGAACCTCAGGAATCGGCTCCCCCAATGCTGTGTAGAGGGCCATCAAATGCTCACGGAAAAGCTGATCAAACATGGCATCGTGGTTTGAGGAGTGGCCTTCACCAAACCACCAGAACCAGTCAGAGCCTTCAGCCGCCAAAAGGGCTTCCCATGCCGCTGGATTGTTTGTTTCTGTCGCTTCGGGGTGGCGTTCAAGGGTTTGGCGGGCCGCCCCTAAATAGTCCCAAGCTTTGTTTTTTACCGAATCGCCAATCCACGTACAGAAATTGCCATCAATCCAAGAGCCACTGTGGAGAGCCGCACCCGCAATCACTGCCCGCGGGGGATATTGTTGCAGATACTCCGCCACAGAAACACAGGCAAAGTGCTCACTTGCACTCAAGCCCCGGTAGAGGGCTTGCAAAAATGGCAGGCCATCCCGGGGATAGTACTCCCAACAGTTTTCACCATCGAGGGCAATGGTCACTAGCCATGGCTGTTGTAAAGTGGTCTGGCCGCTGTCTTCATAGGCAATGAGTTGCTGGCGAATGCCCTCAAGCTGTTTGAGTAGATCTGCTGCCGCGGCTTCGGGAGCCATGGCACCGTAGGTAAAGCCAATCAAATCCGAGAGGCGATGATCCCGAAAGACAATGTTGAGATCCCCTTTGGCCGTGGTCAGGCGGTAGGGTTGGTAAAGAACATCCGCCTGTTGGACCACACCAGCTTCGTTGCGGTGAAAATAGGTTCCCGTTGTCCAGCCCAAGATCGCTTCATCGGAACAAATCCACTCAAATCCTTGCTCGACAATTGGTTCAAGGATGGCTGGACTGACGGATTGCTCTGACGGCCACAGGCCGCGGGGCGATCGCCCAAAGCATTGTTCATAAAGAACTCGCGCCCGCCGCAGATGCCGAGGAACATCTTCGGGATATTGGAACCGCTGTTGGGGCAAGGCGATATTAGGAACCGCCACTTTTGCGGCATCGGTATCCACCAAGAGGGGCAAAATTGGGTGGGTGTAGGGGGTGGTGGTGACTTCAATTTGACCCCTCTCTTGCAGGGCGCGATGCTGGGGGATAATTTGGCCAAGAATTTCCCGCTGTTTGGCAATGATTCGCTGGCGATCGCTAAGGCTAAAATCTCGCCCTTGGGAGAACCATTGGGCAATCTCTGGCTCCTCCCAATACAGAGGATCAATCCACGCTAAATTGTGCCAGGCCAACAAATCCCCATAATCCTGGGGCTGCCAATTTTGCCAACACCATGTTTTCCCGCGAGTTTGCCGTTGCTCGTAGAGTTCACGATAGCGGGGGTGGGGATCAATCATGGTGCGGTGGTGGGCATCAAAGAAATGCTCAATGATAAACCAGCGCTGTTGATCCGTGAGTTGCTCGACCGGGGTCAGTGTAGCCCTCAGGTAGGGATCCAGAGCCGTACCGTTGACATAGTCCTGAATTTGGAGCAACAGGGAGGGCACAAGGTTGACCGTTTGCTTGAGGCGGGGATAGTTGGCGAGGACGAGGATCAGGTCTAAGTAATCCTTAGTGCCGTGGAGCCGTACCCAAGGGAGCAGGTATTGACCCGTGCGGCAGCTTTTGTAGAGGGGTTGGTGCTGGTGCCAAATGAAGGCTACATGCAAAGGATACGCCACAACAAACTTGCCCCCGTATTTAGGATTCTTCGTCTAGTATTTAGTATTTCAAGTATTTCAGGGGAGTTTCTTTCCCTACCACTTTGTTACGTAAAATGTCAAAGGCCGCAAAAATCTTAATGTCATTGCTGCAAAGGGATGGGCCATGGCTCGCCCGCTCCTCCTCACCATTACAGAAAGACAGAAAGCTCTGAAGCACTGCAATCCCGCCTAACCTGTTTTCTAGTCGGTTGAATCTCTTGCATTGAATTGGTGGCGTTGAGCCAGTTATTCCTAGTAGGCGCGACCCAAGGCGGGGGTCCAAGGGGTCTCAGGTGTTGTGACTACTGAAAGCAGGCTGCCAATGCCCTCTATCTCGACGCGCACGCGATCGCCCACCTGTAATGGACCAATGCCTGCAGGTGTTCCCGTCAATACCACATCCCCCGGCAGCAGCGTCATCACATAACTAATGAAACTCACCAACTTGGCGGGTGAGAACACCATTTGATCAATTGTTGCTGATTGGACGGGTTGCGCCGCCTCATTGATAAACGTTTGCAACCGCGCATCACTGGGAACCTCTCGCACAACCCAAGGACCGAGGGGGCAAAATGTGTCAAACCCCTTAGCCCGTGTCCATTGCTGCTCCCGCTGTTGGAGATCCCGAGCGGTGACATCGTTGGCGATCGTGTAGCCCCAAATATGCTCAAGGGCTTCGCCTTCAGGGCAGGCACGGGTACGGCGACCAATGATCACCGCCAATTCCCCCTCATAGTCCAGGCGCTGCACTTGGGGCGGATACCAAATGGGACAGCCGGGGGCTTGAACCGTTGTCGGTGGTTTCAGAAAAATCAATGGCTCAGGGGGCACACTATCGCCCATTTCCGCAGCGTGTTTGGCATAGTTGCGCCCCACAGCAACAATTTTCGAGGGAGAGCAGGGAGCCAGCAGTTGGTAGCTGTCGGGACTGAGGACTTGGTGAGTGGGTTGGCCGTGGAGCCACGGTGCTGCATCCCAAATAATCACTTCACGATTGAGTTGCAGTGTGCCGTAATGAATTTGTCCCCCCGTCGTCTGCACCCGCACAAACCGTTCCACCATAGCGAATGAGTCCCCTTTTCTCCTTGCCCAGAAGGGCAAACTGCGGTGCTAGAATTATAAAGCCTTGCTTTTTGCAGCCGTCAAAAGGCCATTTGTCCAAAGGGAGTTGACCTAAATGATCGTGCGTAACTACGAAACGCTTTATATTATTCGTCCTGATGTAGGCGAAGAGCAATTGGAACAAACCATTAGCCAATTTCGCACTTTCTTAGAAGAACAGGGCGCCACAAAGATCAAGGTGCAAAATCGCGGTAAGCGTCGGTTTGCCTATCCGATCAAGAAACTGCGGGAGGGCTACTACATTCTGATGACCTATAGCGCTCCAGGGACGGCGATCGCCCCCCTTGAACGCGCCATGCGCCTCAATGAAAATATTCTGCGCTTCATGACGATTGTCCTCGAAGAAGAGACTGAAACTGCAGAGGCAGAAGCGGAAAATCCTGTTCTTGCCCGTGCCTAAAACAGTACACTGACTCAAATTCCCTTGAAGGGGGGCACCATGGCACCATCTCCCAGTTCTTGGATCTGCGACGGTGTGCCTAAAAACGGCAGAACCTACCCCAATGCCAGCGGTGCCCATCCGCCCTACGAAAATTTTGGTCCCGACTGTGCAGTGTGTGGACTCCCCCGTGAGGCCATGGAGCCAGGGAACAGTGCCAACAGCAGTAAAAAATCGCGCCTGCCCCTCGCTGCTGTGGCCCTGGGGGTGGCTTTACTTTTCATGGGCGGCATTGGCTTCCTGAGCTATCGGCTGTTCTTGACCAACCGTGAGAATAACCCGCCATCGCTGCCGGGCGGCTCGACCAGTGGCAGCCAACTGGTGAGCCAAACCACCGCCCGCAACGCCGCCTACATCAGCCAAGGGGAACGCATTCTCATCAGTGAACCCAATCCCCAGCGAGTCGCCCTCAAGCAGGAGGCCGCCCTTGCCTTTGATCGGGGAGACTGGGCGCTGGCGATCGCCAAGTATCAAGAACTGGTTGCCCTCGATCCCAATGATCCAGAAGCACGCATTTATCTCAACAATGCCCGTGCTCGTCAAGCTGGCAACCCTATGACGATGGCCACCGTTGTTCCTATTGGTAGCAGTCCCGATACCGCCAAGGAAGTGCTGCGGGGCGTGGCTCAATACCAAGAACAGTTTAATGCCAGTGCGCCTAATCGTCTCCTCGAAGTCGTCATTGTCAATGAAAACAGCCCCAACGGGGTGACCAGCTTGGCCGAGGATTTAATCAACAGTTCAATCCAAGGGGTAGTGGGTCACGGCACCGACGCCAACAGTCGTGCCGCCCTAGAGGTTTATGAACCAGTCGGGATGCCGGTCCTCTCACCATTGACAACCAACGTTACCCCCCAAGGTAATGGCACAGTGCAAGTGCAAACCCTCTCCCTGAATGAAAAAGGGCAACAACTCCTCGATACCTACCTTGATAATGCGGCTCAGACCTTAGCGGCAGCGGTGGCGAAAAAAGTGCCCAATGGGAAGGCAGCTCTTGTTTACAACAGCGACAGCCCCTATAGCAATGAACTAAAAAACAAGCTGCTAGCCGCCCTCCCACGGTTTGGTGTGCAAGTGGTACAACAGAGAGATGTGGCCGCCGCTGGTTTTAATGCCAATACCGTCATGACTACTGCCCGTCAAGCGGCAGCCAATGTGGTGGTTTTGGCCCTCAGCCGCAGCCGGGTAAACCAGGCCATTGCCCTAGCGATCGCTAACCAAACCCAGACCTCGCCGCTGCAACTCTTTGGTAGTGATCAACTCTATGGTCCCGATCTCTTGATCAAGGGAGATAGTGCCATCAATGGCATGATTTTGGCGGTGCCTTGGCGTACCAATCCCAGTGATCCCTTTGCGCAGCAGGCGGCACAAGCATGGCGGGGGCAAATTAGTTGGCGCACCACGACGGCCTACGATGCCACCCAAGCCCTAGCCCAAGCCATGGCCAAAGGGGGCGATCGCGCCAGCACCCAACAGCTCCTGCGCCAAGGAGTGCAAATTCAGGGGCAAACCGCCAGTGGTACCTTTGATCGGGTTCCTCTCGTCCAAGCGGCACCGGGGCCCAATGGCCCTAAGGGCTCCAGGTACCAGTTCAATCCCCTCAGTGGCATCTAAAACCGTCCAACTAATGCTAAGCTATTGCCGATTGCTGTTTTAGGAATCTCCATGACTGCAAAAATTGGCATTATTGGCGGTAGTGGTCTCTACAAGATGGACGCTCTTACCGATGTCGAAGAGGTACGCCTGACTACGCCCTTTGGTGATCCTTCCGATGCCTTTATTTGCGGCAAGATTGCTGGGGTTCCCGTTGTCTTTTTGGCACGCCATGGCCGCCATCACCATCTACTGCCGACGGAGATTCCCTTTCGTGCCAACATCTATGGCTTCAAATCCCTTGGGGTCGAGTACCTCCTGTCTGCCTCGGCGGTGGGTTCCCTCCAGGAAGCAGTCAAGCCCCTCGATATTGTGGTTCCGGATCAGTTCATTGACCGCACGCGCAACCGCATTTCTACGTTCTTTGGGGACGGTATTGTGGCGCACATTGGCTTTGCTGACCCCGTTTGTCCTGCCCTTGCTGGCCTTCTGGCGGATGCCATTGCTGATCTGAACCTACCCGATGTCACCCTTCACCGCCAAGGTACCTACGTGTGTATGGAAGGCCCTGCCTTCTCAACCTTGGCGGAGTCCAATCTGTATCGCTCTTGGGGGGGAACTGTCATTGGCATGACCAATCTCCCAGAAGCAAAGTTGGCTCGTGAAGCGGAGATTGCCTATGCAACGCTAGCGCTCGTTACCGACTACGACTGCTGGCACCCAGAGCATGACTCCGTAACGGTGGAGATGATTATGGGTCACTTGCAGCGCAACGTCAAAAATGCCCAAGCGATTATCTGTGAAACCGTCAAACGTGTCCATGCCCACCCACCGGTCTCTAAGGCCCACCGTGCCTTGCAGAATGCTATCCTCACTCCCCTTGACAAAGTACCCACAGCCACTAAGGAGAAACTCCACTTGCTCTTAGCCAAATATCTCTAGAAATATCTCTAGGTCATTGATTGGGTAGCACTCTGATGATCATGGTCGCTATCAAAGTGCGTCTGATCACACAGTTGCGGATAGGTGGTCTTGGGATTGAGACAGCGGCAGCGGTTGAGGGCAGCGGCAAGGGCTTCAATTTTAATGGGTTTACTGATGTAGTCATCCATGCCGGCTGCAAAGCAGCGCTCGCGATCGCCAGCAAGGGCATTGGCAGTCATGGCAATAATCCAAGGGCGCTGACTGGGAGGCCATTGAGCACAGATGCGTTCGGTTGTTTCTAGTCCGTCCATTTTCGGCATTTGCACATCCATGAGGATCACGTCGTAGGGACGCTGCTGCAGAGCTTCAAGCACCTCCAGCCCATTGGCAGCCACATCGGCGCGGTAGCCCATCCGCTTGAGGAGGTGCAAGGCCACTTTCTGATTCACCGCATTATCTTCGGCCAGTAGAATACGCAGGGGGAAACGAGTGCCCAAGTTAGGATCAATGCCTGTTTTAGGCAGGGCGGGCTGGGTTCCCGGTTCACAACTGAGTACCTTAATCAGGGTTTGCCGCAGGGTCAAGTGGCGAATAGGTTTAGGCACGTGAGCAGCAATCAGTTCTTTGTGACTCGGGGGTTCCAGCCAACTCAGGGGTGTGAGCAACACGAGCGGTTGTTGCTGAAAGGACGGCTGAGATTGCAACCGCTCCGCCAGCTCAAGCCCGGTCATTTGGGGCATATTCAAATCAATGACCGCCAAATCCCATTGGGGTAGAGCCTCCAAAACCAGTTGGGGAGCGTGATAGCCAATGGGCAACATGCCCCAGTTTTGCAGCAGTGTGCAGAGATGCTCGCGGCTAGCGGCGTTGTCATCAATAACTAAGACACGCTTGCCTGCCAAAGCCGGATGAACCGGTGGCGGCACATAGGGTTTTGCTCCCTCAGCGAGGATCGTAAATGTGAACGTCGTGCCTTGACCTTCGGTACTCTCAACGGACATATCGCCGCCCATTAGCTCACAGAGGCGTTTGCTAATGACTAGCCCTAGACCTGTACCCCCATACTCGCGCGTCGTAGAGGCATCCACTTGGCTAAAGGGCTTAAAGAGCCGATTTAGGCGATTGCTGGGAATACCAATGCCTGTATCTTGAACTTGAAATTGCAGAAAATCCTTGCCCGCGCACTTCACCACCCCTACGTGAACAGCGACTTGGCCTTCATGGGTAAACTTAATGCCATTGCCCACGAGGTTCACAAGAATCTGCCGCAGCCGTGTCACGTCTCCTTTGATTTGCGCTGGCGTTTCGGGGGTGCAGGTATAGAGGAGTTCTAGCTGTTTCTCCTCGGCTTTGCTGGCAAGCAGACTGAGGACGTCCTCAACACACTCGCGGACATCGAAGAGTTGTTGCTCCAGCACCAATTTGCCGGATTCAATTTTCGAAAAGTCAAGAATATCGTTAATAATCGTGAGGAGCGCTTCACCAGCTTGATGCAAGGTTTGCAAAAAGTCCCGCTGCTGCTCATTGAGGGGGGTATCCAAAAGTAAGTTGGTAAAGCCCAAAACTGCATTCATGGGGGTGCGAATTTCATGGCTCATGGTCGCCAAAAATTCACTCTTGGCGCGGTTGGCCAGTTCGGCTTGCAGGCGGGCTTGTTCAAGTTCTTGATTTTGCTGAGCGAGTAATTGTCGCTGCTGCTGTTCGTGGCGTAGGAGTTCCGCCTGGGCGATCGCAATCCCCACTTGCGCTGCCACGGCTTCCAGAAGCTCAATTTCTTCAGGGGTCCACTGCCGCTGGCGATCGCACTGATGCAGACCAATAATGCCATTGGGAACCCCCTTATAGGAGGTACGGATGGCCAGCATGGACTGAATCTGGAACTGATGGCACAGGTGTATGGCATTGGCCAAAAGGGGATCCTGAGTCACATCATTGGAAACAACGGCAGTATCCTCCCTCAGGACGGCCAAGGCATGGGGGTTATCCGCTACTGGTATACTGATGCCTCTCATGGAAACGTAGCCTGGTTGCAGATACTCAGCCACATCTGGAATGCGGGGGGGCGGCCCAGGGTCATAGCGATGAATCAAGCAGCGATTAACACCAAAGGCCTGACCAATTTGAGTCACAGTAGTTTCAAAGACCGTTTCCGTATCAAGGCTTTGGCGAATCTGCTCGGTGATTTGATTGAGGAGCAGTGCCCGCTGCATTTGCTGTTGCAGTTGCTGACGTTGGCGCGTTTCCTGTTCTAGGAGCTGCACTTGGGCAAGGCCAATACCCACCTGGGCCGCTACACTCTTGACAAGACTTTTAATCGCACCTGTCCACCGTCGCTGGCGATCGCACTGGTGCAAAATGAGTAAACCATTGGCTTGATTGCGATAGGCTGTGCGCACAATCAGCGCAGATTTCACACTCAGGGCTTCGCAGTAGGCATGCAGTGGGGCGAGACGATCGTCATTTGGCACATCGTCGCAGCTAAATACCTCATCAGAGGCAAATACCGAGGCTAGAAACGGGGCACGCATCTGTGCCAAATCAAGGTCGCACTCATTGACAGAGGGCACTCCCGGCGCACAGTACTCTGCCACCAGTTGCATCGGCGCCGGGGCATTCTCCTGATAGACAAACAAAAGGCAACGACTGACATTGAGGGTTGCTCCTACCTGCTGAACTGCTGTACGGCAGATATTTTCCCGCTCGATTTGCTGGCGAATTTCCTCAGTGATGCGATTGAGAAGCAGCGTGCGCTTCACCTGCTGCTGTAAAAACAGTTGTGCCCGCTGCCGTTCGGTGACATCACTTTGAATGCCAATGTAGTGGGTAATTTCGCCAAACTCGTTATAAATCGGTGAGATGGCCAGTTCATTCCAGAAAAGCTGGCCGTTTTTGCGGTAGTTGCGCAGCACCACACGGCAGGATTGACCCTTTCGAATTGCCTTGCGGAGCATTTCTAACCCCGGCTGCTGGCGATCGCGCCCCTGCAGAAAGCGGCAATTCTTACCAATCACCTCCGTGGCACGGTACCCCGTCATTTGCTCAAAGGCGGGATTGGCGTAGATCACTGGATTGTCTGGTTGGCGGTAGTCGGTAATTACAATGCCATTGGTGCTGGCAACAATGGCACGCTCCCGCAGTCGCAGCTCTGCCTCGATTTTTTTCTTGTCAGTAATATCAACTGCCAACTCCAAAAAGCCAATTAGCTGGTCTTGGCTATCATGAATTGGGGTGACCGAAACGGAGACGGGAAAACGAGAGCCGTCCCGCCGTACAAATGTCCACTCCTGCTCATCCACCAAGCCTCGCCGCGCCCGCGCCACCACTGTCTCAAACCCCGCAGGAATGGGTTCTCCCAATTGCGCACTGAGAATCTCAGCATAGCGTTCCACCTCTTGGGGATCATGGAAACATGCGGGAGTCGCTTTGCCCAAAAGTTCTGAGGCACTATACCCCAGCCATTCCTGGGCAGCTCGATTCATCAAGGTGATGATGCCATCGGTACGGGTGGCAATAATGGCATGGTTACTACTATTGAGGATCGCCCCTTGGAGACTGCTCATCTGCTCGATGTGGCCCAGTTGTTGCTGGGTAACCTCTAAGTGATGGCGGATTTCCAGCTCATTAATGACTTGGCGGCCAAGGGTGCGAAGAGTTTGCTGTTGAACAGGGTTTAGCTCCCGCGGCTGGTAGTCCACGACGCAAAGGGTACCAATCCCATAGCCCTGCGGCGTCACCAAGGGCATCCCGGCATAGAAGCGGATATAGGGGGGGCCTGTAACCAGGGGATTATCGGCAAAGCGCGGATCAAGGCGAGCATCTGGCACAACCACTAGTTCATCTTGCAGAATGACATGGGCACAGAAGGCCACGTCCCTTGGGGTTTCACAGGCATCAATGCCCACTTTGGACTTAAACCACTGCCGCCGCCGGTCAACCAAACTAATGAGGGCAATGGGAGTTTGGCAAATTGCTGCCGCCAGATTGGTAATCTCGTCAAAGATCGGTTCCGGGGGCGTATCTAAGACTCGATACTGCTCAAGGGCACGTTGCCGTTCCGATTCATTTGCGGGCAATGGAGCAGCAGGCATAGCCCAAGTGTACCGCCTTCTCGTAGGAGCAAATCTTTCATCATTATAGGAATTGCACTGGCCCTAGAGAGGATCCCCTACAAAACACAACATCTATCTTTCCAGTCTTTCCAGGATTTGTAGGGCAGTAAGATAGGACAAAAAAAGGATGTAGACGCGAGGCCTACACCCTTCATAATCGTTATTTTCAGACGGTGGCAATCCTAACCTGCCCAACCCTTGGCGGCTTGATCGAGGACGTAGGCGGCCACGTCGCGAATTTGCTCATCGGTGAGACGACCGCCAAAAGCCGGCATCGCATTTTTGCCGTGCTGCACTTGATAGATAATGGCATCCTCGGAGTACATGCCAAATTGCTCAAGGGCTTCTTTTTTCAGGGTTTTGTTCGCCATCACCACATTGCCGCCCCCCATGTGACAGGCGGCACAGTTACCGCTAAAGACTTTGGCACCATTGGCCAAATCTGCCGCAAAGGCCACAGGAGTAAGGCTGACAAACAGAGCTATTGCGATCGCGCAAACACTAATGAATAGCTTTTTCAATGGAGTTCTCCTTTCATGGAATGCGTCAGGGTATGGATAAAGCCCCAAAAATCAAGGGGTGCAAGATTCATCAAAGGTCAGTGTAGCAAAGTTCCCAACCTAGGGGGCACTGTCCGGAAAGCTTTCTACGCCCCAACCGGGCGCTACGGCTGCCGCTCGCAAAATAAAGGCAGCCAAGCTCTCAAGCTGTTCCGTGCTCAACCAGTCCTCACTCACGCGGCGACAGGAATAACTCTCTTCGCTGCCATCGTAGGATCTCGGCGATCGCTGGAAAGCCACGAGGCTGGCAATTGTATCCCGTGGCGGCATTGCCCCCTTGAGATCCTTTAGAGACAGTGACACCAAAGGATTGGGTAACGTACTGCCACCGACATGGCAGTTTTTGCAGTTTTCCTCAAAGAGCCGCTTGCCACGGGTCAAGTCAACGGCGGTGAACGTTTTGGTCTCACCGCGATCATTGAGGGGTAGTTCTACGGTGTCCGCTACCTTGAGGTATTGGAGCACATAGTTATCTACACCGGCGATTGCCAGTGCTGTTGCCGGCACCATTGCCCAGGCCAACAGCAACATTAACAGACCACTACAGAGCCAGCCGATAGATCGTTGCCAAAAGTGAGGTTGGTACATGGGTGTTGGGGAAATCCTTGTTACGAGTCATTAGTAATAAACTTTGCCACCGCCCCATTTATCACCCAAGATTTTGGGTTCGACGAGAATATGGCCGGCGATCGCCACCAAATCCTTCTCCGTCAGGTTGCGCATTTTCGGGAAAATGTCGGCACTGCGCAGACTGGGGTGCACCTCAGCAATTTCTTGCTCACCATCGTAGGTGGTGGGGTTCTTCATGTAGTCCACCAAGCCCTCAATGTTGTCCCGTGGCGGCGTGGCTAGGGCCAAGGTTTCCGTGCGCAAATCCAAGCTGGGGTTCGTTTTGGTGATCCCTCCCACATGGCAGGAAGCACAGGCATACTGGAAGAGGCGCTTACCCTCTAGGTATTGTTTTTCGGTCAGCGTAATTGTTTTGCCCTCGCTGTTGAGGGGGACAGTCAAGACTTCAGGGGTCAGTTCGGCGGCCAGTGCTGTGCCCGTGGTGAGTTGCCAGAGGCAGAGGCAGAGAGCGACCGCAAGCCAAACGCATTTTTTTAACATAGTTCTCCCAATAAGCAGGTCTTACGATTGCGGTGTGTCTGGTTGATCGTTGGTGGGCGCAGGGGTCGTCAACGCCAAAATAATTGCTTTGGCATCTTCAAGGGGCAGGCGTGTTTGTGGGCTGGTATAGCGAATACCTAAGCGATCGCACCATGCACAGATTGTTTCGACCGACACGCCGTAGTCCGCTGCCAGATCCGCGATCGCAATGTCCACAAATCCCATGCTGCCACTCCCTGCTTGGGATCAACGACCAAATATCATTATCATGCCATTGGGTAGCTTCTTTACCAAAAGGCGTTTGCTGCGCAAAGAGAAGTGCCGCCACAGCGTACACTGTTGGTGTGGCCGTTCAGATGGAGTGTTCAATGAAACGAGTCCTGGCGATTATCCTTGGGGGCGGTGCCGGAACACGTCTGTATCCCTTGACCAAGCGTCGCGCCAAGCCTGCGGTTCCCCTTGCTGGAAAATATCGCCTCATTGATATTCCTGTGAGCAATTGCATCAACTCCGAAATCCATAATATTTACGTCCTTACCCAATTCAACTCGGCCTCCCTCAATCGTCATATTGCCCGTACCTACACCTTTCCCGGCCTGACGGGCGGCTTTGTCGAAGTCTTGGCAGCCCAACAAACCCCCGAAAATCCCAACTGGTTTCAGGGCACTGCTGATGCGGTACGTCAATACCTGTGGCTGTTGGCGGACTGGGATGTGGATGAATACCTGATTCTTTCAGGAGATCACCTCTACCGCATGGACTATCGCCTGTTTGTCCAACGCCACCGCGACACCGGTGCCGATATTACCCTTTCCGTTCTACCGGTGGAGGAAAAGGCAGCCTCTGGTTTTGGCCTCCTGAAGGTAGATGGTACGGGGCGAGTGACTGACTTTCGCGAGAAGCCCACCGGGGATGCCCTCCGGGATATGCGAGTGGACACCACCCGCTATGGCCTGACCATCGAGGAAGCCCATCGCAAACCCTACATTGCCTCGATGGGGATTTATGTCTTTAAGCGGCAAGTCCTCATTGATCTGTTGGAGCAAATGGCCGATGCCACGGACTTTGGCAAAGAAATCATCCCCGCTGCGGCCCGTTCCCACCTTGTCCAAACCTATCTCTTCAATGGCTATTGGGAAGATATTGGAACCATTGGCTCCTTCTACGAAGCCAACCTTGCCCTCACCCAACAGCCGCAGCCGCCCTTTAGCTTCTACGATGAAAATGCCCCCATCTATACTCGTCCCCGCTATTTGCCCCCCAGTAAAATTCTCAGTTCCACCATTACGGAGTCCATCATTAGTGAGGGCTGTATCCTCAAGGAATGCCAAGTTCACCGCTCGGTCTTGGGGGTGCGATCGCGCGTGGAATCCGGCTGCGTCATTGATCACTCCCTGCTGATGGGGGCAGACTACTACCAAGACTCAGCTCACCGCAGCCAGTTACGGTTGCAACATAAAATCCCCATCGGCATTGGGGCCAACAGTGTCATTCGCCGGGCAATTGTGGATAAAAATGCCTGCATTGGCCGCGATGTCAAAATCATCAACAAAGACAACGTTGAAGAATCCAATCGAGAAGATCAAGGATTCTATATTCGCAGCGGTGTGGTCGTCATCATCAAAAATGCCGTGATCCCCGACGGCACCATTATCTAAGCCATAAGCAAATTTGAATTGGCAAGCGGTAAAAACCTGTGTAGCATATCAACAGTAAGCCTCCAACCCTCTAGCGGAACTGCCATCTATGCCCACGATAGAGACTCGCACTGAACCCATGGTCATCAACATGGGGCCGCACCATCCCTCAATGCACGGGGTGTTGCGATTAATGGTGACCCTTGATGGCGAAGATGTCATTGACTGCGAGCCAGTGATTGGCTACCTCCATCGCGGTATGGAGAAAATTGCTGAAAACCGCACCAACATCATGTTCATTCCCTACGTCAGTCGTTGGGACTACGCCGCAGGAATGTTTAACGAAGCGGTCACCGTTAATGCGCCAGAAAAATTGGCGGGGATTCCTGTCCCCAAACGCGCCAGCTATATTCGCGTGATCATGCTGGAGTTGAACCGCATTGCCAATCACCTTCTGTGGTTAGGCCCCTTCTTGGCGGACGTCGGTGCCCAGACGCCCTTTTTCTATATCTTTCGCGAGCGGGAGTACATCTACGATCTCTTTGAAGCCGCCACAGGCATGCGCTTCATCAACAACAACTACTTCCGCATCGGGGGAGTGGCCGCTGACCTCACCTATGGCTGGGTAACGAAATGCCGTGACTTTTGCGACTACTTCCTACCCAAAGTTGATGAGTACGAGCGCCTGATCACCAACAACCCCATCTTTGTGCGTCGCCTACAGGGGGTGGGCAAAATTAGCCGTGAGGAGGCCATTAACTGGGGGCTATCGGGGCCGATGTTGCGTGCATCTGGGGTGAAGTGGGATCTGCGCAAAGTGGATCACTACGAGTGCTATGACGATTTTGACTGGGATGTACCCGTGGCCACCGAAGGCGATTGCCTTGCTCGCTACATTGTTCGTATTCAGGAAATGCGCGAATCGGTGAAGATCATTCGCCAAGCCTTGGATGGCCTGCCCGGTGGCCCCTACGAAAACCTAGAAGCCAAGCGGATGCTTGAGGGGGCCAAATCGGAGTGGCACGGCTTTGACTATCAGTACATTGGCAAGAAGCTGTCTCCCACCTTCAAAATCCCTAAGGGGGAGCACTATGTGCGGGTTGAGTCGGGCAAAGGGGAGCTGGGCATTTACCTGATTGGAGATGACAACGTTTTCCCTTGGCGCTGGAAGATTCGGCCACCGGATTTCAATAACCTGCAGGTGCTGCCCCAGTTGCTGAAGGGGATGAAAGTGGCCGATATTGTGGCTATTCTTGGCAGTATTGATGTGATTATGGGCTCCGTTGATCGCTAGACGCTTGTCGAGCCACCAGCGAGGATGCTATGGCTGTTCAATTACCGTTTCTCACCTCCACCAACTTTAGTGGCCTCTTTAATGAGCGGTTTTGGCAAAATGTCTGGCCAGTACCGCCCCAAAATCAACTGCAGCGGGGGGCGGTGGTTCCAGATGTGGAGCTACCCGCTGTAGGGCTAAGTGCCCCCGTTCGCCTTTCAAAGGTGTGGCAAGAGCAGCCGCTGCTGCTGGTGTTTACCCGTATCTTCACAGAGCACCAATACTGCCCACTGTGCTACCCCTATCTCAAGACCTTGAATGAAAACTATGAAACATTTCAAGGCAAGGGGGTGGCCGTTCTTGTGGTCACCAGTACCGATGCCCAGCAAAGCGAGAAGGTCAAGGCGGATATGGCCCTAAAGATGCCCCTGCTCTATGACCCCAGTTGTCAAGTCTTTCGCAAGTACCGCACGGGTCAAGCCTTGGGGGCACCGCTGCCGGCCCAGTTTCTCATTGACCAGGCAGGCAAGCTGCGCTACAAGCATCTCTTCTCGTTTTTAGAACCCAATGCGCCCCTAGAGCGCTTGTTTCAGGAAATTGACGCTTTAGCTCAGGGGGCAACAGTAGCGACAGCCGCCTAGGGGCATCGAAACTCGCTAGGATAGAAGGTATCCCTTTGGGGCTGTAGCTCAGTCGGATAGAGCGAGCGCCTCCTAAGCGCTAGGCCGTGCGTTCAAATCGCACCAGTCCCGTTCTTCTCCTTAAAATTAAAATGGAAGCTAAATCTCTGTGAGGGCAGTTTGGCTGTGGTGGAGCGATCGCCCGCGCATTCTCTCCTGAAGGAACTTCAAGGGACCATTGATGACCTTGAGGACTACCAAAGCGCCCTTAGCTATGAAGCGGCCAAGAGTGCTCTTGAAAAATTACTGTGTGAGTGCAAAGCCACTGGCACTGGAAAAGCTTCCCTCGTCCGGGCGATCGCCGACCTCGAAGCCATGCTCGACAAACTCCACCATGGTGTGGTGCAAATTGCTGTCTTTGGCATGGTGGGGCGAGGAAAGTCCTCCCTGCTCAATGCGCTGCTCGGAGAACCCTACTTTGCCACTGGCCCCATTCATGGCGTCACCCAAGGGGAAGCCAGTGCCCTTTGGCAAATCTCTGAAGCCCAGCGGGGTAATCCCATTCGCCTCATTGATACCCCGGGGTTAGATGAAGTCAATGGTGCCGCCCGGGAGCAACTGGCACGGGAGGTGGCTGCCCAAGCGGATTTGATTCTCTTTGTCATTGCGGGAGACTTGACTCGTCTTGAATACCAAGCCCTCAGTGAGTTGCGGCAAGCAGGCAAGCCAATGATTCTGGTCTTTAACAAAGTGGATCAGTATCCAGAGGCTGATCGCGAGGCCATCTATGCCAAAATTCGGGATGAGCGTGTCAAGGAACTCCTCTCCCCCAAAGAAATTGTGATGGTGGCGGCCGCGCCCCTTGTGCCCCAGGTGCAGCGGGATAGCCAAGGACGGGTACAGGTGAAAATGACTGTCGGTGCTCCCCAAGTGGAACCCCTCAAACGGAAAATCGTGGAGGTCCTAGAGCAGGAAGGGAAAGCCCTGCTTGCTCTCAATTCAATGCTCTTTGCCAATAGGGTGAGTGAAGAATTGGCCCGCTACAAGCTGGAACTGCGGGATCAGGAGGCCAACCAACTGATTTGGAAAGGGGCTGTTGCTAAGGCGCTGGCGATCGCCCTCAACCCGGTCACCGTTCTCGATATGGTCAGCAGTGCGGTCATTGACTTGACGACGATTCAACTGCTCTCGCGCCTCTACGGCATTGAACTCACAGAAGCAGGGGCCAAGGAACTGCTCCAAACGATTGCCCTTGCCATGGGCAGCATTAGCTTAGGGGAATTTGCCGTTCATTTGGGACTGAGTTCCCTCAAGGGACTGTTGGGATTGGCTACGCCAATGAGCGGTGGCCTTGCCCTTGGCCCTTACCTATCGGTGGCTATGACCCAGGCGGGGATAGCTGGCTTTTCCTCCTACACGATGGGACAAGTGGCCAAAACCTACTTTGCCAACGGCGCAGGCTGGGGGGCTGCAGGGCCAAAAACGGTTGTTCAGCAAATCCTCAGTCAACTGGATCAGCGCCATATCCTCCATCGGCTGAAGTTAGAAATTCAGGAGCAGTTGTACCCGAGTTGAGCAAGACGCGCTGTTCCATAGGCGGCCTCAGTGTGGGGTGAAATGGCCACCGGAACCCCTAGGTATTGCTGGCGCAGCGCTAACCATGCTGGATTACGGGCACCCCCTCCCGCTGTCCAGACCTGTTTCAGGGGTGAGGCACCCAAACGCTGCAATTGAGCGTAACCTTGGGCTTCAATGCGACTGAGACTTTCCAGCAGTCCCTGCAAAAAGAGGCGAGGGTCGGCGGGTCGTGGTTCTAGGCGCGGTTGCCGGTGCGGATCATTGATAGGAAAGCGCTCACCTGGCTTGAGCAGCGGATAGTAGTCCAAGCCCGTGGGTTGACTGACATCTATTTGGAGACTGAGGCGTTCGAGTTCCTCTGGACTAAAAAACTGGGCTAAAATCGCCGCACCGCAGTTAGAGGCGCCCCCCACTAGCCAGCGATCGCCCAAGCGATGACTGTAGATGCCTGCTGTCAAATCCTCTACCCTAGAGGCACTCAAAAGCTTCAGCACAAGGGTTGAGCCCAAGGAGGTCACCGCTTCACCCACCTCAGAGGCACCACTAGCCAAGAAGGCGGCAATGCTATCGGTAGTACCCGCACACACCTGACACTCTGGAGACAAGCCTAAATCAGTGGCTGTGACCCTGCCCAGAACGGTTCCCGGGGCAACCACCTTAGGCAGCAGCGGCTGCAAGGGGGCAAGTATGGGGTGGCTGAACCAGTCGGGGTAGGCTTCCTTTGCTGGGTCATAGCCCAACTTCAGGGCATTGTGCCAGTCGGAAATCCCCAGTTGACCGTGAAGTAAGAAGGCTAGCCAGTCCGCTTGGTGTAGGAAAAAGGCATTGGCAGTGGCATAGTGGGTCTGGAGCCACAACAGCTTGACCAGACTACTGGTGGCACTAAGGACAAGGTGATCTGTGGCTAAAATCTGCCGCAACCTTTGAAGATGATCTTGGGCGCGATCGTCGTTGTACAAAAGGACGGGTGAGGAGGGCTGCCCCTGGGCATCACAGAGGAAAACGGTGCTCGAGGTCCCATCAATTGCAATCCGCCGAATTTGCTGACGGATAGCGCTTGGAATATCTAAAATCAACGCCCACAATGTTGCTGCCCATTCTGGGGGTTGATCGGGCTGGTGTAGCGGCCGACGGGCAGTAGCTAGAACATTGCCCTCAGGATCGATGGCGATCGCCCGCGCCCCCGAGGTCCCAAAATCAATGCCTAGGGCTGTGACCGCTTTCCCCATCACTTATTGGAGGAGCGTAAAGAGCTCGCTATCCAGCTCATAGCCAAACATCGCCGCCATGCCTTTAATTTTTTCAATGGCAGGATAGCCCTGCCCCTGCAGCCATTGCCAAAGGGTAAATACCTTGGTCATCACAAAAATATCAAGGGCTTGCGGGTTGAAGATAATCCCCTGCTGCGGATGAAATTCGTGGGGCACCAGCATCGCCCCATAACGCACCAGCTCGCCGGCTGACCAATCCAGTAAGTAGGGTAGCCACGGGTAGGCTACATCGGCACGAATGAACCAAAGGCGTACCGGTGCCACTTCCGAAAGTTCCAGATCAGGCTCATCCACTGGCCGCGGATAATCAATCGTAAAACGCAGTGCTTGGTGATGATCCAGAAGCTGCCGCTCTGCAATCAGGGGGTCAAGTACTTGTTGGAGGGGAGATAAGTCCAGACGATCAATCTGATCTGGGGTTAACTCGATCGCGATCGCCACTCTCTATCTCTCCCCAGGAGCCAGTACCTTAGGGAACCTGCTGGACTTCAGCAATCTCTGGAATGGATTCCTTCAACTTGCGCTCAATGCCCATGCGCAGCGTCATGGTTGAGCTGGGGCAGGAACCACAGGCACCCTGTAACCGCAGCCGCACCACCGGACCTTCAATTTCCACGAGCTCGACATTGCCGCCATCGGCCATCAAATAGGGACGGAGTTCATCGAGGACTTTTTCGACGTTTTCTTGACTCAATTCAAGGGTTGCAGCCATTGTTATCGTCTTTGGCATATCAGTCACATTCATTTTCAGTGTAGCATTTACAGGAGCGATCGCCCTTTGGGAATTCCCAGGGGTGCCAATGGATCCCGCTCTAGGGAAATCTGCTCAACAGTGTTAGGAACAGCAGCGCTCAAGGATACAATAGTAGCTTGGTGAACTGCACGGTAGGACATGATTTCCAGTAATGATTTTCGCCCCGGTGTAAGTATTGAGCTGGATGGTGCCGTCTGGCGAGTCGTCGAATTTTTGCACGTCAAACCCGGTAAGGGTTCTGCCTTTGTGCGGACAAAGTTAAAGAATGTGCAAACGGGCAACGTGATTGAGCGCACCTTCCGCGCCGGCGAGACTGTTCCCCAAGCCACCCTTGAAAAACGCACCATGCAGCATACTTACAAAGATGGCGAAGAGTATGTCTTTATGGACATGGAAAGCTATGAGGAAACTCGCCTCACCCCTGCACAAGTGGGCGATCGCGCCAAGTATCTCAAGGAAGGCATGGAGGTCAATATTGTCAAGTGGGGTGAGCAAGTCCTTGAGGTGGAGCTACCCAACTCCGTTGTTTTAGAAGTCGTACAAACCGATCCGGGGGTTAAAGGAGATACCGCCACCGGTGGGTCGAAACCCGCCATTGTCGAAACGGGTGCCCAAGTCATGGTACCGTTATTTATCTCTGTCGGCGAGCGGATTCGCATTGATACTCGCTCAGATACGTATCTTGGCCGCGAATAGGAGTAATGGATGTGGAGCTTGACCTCAATCAAGTACGCGAACTGCTACTAATGTTTGACCAAACCAGCGTCACCGAACTCAACCTCAAGAGTGGCGAACTAGAACTTCAACTCCGCAAGCGTGAGCACATCAGTGGCAGCACCCCCGTGGTTGTGGCTCCAGCTCCGGCATCAACCCTCACACCCACCCCGGCGCCCCCGCCAGCCGTTACCCCTGATCCGGAACCAACGCCACCCCCTGCCAATCGCAAAACCATAGATATTGTGGCGCCAATGGTAGGAACCTTTTATCGTGCCCCTGCCCCCGATGAACCCCCCTTTGTTGAAGTGGGTGACACAGTCAAAAAAGGCCAAGTGGTTTGCATCATTGAAGCCATGAAGCTGATGAACGAAATTGAAGCCGAAGTCAACGGCCAAGTCGTGGAAATTCTGGTGCAAAATGCTGAACCAATTGAGTATGGCCAAACGTTAATGCGCATTTTACCTAACTAAATGAACTTAAATAAACGCTGTTCTTGCCGCCAACAGAGGCAGGGACTCATTGCAAAGATATGTTAAGCATTGAGGAGTATAAAGCCAAAAATTCAATGCCTTCAAACCTTTGCGCCCTTGCCGAGGCCCTCATTGAAAAATTAGAATTTAGCAATATCTACTACCCCTGTCTGACGAGGTCGGCCTGTGCAAGCAACCGGAGCATACATTCTGATTGATAGCCTATGCCGTCACGGCGTTAAGCATATTTTTGGATATCCTGGTGGAGCCATTTTACCCATCTATGATGAACTCTACCGTGCTGAGTCCAAGGGAATCATTCAGCACATTCTGGTGCGCCACGAACAGGGGGCAGCCCATGCCGCTGACGGCTATGCACGTGCCACAGGTCAAGTGGGGGTGTGTTTTGGGACTTCAGGGCCAGGGGCGACGAACTTAGTGACAGGCATTGCCACAGCCCACATGGATTCAATTCCGCTACTGGTGATCACAGGTCAGGTGCCTCGCTCTGCCATTGGCACGGATGCTTTTCAGGAAACAGATATTTTTGGCATTACCCTGCCCATTGTTAAGCACTCCTACGTGGTGCGTGCAGCCAAGGACATGGCACGGATCATTGCTGAGGCCATTTACATTGCCACCACCGGTCGGCCCGGGCCTGTGCTTGTGGATATTCCCAAGGATGTGGGGTTAGAGGTCTGTGAGTATCAGCCCGTCGAGCCAGGGCAGGTCAAGCTGCGCGGCTATCGCCCCACGATTCGCGGCAATGCCCGTCAAATTGCCCAAGCGGTTCAACTCCTGCGGGAGGCCAAGCGACCCTTGCTTTATGTGGGGGGCGGCGCAATTACAGCGGGGGCCCACGAGGAGGTACTCAAGTTAGCCGAGCTCTTTCAGATTCCGGTGACCACAACCCTCATGGGGAAAGGGGCCTTTCCTGAGTCCCATCCCCTCTCTGTGGGGATGTTGGGGATGCATGGCACCGCCTATGCCAACTTTGCCGTCAGTGAATGTGATCTGCTGATTGCGGTGGGGGCACGCTTTGACGATCGCGTGACCGGTAAGCTGGATGAATTTGCCTCCCGCGCTAAAGTTATTCACATTGACATTGATCCGGCTGAGGTGGGCAAAAACCGTGTGCCCGATGTGCCGATTGTGGGCAGCGTCAAACCTGTTCTGCAGCAGCTCCTCAAGCACATTGAAGACAGTGGTCAAGCCGTTGAAGCTCAGACCCAAGCTTGGTTAGAGCGTATCAATATCTGGAAACAGGATTATCCGCTCATTGTTCCCCAACCCAGTGGTGAACTCTCACCGCAGGAGGTAATTGTGGCTTTTGGCCGTCACGCCCCCGATGCCTATTACACCACCGATGTGGGTCAGCACCAGATGTGGGCAGCGCAATTCCTAAAAAATGGCCCTCGGCGTTGGATCTCCAGTGCTGGCTTGGGCACAATGGGCTTTGGTATGCCTGCGGCTATGGGAGTCAAAGTGGCCTTGCCCGATCAACAGGTGATTTGTATTAGTGGCGATGCCAGTTTCCAGATGAATTCCCAAGAGCTGGCCACCCTGGCTCAGTACGGTATTGCTGTCAAGACTGTCATTATTAACAATTTTTGGCAAGGAATGGTGCGGCAATGGCAGCAGGCCTTTTACGAGGAGCGTTATTCCCATTCCAATATGGCCAAGGGAATGCCCGATTTTGTGAAATTGGCCGAGGCCTATGGGGTTAAGGGGTTACGGCTGAGCGATCGCCAGGATTTGGATGCCATTGTCCAAGAGGTTTTGGCCTACGATGGGCCAGTGCTGCTGGATGCCCATGTCACCCGCGATGAAAACTGCTACCCAATGGTTGCCCCCGGCAAGCCGAACTCTCAAATGCTGGGCCTACCGGAGCGCAAGGTTCTGGAAAAGGCCGCTGAACTGGTCTACTGTGCCAATTGTGGCGCCAAAACCATTTCAACCCATCGCTTTTGTCCAGAGTGTGGCAGCAAGCTCTAGGTTCTTGGACAAGTTTGGCTAAAGAGTCGCCGTGGCAGGGGCTGGCGAAAATGAAAGAGGATGCGACTTTGGCGGCGATCGCGGGGATCCGGTCCCCGTTCCCACAGGGTTTCAAAGGAGAAAAAGGACACTCCTAACCCGGCTCGCAGGGCAGCCTGTACCTTGGCATCCACTAGTTCAATGGGCACAGGGTTAGTACGGAGCCCCGTGAGCACACCAACGGCAGTCGGAACTTTAGCTTGGGCCTGGAGTATCTCCGGCTGAGTCACCTGCTGCACAAAGCTGGAGAGATTGTAGCGATACACTTGCACAATCACTTCATCGAGGAGTCCAAGGGCAACCCACTGGGGCCAATCCTGGAGAAAGGTTTGGTAGGCGGTTGGCAATGTGGTCGGCGAGAGGGAAAAAATGGCATTGGGAAATTCCTGCTTTACTCGCTGCCGCAACGTTTGCACAAAGCCAGTGAGTTTGTCAGCACGCCAGCGCATCCAGTCCGGATCACGGGGATTGTCGGGAACGGGCTTTTGGGTTTCCTGCTGATAGAGGGCACGGGTGTAGTCGTCGTAGCCAAATTCCACGGGCAGGCTGAGGTGATCATCAAACTGCACACCATCCACCGGGTATTGCCGCAGTACCTCAAGGACAATATTGGTGAGAAATTCTTGTACTTGTGGATGAAAGGGATTCATCCAGGCCACTTCCCCGGCCGCCGTTAAGCGAGTGGTCTGACCGTTGATAGCCTGGGTGAGCCAGTCTGGATGAGCAAGGGCGAGTTCTGAGGTTTCTGGCACCATAAAGCCAAATTCAAACCAGGGAATGACCAACAGATTGCGGCAGTGTGCCTGCTGGGTGAGTTCGGCAAGAATGTCATATCCCTGAATCCCACGGAGAACAAAGGGCTGGATTCCTAGATTCCTGGCAGTGGCACTGGGGAAACTGACATAGCCGGAGTTCCAGACAACGGGGTAAAGGGTATTGAAGTTCAGTCGCTGTAGATCATTGAGGGCTGCCACCAACCGCGGGCGATCGCGCAGGATTGGGAAATCATTCTTGGTCAGCCAAACCCCACGAATGAACCTTGGGTTTTGTGCTTGTACGGGCCAAATCGTCCAAGACAAGCTCCAACAGAAGAGAATGAACCACAACCAAATGCGACGACGCAGCATAGGCTACAACCCTAGGGGACACAGATGTCCTGACTCAAGGAGAAAAATCTGTGTACAGACGGCGCGTAAAAACGCAAGGTCATGGCTGACAACTAGACCGGGAGTGGCATTGGTTTGCAGAAACTCAATCAAGGTGCGGCAACTCCGTTGGTCTAAAAAGGCAGTGGGTTCATCGTAGAGGATGAGCTTGGGCTGCATGGCCAAAATGCCGGCGATCGCCACCATGCGTTGTTCTCCCCCCGACAGTTGATGGGGCACGCGATTGGCCAAATGCAAAGTTCCGGTCATCGCCAAGGCTTGATGCACTCGCTGCTGGACTTCTAGGGTTGAACAACCTAAATTCTCAGGGTCAAAGGCGACATCCTCAGCGACAGTAGTCCCAATTAACTGATCCGCTGGATGCTGCAGCACGACGCCCACTGCTGGTTGAAACTGTCCAGCCACCACTGACTGCCCCAAGCAGGTAATCGTTCCCCGCTGGGGCTTGAGAACAGCAGCACAGAGAAGGAGGAGTGTGGTTTTGCCAGAACCATTGTCACCAATGATGCCCAGGCGATCGCCCCCCGCCACCCTCAGATCAATCCCTTGGAGTAGTGAGGGGGTTGTCCCATAGCCAAAATGAAGATCCCTGATTTCCAGCAGGGCAGTCACTGTTTAGAGCGTCAGGGCTTGGGGATTGGTTTCAATCAGTTTTGCCAAATCCTGAAGGAAGGCGGCTGCATCAGCACCATAGATCACCCGGTGATCACAGGTGATATTCACCTTCATCTGCCGTTTTACCCCCAGCAGGCCATCCTCTGTGGCAACCACCGTGGGACGCGACGCCCCCACCGCCATAATGGCCCCTTGACCAGGCGTGAGAATGGCATCAAAGGAGTCAACTCCAAACATGCCGAGGTTCGAGAGGCTAAAGGTGCCCGTGCTGTACTCAGCGGGTTGCAGTTGCTTGGCGCGTGCCCGTTCCACCAAGTCTTTCCAAGTACGCGAGAGGCTGTAGATGTCAATCTGATCGGCGTTCTTCAGCACCGGTGTAATCAGACCACCCCCCGGCATGGCCACTGCAACAGCAATGTTAATATCACGACGGTATTGAATCCCCTGCTCTGTGTAGTAGGCATTCATAATTGGGTGTTTTTGCAATGTCAGGGCGATCGCCTTGGCAAGGAGCGCCGTCATTGTTACCCCTTTGGACTTAATTTGCTGATACAGGCGATCCAAAGCATCGGTGGTAATTGTGTAGGCTACGTGGAAATCGGGAATGCCAAGGCTGGCCACCATATTGCGCACAACGGCATTTTGCAGCGTTGTCAGGGGCACCAAATCCTCCTGAGCTACCACCGCAGCAGTAGCAGGGGGGGCTGTGGGGATAGGGGCAGGGGACGTTGCCACCGGTGTCACTGGGGTTGCCGGCGCGCCAATCAAAGCTTCCACATCGGCGGCCGTAATCCGACCATTGGGGCCAGTTCCCTTGAGCGTCTTCAAATCAATTTTGTGTTCCTTGGCCAATTTGCGGGCACGGGGGGAGGCAATCACTCGCCCAGCCGCTACAGCAGCAGTACTGGCGGCAGGAGCCGTTCCTGAGCCATTACTCGTGGCCGGAGCTGGAGCAGAACTGGTAGCCGTCCCAAGGGACTTGGCCTTTGCCTGTGCCTCCGCAATTTCTGCTTCTGTTTCTGCCACCAGGCCAATCGTGGAGCCGACGGGTGCCACTTCGCCAGCAGGTACGGTAATCACTGCCAAATAGCCGTCGTAGAAGGACTCCACATCCATATCGGCCTTGTCGGATTCCACAATCAGTACGGTTTCTCCTTTAGCCACCTTATCCCCGGGAGATTTCAGCCAAGAGACAATTTTCCCTTCGGTCATGGTGGAGCTGAGGGCGGGCATGAACAGTTCACGAATCATAGAGGCTGCTATCCTTAGTTGGCAATCGCAAGGGAGTCAAATCTCAAATTCACTAATTCACTAAAAAATAAAGAGTAAAACCTAGAGCGTGCCACGAATTTCTTCGATGACACCATTGCGCAGGAGAATTTCCACCTGCATCTTTTGAATCAGGTTGTCCCCTTTGCTGGCATAGAAGAAATTATCCACCTGGCCTTGATCCACTTCCTGACCCATTTGCAGGCGTTGCACCTGATCCAATTGCTGAAGAATTAGATTTTTTTGCTGTAGGAGTTGTGCCTTTTGGTTGTTGGCTTGCCCTTGAACGTCTTGAATACGGGCATTGACCACATCCGCTGCTTCATTACTTTTGCGCAGTTCGTCAATCACTTGCTGCACTTGCAGATCCAACTGCTGAATTTGGGCATCCACTTGATTGAGCTGTGCCTGAAGCTGCCTTTGGGCGTCGTCTTTCCACTCGGGAGTGACGATGGCTTTCACCATAATCTGGCGCCGCAGGAGCAGTTTAGTATCCATAGGGTCTGTCATGAAGATTACTCAAACATGGCGTTAATCATATCGCGGTAGCGATCGCTCACGACATGACGGCGAATTTTTAGGGTTTGGGTCAAAAGACCATTCTCTATCGTAAAGGGTTCGAGGACAAAGCGAAACGTGGCAATGCGATCATCTGGGCGATAGCCGGGGCGATTTTGCACTTCCCGCAGCAGTTCTTGACGGTAGAGATCAATAATGACTTTGCTCTCCAGCGTCACCACCTCACCACTGCCCGCTCCTGCCGGTCGGTTTGGCAACTCCAGTCGGTACCCCCTGGCAACCACCCACTCCTCCAACGCCTCTAAATTGGGCACAATGAGGGCACCAAGAGCCTTTTGATCTTGACCCACCAGCATAATCTGGTCAATATAGGGGCTGCGGACACAGGCATCCTCGATGGGCTGCGGTTCAATATTTTCGCCGTTACTGAGAACAATCGTGTCCTTCTGCCGTCCCGTCAGCACCAGATCTCCATTGGGGGTGAGGTAGCCCAAGTCCCCAGTGTCAAACCACCCCTCAGCATCTAGCACCTTAGCGGTGGCCTCTGGCTGGTTGTAGTAGCCGCGCATCACCTGTGGCCCTTTGGCCATCACCAGTCCTTTTTGGCCAAACTCAAGGGGGGTTTTGGTTTCCGGGTCAACAATTTTAATGGCGGTATCGGGAATTGGGCGGCCAGCAGATCCCCGTAAATTGGCCCAAGAGCGGCGAGCGGTTAGCACTACGGCCGTTTCGGTGAGACCGTAGCCCACCAAGACTTCTAGGTTAATGACTTCATAGAAGGTGTCCAAATGGGGAGCAAGGGCGCCGCCACCACTAATGATCTGTTTAATCTCACCGCCGGTGGCTTCACGAATTTTGCTATAAACACGCTTCTCCCCCAGTTCGTAGAGGGGCTTGAGGAGGAGGGTTTGCACGCGAGCCACCAATTTCTGCCAGCCGCTGGGATGGGGGTTGGTCAGGCTCAGGCCCGTGAGCAGTCGCCGTTGCAGTATATATTGCTGGCCAACCCTGAGGAAAAACTGGGCAAGGCGCCGCTTTGTAGCTGGACTGTCCCGCAGTTGCTTTTGTACTCCTTCGTAAAAGCCTTCCCAGATACGGGGGACGGCAATCATGTAGTGGGGTTTACACCGTTTCAGGTCATTCTTGAAGTGGCGGAGATTGGTATAGGTTTGGCTACAGCCACAGGCAAAGAGAAAGTACTCGGCCACCCGTTCATAGGCATGCCAAATGGGCAAGATACTGAGGATGCGATCGCCCACCTGCGGTTGCACAATTGCCCAGAGATTGACAATTTGACTCAGTAGCCCCCCGTGGGTAACCATTACGCCCTTGGGTTGACCCGTGGTACCGGAGGTGTACATCAGGGTTGCCAAGTCAGCGGGGGTAATAGCCACCGCCCGCACTGTGCCATATTGTCCTTCCGTAAAGACTTGACCAAAGTTCAAAAGCCGCAGGGGAAAACCTGCCAACTCAGGGGATTCTCCACTCAGGAGCACCACTGTTTTGACTGCTGTATCCACCAGAGGCTCTTGCAGCTTGCGGAGGGTGGCTAGGTTTTCGATGAGCAGCAGGGTGGCTCCACTGTCGCGCAAAATGTAGAGCAGTTCTTGAGCATCGGCGGTACCACTGCGCACCACATTAATGGCACCAGCCATCATACTGCCTTGGTCGGCAATGAGCCAGCGGGGGCTATTGTCAGCAAATAGGGCCACGCGATCGCCCGCAGCGACACCCAGAGCTTGGAGACCCGCCGCAAAGCGTTGAATGCGTTGGTAGAGCTCACTGTAGGTAATGCGGGTCGGGGGATCTTCGTAGGGAGCATCAAGGGCCACCACATCCCCATGACGTTGCGCCAATAGGGGCCACATTTCCGGCAGCGAGCGGAGTGTTTTGTAGGGCAAAAAGTGATCGGGTAATGGCGCATCTTGGGGGAGCCCGCCGGCGGGAGTGTAGGTGTAGGCCGTACTCGTCATTTGTCTGACTCTAGACGCAACACCTAGATAATAAGCCCTCAATCGGATACCACATGCAGGTTTAATAATTTCAATATGAGATCATCACAACCGGTTGCTTCAAACACAGCGCTATGGTGCCCTTTGTTCTTGCCTCGGCCTCCCCTGCCCGCCGCCAATTGCTGCAACAAATTGGCATTGATCCCATTATTCAGCCCAGTCACTTTGATGAGTCGGTGATTCAGGCAACAACGCCAACAGAACTGGTGCGCCTACTGGCACGGTGCAAGGCAGAAACGGTCGCTCAGTGTTATTCGGCCCCCGCCTTAATTTTGGGCTGTGACTCGGTGCTGGTGCTTGGCGGGGAAATTTACGGTAAACCGGCCTCACCAGAGATGGCGATCGCCCGCTGGCAACACATGCGCGGTCAAACGGGAGACCTACTGACAGGCCATGCTTTGATTGATTTGGCACAGGGTCGCACCTGTGTTGAAGTGGAATCCACCCAAGTTGTCTTTGCCGATATTAGCGATGCCGAAATTGCTGCCTATGTGGCCTCCGGTGAACCCCTTGTCTGTGCTGGCGGTTTTGCCCTCGATGGCCGCGGGGGTGCCTTTGTCGAGAAGATTGTCGGTACTCCCAGTAATGTAATTGGCTTGAGCTTGCCCCTCCTGCGGCGGATGCTACTGAGCTTGGGATATCCCCTTGGCGATGTGCAAAGCAAAAAATAGAAAATTGGCCTGGACAAGTCTAAACGCTTAGGGTACGCTAAGAGATTGCGAGTTAAGGAACTGTCATGAACGCCCAAGAGATTATTCGCTCGATTGAAGCGGAGCAAATGAAGAGTGACTTGCCCGTGATTCATGTGGGCGATCGCGTTCGGGTTGGCGTCAAAATTAAAGAAGGCGATAAAGAGCGCGTCCAACCCTACGAAGGGGATGTGATCGCTATGCGCAACACGGGTATTAACCGCACCATCACCGTGCGCCGTGTCTTCCAAGGGGTGGGCGTTGAGCGGGTCTTTTTGCTGCATTCGCCACGAATTGATAGTATAAAAGTAATTCAGCGGGGTAAAGTCCGTCGGGCCAAGCTCTACTACCTGCGCGATCGTATGGGTAAAGCTTCGCGGATCAAACCACGGTTCGATCGCCCCCTGTAAACAAGTTTGCGTCCTTAGTTCAGTTGGTAGAACGTCGGTCTCCAAAACCGGATGTCGGGGGTTCGAGTCCTCCAGGGCGCGTCACTCCAGCTTCTTCCACCCTGATTGTGGGCTGCTAAAACAAACTAGCGGCTTTGTGAAGAAAGTATCGTCCCGCTATTGCTCCCCTGAAATTGCAGAGCAGTGCGTGCCAGTTCCAATAATTGCAGTTCTGGGGGATAGTGCTTTTCTTGCTTGAGGCGTTGAATGTCCTGTTTCGCCAGTTGCCAGTGCAACCGTTGGGCCAACGCCAGGAGGACATCACCGCGATCAATAACGCCCGCCACGGCATCTGCAGGGGTTAAAACAGTAATAAAGCGTTGTTGTTGTTCCTCGAGGGTGCAAACAGTCTTGGCGAGAGAGTCTGATTCTTTGACGGTGGCGATCGCCCGCAAGGGTACGGCCAATTCTGCCACTGGCGTTACTTCCCAACGGCTGCGCTCCACATGGTTCAGGGCCTGGGGATCTAAATAGCCGCAATAGCGGCCATCAGTGGCGACAAAGTAGGCTATGGGCTGGCGATCGGCCAGTAGAAGATAGCGATCGGCAAACTCCCGCAGCGATAAAGTTCCCTCAATTACCCGAAAATCCCGTGTCATGGCATCAGCCGCCGTCAGAGTCACCAATGCTTCTTGGAGTTGGCTAAGGCGATTGTAGAGTGTGGCATTTTGCAGGGCAAACCACCCCAATAGACCCAACCAGAGGCCATTGCCAGTGCCAAGGAGTGTTACAAATAGCCCAAAACTAATCGCCAACCAGCCCAACAATTGTCCCGATCGCGCTGCCCAGCGCATCCCCTGAAAGCGATTGCCGGTCAATTTCCAAACCGCTGCTTTGAGGACTTGGCCACCATCGAGGGGAAGTCCAGGTAAGAGGTTAAAGACCCCCAAGACAAAGTTGATGTTCGCCAGATAGCGCAACAGTTCATGGAGGGGAGAATCTCCCGGCAGTAGGACAGCTCCCCCCTGTAGCAGGACAAAAAGGGCAAAACTCACCAAAGGCCCTGCGATCGCCACCTGAAAGGCTTGAGCAGGAGTATTGGATTCCCGTTCAATGGCTGCCACACCACCAAAGAGAAAGAGGGTAATTGAGCGTACCGTAATTCCTTGGGAGCGCGCCACTAGACTATGCCCCAATTCATGGAGTAATACTGAGGCAAACAACAGCAGGGAAACCACCAATCCCATCAGCCATACCAATGCTCCCCACTGCGGGTACGTGTCCTGCCAGTCACTGCCATTAAGAAAAGCAAATAGCAGAATCACCAGAAACCACGAGCGATCAATATACAGGGGAATGCCAAAGACACGCCCCACTTGCCAACCTTGTCCCATGCCCACCTCAGTGCATCGCGCTCTATCTCTATTATCGCCCCAGATTCTGAACACACATGATTTACAAAAATTTATGTCTCAAAACGTTACGTTCTCATCCCTGGCCTAAAATAAAAGCAATGCTGCTAGAGGAGCGTGCAATGTCTCAAGCCCCTGTACAGGTCTCTGCCAATGGATATGTGCTAGACGTGCCCTTTGATTCCTTTTGGCAAGGAATCTACGAGTTCGCCGCCTATCTGCTGTGGTCACTGTGTCTTTCGCTGCTCTTGAGCCTTCTCCTGAGTCTGGTTAGCTACTGGTTCAGTGTGACCTTTGGTGTACCGGTATTCCCCTTTTTCTTGATTGTTATCTAGCGTTATCTCAATAGTTATCTAAATAGATTATGAGGAGCTGCCTATGTGGGGTTTACTCATTACTTGGATTGTCACCAGTATTAGCTTGTTTATTGTGTCGCGTCTCTCATTTTTGGGGGTAGAAATTGACAAGTTCTCAACTGCTCTGTGGTCGGCGATTGTCTTTGGTCTGCTCAATGCCACCCTTGGTGCAGTGCTCAAGTTTGTAACGTTCCCCTTTATTTTTCTCACGTTTGGCTTAGTTGCCTTGATCATTAATGCAGCCATTTTTGCCCTTGCCGCTGCCTTTGTGGATGGATTTACCCTCCGCAATGGTTTTTGGAGTGCCTTTTTTGGCTCGATTGCGCTCAGTATCGTCAACTGGGCTTGTTTTAATCTCCTCGGTCAGGCAGGCTTGCTTTAGGGTTCCTTAAATAGCCACGAGGGGTAATCAGCCAATCCTGAAAGCGGCGGGTGCTGGCGTTGCCAATCAACACCAAGCTGAACATATCCACTATTGCTGGTTCAAATGCCCCAAGGGTGGTGAGGGTGATGTGCTCCTCAGGGCGATAGGCGGCACGAACAATTGCAACTGGTGTCTGCGGTGAACGATACTCTAAGAAAATAGCTTTGGCGTCCACCAATTGTTGCTGGCGATCGCGGGAACGAGGATTATAAAGGGCGGTAACAAAATCCGCTTCTGCCGCCGCCTGTAGGCGTTTCTTAATGACTGGCCAAGGGGTCAATCGATCGCTGAGGCTAATGGTGCAAAAATCGTGCATTAGGGGTGCCCCCAAGCGAGCCGCAGCAGCATTCACAGCACTCACCCCTGGAAACACCTCTACCGGTAAATCGGTGATGTCCGCTTCTGCCAATAGCTCTAGTACCAGACCGGCCATGCCATAGATGCCACAGTCGCCCGAAGAAACCACCGCAACATTGAGTCCCCACTGTGCCAGATCAATCGCCACTTGGGCACGTTGTCGCTCTTGGGTAATGCCATAGGCGGCCACCATCTGTCCTGGTCGCCGTAGGGGAGCGATCAATTCGAGGTAAAGGGTATAGCCCACAAGAATATCAGCGGCCAAAAGGGCAGCGCGTGCCCTGAGGGTGAGTTGATCCAAAGATCCCGGACCAGTGCCAATGAGGCTCAGGGAGCCTTGGCGGGGAATGAATTCCCGTGCAGATTGGGCAATGGCAATCGTCACTGCCCCCCTCTCACCCCCTTGACGGTAAATCTGCTTAGGAACAATTAAACGACCTCCCTCGCTGGCCAACACTGCTGCGGCTTCAGCGACACTGGGGGTTCCCATCTCTGCAGCCACAATCGCTGAGGGGGTAGGCACTGTAACAGGCGCCAATTCTGGTGCGGAAAACCAGCGGCTTGGCCAATCGTGCGCCTTAGCCACTTGACCTAACCCCACTTCATCGGCTTTGCGATCAATACTGGCAAGGCCAGCGATCGCGAGGGGGCTGAGTCCCGCTTCGGCAAGGGTCTGATCAATGGCGTGCTGGATCAGGGCCGCCGATGTTCCCCGTTCACAGCCAATCCCTAGCCACAGAACCCGTGGATGCCAAGCTACCCCTGAGGTAACAGCGGCGGGTAACACTTTTTCGGTAATCCACACCGCATTTTCTAGGGGTGGGGTGCTGACCAACTCAAGGGGCTGGTCTGAACCGAGACCGGTGCGCCACAAAGAGCTACCGCAGGTTTGATACACTTGCAGCGCCTTTCCCTGCGCCTGTTGGCTGGCGATCGCATTCCAGTCTCCTGTCCCCCGTTGCCACCCCAAGGCTGTTCCCCAAGTATCCACGGCAAAGTAGCCTTGGCTATAACTTGCTCCCGTGAGAATTGGTGTTGCGCCAAGGGTAGCACTGAGGATTTGACACAGGCGATCGCCGCCTGCCCCATGCCCCCCCAGCAAACTCAGGATCCATTGGCCATTCTCAGAAAGAACGCAAACCGCCGGATCCTGTCTTTTGTGGGTCAACAGGGGTGAGATTAACCGCACCACAGCACCGCAGGCCAAGGCAAAGATCCAAGCGCGATAGTGGCACCAGTGTTTCTGCAAGTGGGCTGCCAGAGAACCCTCGTAGGTGTGTATGGGGCGGTGGGCACCTAACTGGGGCGAAACCCAAATGCTTAGGGGAATGCCTGCATCAACAAGGCGCTGGAGTTGAGCCAGTCCTTGGGAAGTGGTGGCGATCGCCCCAAGGGGTTGAAACGGGTCTAAGGGCGGCATGAACTAAACATCAAAGCGATAGCGCACTGCTCCCGTCTCGGGATCATTGAATACTGTGGCATAACCGAGCCGCTGAGCCTCAAAGAGCAACTCCTCCACGGTTTGGGGATCCAGATGGGTATAGAGGGCTACTTGGGCCGCTGAGAGAACGCCCCCATGTTCTTTTGCGACTTGCAGTAAACGGTGTATCGGTGTACCAGAGGCAGGGCTGAGGTCAGGGCCCTTCTCTGCTGTTAGGTAGCGTCCCCGCAGGTAGGTTTTATGGCGATCCACCAGCCCTGGAATCAGAAACAGATCAATGAATTGACCCACACCACAGACGCCGAAGGTGACTAGGTACAACAGACCTACCAGTGGCTGCCCTACATAAAAGCGTTGCAGGCCACAAAGCCCCAGGAAGCTCAAGGACCACAGTAGGTAGGCAACTGACACACTCAGGGATGGGGGCTGCGTTTGCGGGTATTGGCGATGTTCAGACTGAGACAAGTGAAATCTTTCCACAATGCGCCCATGAGGATCTCGCTGATTATCCATCCTAGCCCAAGTTCTTGAGAATCACTAAGGGGGCGATCGTCCCCCAAGGACTGCTCCCTAGAAGTTCGGCTGATGGCGAATCAAGTTGAGAAACTCCTCACGGGTCTTTTGATCTTCACGAAACACCCCCAGCATCGAACTGGTCACTGTCCAAGAGCCGGGTTTTTGGACACCGCGCATCACCATGCACATGTGGGTTGCTTCCATAACCACCGCCACGCCCTTCGGATCGAGAACGGTTTCAATGGCTTCAGCCACTTGACGGGTCAGGCGTTCCTGCACTTGCAGCCGCCGCGCATACATTTCCACAATCCGTGCCAATTTACTGAGGCCAATCACTCGCTGGTTGGGGATATAGGCCACATGGGCTTTGCCAATGAAAGGCAACATGTGATGCTCACAGAGGCTAAAGAAGTTAATGTCGCGCACCAAGACCATTTCATCGTGGCCTTCATCAAAAATCGCGCCGTTGACCAGGGTTTCAAGGGATTGACTGTAACCACTGGTGAGAAATTGCATTGCTTCGGCGACCCGCTTGGGTGTTTTCAGCAACCCCTCGCGATCGGGATCCTCACCCACATTCAGCAGAATTGTGCGTACTGCCGCCATCATTTCTTCCTTGGCAACCTCTGGCGGGGGTGGGTGGGGAATCGCTTCTTTGCCTTGGTGGGTGTTGCGATCGGGCAGAATTGCCGGTGTGGTCGCTTTACCGTTAATGATCGAATCGGGCATATTGAACGCTGCCATAAAGGGTGACAAGTAAAGGACAAGGGGAGTCTAGAGGGTTCCGCCAAGGGGCATAACCACTAGCTCTTCCACAAAAGCCGTTTGCGGCAATTGAGTCGTGTACAAAATGGTGTTAGCAATGTGTTCGGGGCTGAGCATCCCCGTGCGGTCAAAGTCTCCTGCTACGTCTTCCCAAATGGGGGTGTCAACGGCGCCGGGACAGATGGCAATCACGCGGATACCGTGGGCGCGTTCTTCAGCCGCCATCGTTTTGGTCAAGGCCATGAGGGCAAACTTTGAGGCACAGTAGGCGCCCCAGTCGGGAAAAACTTGGCGTCCAGCAATTGAAACAACATTGACTATCGTACCGCACTGGCGAGCTCGTAGTTGCGGCAGTACCGCTTGGGAGCAGATGAGGGCACTGGTGAGGTTGACGTTCAGGATGTGCTGCCAGTCCGCCAAGGGTTGATCAATGAGGGGAGCGGTTCTTGCCATCCCTGCATTATTCACTAGGACATGGACGTCGCCGACACTACTGAGGATCTCATCAAGGCGCGATCGCAGGGGTTCAGGATTGCTAAAGTCCACGCTAAACGTGTGGGCTTCAACCCCACAGGCCACGACTTGGGCATGGACAGCGGCCAGTTTGGCGGGCGATCGCCCCAATAGCACCACATTAAACCCCGCTTGGGCAAAGGCAATGGCCGTGGCTGCCCCAATGCCACTACTGGCTCCGGTGATTAAGACTTGTTGGGTCATACCGCCTCAGTAAAGACGCCCATGCGCCGAAACTTCTGATAGCGCAACTCCCGCCGTTCACTACTGCTGAGGGCTTGCAATTCCGCCAGATTGCGTAGGAGAGCAGCCTTGAGATTTTCCGCAGCCTCTACAGGGTTGCTATGGGCAGCACCAACGGGCTCCGGCACAATTTCATCAACAATCCCTAGCTTTAGCAGGTCGCGAGCCGTGATTTTCAGAGCTTCCGCTGCTTGGGGCGCCTTTTGGGCATCGCGCCAGAGAATTGCTGCACAGGCCTCCGGCGGCGCCACACTATAGACGGCGTGTTCAAACATCAGCAGGCGATCGCCCACCCCAATGGCCAAAGCACCACCAGACCCGCCTTCGCCAATCACAGTACAGATGATGGGAACTTCAAAGCGAAACATCTCCCGCAGATTGTAGGCAATGGCTTCCCCTTGACCAAACTTTTCCGCCTCCACCCCCGCCCAAGCCGCTGGTGTATCAATGAAGGTGAGGATGGGCATCTGAAAGCGATTGGCGTGCTCCATCAAGCGCAGGGCTTTGCGATAGCCCCCAGGGGAGGCCATGCCAAAATTGCGAGCCACATTATCTTTTGTGTCGCGACCCTTTTGCTGCCCTAGCATCACAACCGGTTGATCATTGAGGCGACCGATACCACCGACAATAGCGGGATCATCACTGCCCCGGCGATCGCCATGAAGTTCGATCCACTCTTCACTAATGGCTTGGATGTAATCCAACGTGCTGGGACGACGCGGATGGCGAGCCACTTGAAGGGTTTGTCCCGGTGTCAGCTTACTAAAAATTTCATAGCGCAGTTGCCTGGCGCGCTCCTCCAATTCACGGATTTGCTCTGAGACATCAACACCAAACTCCGAAGACTTATCCCGCACCTGCTGAATTTGGGCTTCTAGCTCCACGAGGGGCTTTTCAAACTCCAACAGAAGCGTGCGACGTTCGTTTGCCATAGGCGAATGGGTTCCTTTTGGTTTTACTGAGGGTTCAACAGTAGTGGCTTAAATCCGTGTTTACGGGAGACCTCACCAATTTGCTGCATTTTTTCCACAGTGATTTGATTGCGCCCCCAAGAGAAATTGGTGTGCCAGCCCTCGAACTCCAAAAGCATAGCCTCTGCAAAACAGGCAAACATCTGCCGCGAGGGCACATCCATATTCACAATTTCCATAATTTTCCAGTCAATGTCGAGGGCGTGCTCGACAATGCCACCACTGAGAACATGAATCTGGGGGTGCTGAATTTTGGTGGCCATATTTTTGGGGTAACCGCCATCAATCATCAGGGAGGGACGTTTTAACTGCTCAATGCTCAGCTCAACTCCCTTGGGCATACTGGCCACCCAAACCACAATATCGGCAAGGGGCAGCGCCTCCATCAAGTCAAGGATTTTCCCCCGTCCCAATTCGGCCTGGAGCTCCAGCAGGCGATCCCGATTGCGTGCTACCAGTAAGAGGTCTTGCACATCCAAACAGGTATTCAACCAACGGCAGACGGCACTACCAATATCCCCCGTAGCCCCACAAACAGCCACGGTGGCCTGCCGCAAATCAATCCCCACTTGGGGTGCCGCCTGCTCAATTTGTTGGCAGATGATATAGGCGGTGTGGGTATTCCCCGTTGTAAAGCGGCGAAAGTCCAGCTCAATGTTGCGAACGTGGGACATTTTCTCCAGGTCAAAGTTCTCAAAGATGATCGAGGAGAAGCCCCCCAAGGCCGTAATGTCAATGTTGTGCTTTTGGGCATGGGCCATGGCGTTAATAATTTTGCGAGTCGCTGCCTTCACCCGCTGGTTGGCCAGCATCTCTGGTAAAAAGCAGGACTCAACGTATTTGCCATAGATAGTTTTGCCCGTTACGCTCGTCACCGTAATCTCATCGACGATCTGCGGCGGTGCCATACACCAAAACTCCAAGCCTTGATCGGCATATTCGGGGTAACCCAACTGATGGGCAACGGCTCGGGCGTGCTCCAGATTCGTCAGATGACCAATTAATCCAAACATACAAGCGTGCGGTGACTGAAATGTAACGATATATTAAGCCACCATTATGCCGCAGTTAGGCCATAAACCGACATCTTCATAATTTCGCGGGTGGTAAACCCGATATTTTCTAGGGCACCGCTGTACTGAATCATGAAGTCTTCCACAAGGGCATCTTTTTCCATGCCGAGCACTTTGGCATCGGCCTCCACTTGGTTGAGCATTTTCCAGACCAAGGGCAAGTTGGCGCGATTGGCTTCTTCAAGCTCCGCTTTGACGCTCTCAAAGTGTTCCTTGAGCCAGATTTCGCCAAAGTTGAGGTGGCTGTATTCGTCCTTAACCACACCCTCAGTGATTTTACGGGCAAAGGGATCCGCCATCGGGATGTAGATGTTGTAGGCGGCGATCGCGAAGCATTCAATGATCAAAGCTTGAATCAAAAGACAAGTGGCAATTTTTCCCGCCGCCAGGGCTGCTTGAAAATTACCGTGAAGCGTTTCAAAGAATGCCTTGGCAAATTCCATATTGGGGGTCACGTTCAAGTTGCGGCCACAGGCCTCAAATCCCTTTTTGTGGCGCGCTTCCATTTTGGCTAGGCGGGTGAGTTCTTCCTGATGCTGCGGCAGCAATTTGACTAAATTCATGTAGTTATCGTGGGCTTCCTGCTCACCTTCAATGACAATGGCATTAATGCGGCTATAGGCATCCTTGTAGCGATCGCTTTGATAGTCCAATTCTAGGGTGGCGGTGGCCGTTGTCATTGCAAACTCTCCTAAACACAGGTCTGAAGTGCAGCCCTTTTCCTAAGGATAGAACATGCTCAAAACAGTGAAAATCCCCGTGGGACAGGGCAACATTCCCCTTGCACATCCCACATCTTCAGAAAAAGAGCTGTAGCAGGGCTGTGGCTATCATATCGCACCAGCAATCCCGTTGTAAGGGGCAGAGTTCAGAGATTTTCGACCCCCTCAATAAGGGAATTTCTATGAACTGAGGCCGCTAGAAACGCTCTGTGCCCCTTGGGGGCAGTATTTCTACCGGGGGCGGCGGGGGTGGTGCTGATCGAATTGGCCCATTGTAGTCAATGCGAATCATCGGGTTATCAGGATTAGGGTTGACCGTGACAATACTTTCAATGGTTGGTGGCTCCGCAGGTGGCCCCCCTAGAAAACGAAAGGTAAACGTGCCATCACCATTATCCACGTAGGGTGATTGACTTGCAGGCCCAAACATGGAGGCTTCAGCGCGGTAGCGACTCAGCCCGCCGTTGGCTCGCTCTGTTGCCTGCCGTGCCCAATTCCGTGCCCGCTGTAGGACTGGATTATCCACCCCAAAGGGATTGAAGTTTTCCCGTGGCGGTGGCTCTGTCTGTGCTAGGACTGGAGTGACACCTGTCAACGTGCAGGCTAGAACGAGGTTGAATTTTAGGGAGCGAAAGGACATCAACGAAAACTCCTAGTCATAAACTTTGCTTGGCCAGAACATCTCCCTTAGGGGCCGAGCAACCGAATCTTGCAGTGCCAAAACCAGTCAAGACCATGCCCTAAAATTAGGGGAGACATCAAAGATGGATGCGACCCTCTCCCATAATACCTCTTGGGTTTTGGGGTGCCTGCCAGCTCTGTGAAAAGAGTCGTAGTAGAGAAGCCCGTAATAGACGGATGCCTCGCCCCTGTTGATACAATGGGTAAAATGATAGGCTAAAACGATTGCATGAGTTAAACGCACTGCGGTGCGCAATCCACAGTCTAGAGGGCATAACCTGAGTCAAGCTATGAGTGATCAAACCGTAACCAACCCCGCTGCTGAAGCCCAAGAAGGGGAAATTACCCCTGATGCCGTTGAGAATGCGGTTGAGAATGTTGAGAATCCTGCAGCGGCCACCACGGCCGAAGAAGGTCAAGCATCTGAGGCAACCTCTGCGGCTGCAGCCGACTTGCTAGAGAAAATTACTGCCCTTGAAGCTGCCAAGGCTAGTCTTTCCCAGATGGTGGAGGAGCGCAATAGCCAATATATGCGCCTTGCCGCTGACTTTGAGAACTTCCGCAAACGCACCCAGCGGGAAAAAGAGGAGCTCGAGCTCCAGATTAAGTGCAGTGTCATTGCTGATTTACTGCCTGTGGTAGATAGCTTTGAGCTAGCCCGCACCCACATTCAAACAGAAACCGAAGCAGAAGAAAAAATCCACCGCAGCTATCAGGGCGTTTACAAGCAACTGGTGGAGTGCCTCAAGCGCATTGGCGTTTCGGCGATGCAAGCTAAAGGCAAGCCCTTTGATCCCAATCTCCACGAGGCTGTGCTGCGGGAAGCAACCAATGAACATCCTGAAGGCACAGTGATCGAAGAACTCAAACGGGGGTATATGCTGGGCGATCGCGTGCTACGCCATGCCATGGTCAAGGTGGCTGCTGCACCTGAAGAGGGCAGTGGCAGCGAGATCAAACCCACGAATGATGTAACCGACGCATAGGGGCACTTTAAAGAGAAAGAGAATGCCACGCCGCTATTACATCACCACCTTTGGCTGCCAAATGAATAAAGCTGACTCCGAGCGCATGGCCGGGGTCTTGGAAGCCATGGGTTTAGAACCGGTGGCTGAACCGGATGAGGCCGATGTGTTGCTCTACAACACCTGCACAATTCGGGACAACGCCGAGCAAAAGCTCTATTCCTACCTAGGGCGGCAGGCGAAGCGCAAGCATCAAGACCCCAACCTAACGTTAATTGTCGCTGGTTGTGTTGCTCAACAGGAGGGGGAGCAACTGCTGCGGCGAGTTCCTGAAGTGGATCTGGTGATGGGGCCCCAGTATGCCAATCGCCTTGGTGAGCTGCTTGAGCAGGTGTGGAATGGCAGCCAAGTGGTGGCCACAGAGCCGCTGCAGATTGTTGAGGACATTACCAAACCCCGGCGCGATAGTACGGTTACCGCTTGGGTTAACGTGATTTATGGCTGTAATGAACGCTGTACCTACTGTGTAGTGCCGGGGGTACGGGGACAAGAGCAATCCCGCCGCCCCGAGGCAATCCGCGCTGAAATTGAGGAGCTGGCAGCTCAAGGCTATAAAGAAGTGACACTCCTTGGGCAAAACATTGATGCCTACGGTCGTGATTTGCCGGGAATTACCCCAGAGGGCCGGCGACAGCACACGTTTACCGATTTGCTTTATTACATCCATGATGTGGCAGGTATTGAACGGATTCGCTTTGCCACCAGTCATCCCCGTTATTTTACGGAGCGATTGATTCGGGCTTGTGCCGAACTGCCCAAGGTGTGTAAGCATTTTCACATTCCCTTTCAGTCAGGGGATAACGAGATTCTCAAGGCCATGGCCCGGGGCTACACCCGGGAGCGCTATTTGCAGATCATCGAGACCATTCGCCGCTACATGCCGGATGCTGCCATTAGTGCGGATGCTATCGTGGGCTTTCCCGGTGAAACAGAAGAACAATTCCAGCGCACACTCGATCTGGTGGCGGCGGTGGGGTTTGACCAACTGAATACGGCGGCCTATTCTCCGCGACCCAATACACCAGCGGCCACCTGGGAGAATCAAGTACCAGAAGAAATTAAAGAAGATCGCCTCCAACGACTGAATCGTCTGGTGGCCACGATCGCCAGCGATCGCTCCCAACGCTATCTCGGACGGGAAGAGGTAGTGCTGGTGGAGGGGGTAAATCCCAAGGATTCGCAGCAAGTCTATGGCCGCACCGATGGTAACCGCCTTACGTACCTACCTGGCGATATTGAGACCCTACGGGGACAACTGGTGCGTGTCCGCATTACCGCGGCGCGAGCTTTTAGCCTCAGTGGCGTGCCCCTTGCGGACTACTCCTTAGTTTGCTGATTCAGGGGGTTCTAGATCGCGCAAATCACTTGATCACGGCAGAGGGTGGGATCTACGTAGGGCAGCATCGGCTTGTCACCAACGTAAATCCCCAATCCTTGAGCGGTGCGAATCAAGAAGCTATTCGGATCTACATGGCGCGGGGATTTAGCAACAACATCGGCAATGGGCACTGTCACCACTTGCCCTGCCTGCCACGCCACCATGCGGCCAAACGTCCCTTGAGCCGCCAAATCGACAGCGGTATTGCCCATGCCTGCTGCCAGCAGCCGATCCATGGCCATTGGGGCGCCCCCCCGCTGAATGTGACCCAACACCGAAACCCGTAGCTCAATGGGGATGGGACTGTGCTGATCAATTTTATTGGCAATATACTGGCCAATACCGCAATGACGAGGATGGTTGGCGTCTTCTTCTAGCTCCTGGCAGCCTTCAGCAACGACGATGAGGGCAAACTTGACGTCCCCAGCGATCGCGCAACTTCTGGAGGTGCTGGCAAATGCCTTCAATGGAGTAGGGAATTTCTGGAATCAGGATAATGTCAGCGCCGCCAGCAATGCCCGAATACAGAGCCAAGTGACCAGCGGTGCGCCCCATCACTTCCACTACAAAAACACGATCGTGGCTAGCGGCGGTGGAGGTAATTCGACTCAGAGCTTCGACAACAGTGTTGACAGCGGTATCAAAGCCAATGGCGCGATCGGTCAAGGCGACATCGTTATCAATGGTTTTCGGCACTGCAAGAAAATTCCAGTTTCCCTTTTGCGCCAGTTGATGCAAAATTTTCAGGCTGCCATCGCCACAAATGGCAATGAGGGCATCCAAGCCCAATTCATAGTACCCGGCAATCACTTCATCGGCATGGCCAAGGGTATCGCCCTTATTAATCGCGCCGAGAATGGTTCCCCCCATGTTGAGCAGTACGTCCATGCCCCCGAGGCCTTCGGCATTGAGGGGGATCGCCTTCCGCTCAATTAGCCCCTGAGTGGCGTGGAGGATGCCAAGAACCTCCCAACCGTAACTTAAGGTGGCATGGGCAACAATGGCACGAATAGCTGTATTTAGACCTGGGCAATCTCCGCCACTGGTGAACACACCAAGTCGTTTGCGGCTGGTACTCATGAATATTGGCTCCCTATGTGAACGGTTATGGCCTCAAAGCCTGCCTCTGCACCTAACAAGGGCAACGTCAACATCCTAGCGAAGGTGAATCGCCCCTGACTGCTCCAGTTAAGAGTTTGCAACATGCTCAGGAACTGTTGAATTTGCCAGCGGGGAAGATCTGACTTAGGGGATCGGCTAAACTAATGGTCTATGGACATGCCTCCCCTACACCCCGACACAATTGAGGCTGTGCGGCAAGCGGTCAACATTGTTGATGTGGTGGCCGAGCACGTTGTCCTACGCAAGCGCGGCCAAGAATATGTTGGCTGTTGTCCGTTTCATGAGGAGAAAACCCCCAGTTTTACGGTCAGCCCCCTGCAAGGGTTTTTACTACTGTTTTGGCTGCGGTGCCGGGGGCAATGCAATTAAGTTCCTGATGGAACTGCAAAAGCGCTCCTTTACTGAGGTGGTGCTCGACCTTGCCCAACGCTATCAGATTCCCGTGCGCACCCTCGCTAGTGAGCAAAAACAGGCACTACAGGCGCGGCTATCCCTTCAAGAGCAACTCTACGAGATTCTGGCGATCGCCACCCGTTTCTATGAGCACGCCCTGCGGCAACCCGTTGGTCAAGACGCCCAAGACTATTTGCAGCGGCAGCGCCAGCTCAGGGAGGAAACCATCCAGCAGTTTCGCTTGGGCTATGCCCCCCCAGGGTGGCAAGTTCTTTATACTTATCTTGTGGAGCAAAAGGGGTATCCCCCTGCCCTTGTGGAACAGGCCGGCTTAATTCTGCCGCGGTCCAACGGGGATGGCTACTACGACCGCTTTCGCGATCGCCTGATGATCCCAATTATGGATGCCCAGGGACGGGTAGTAGGCTTTGGCGGTCGCACCCTCAGTAATCAGGAGCCGAAGTATCTCAACTCCCCAGAAACCCTGATCTTTAAAAAGGGGCAGTTGCTCTTTGGCCTCGATAAGGCACGGCAGGCGATTGCCCAAAGGGATCAGGCGATCGTTGTTGAGGGCTACTTTGATGTGATGGCTCTGCACCAGGCGGGATTTCCCCAGGCGGTGGCCAGTTTAGGGACTGCCCTCAGTCAGGCCCAAATTAAGTTGCTACTGCGCTACACCGAGTCAAAGCAAATTATTCTCAACTTTGATGCAGATAAGGCGGGACAGCGGGCTGCCGATCGCGCCATTGGCGAGGCTGCGGATTTGGCCTATCGGGGGGATCTACGACTGCGGATTCTCACCTTGCCAGCGGGTAAGGATGCGGCGGACTTTTTCACAGGCGATGAGGCCACCTTAGCGGCACAGCAGGCAGCCTACCAAGGCCTGTTGGATCAAGCCCCCCTTTGGCTGGACTGGCAAATTCAGACCCTTGTGCAGCAGTACGATCTGGAGCAGGGCGATCAATTTCAGCAAGCCAGCCAAGCCCTCAGTGAACTTTTGGCCAAGCTTCCCAACGCCACCCTGCGCAGCCACTACATTCACCACTGTGCTGAGCTATTGGGACGCCACGATAGTCGTTTGACGCTCCGTATTGAAGAGGCACTGCGGCAACAGGTGCGGGGGCACCGCTGGCAGGGGCGATCGCAAAAATGGCAGCGTCCAGCGGACTATAATTTGCGTCAAGCAGCTGAAGAACAGCTCCTGCGCCTCTACCTCCACTGTGGCGAATATCGCCCCCTCATTCGGCAAACGCTGCAGGCACGGGATATTGAATTTAGCCTCTCCCACCACCGTTGGCTGTGGCGGCAGATCTTGGCCATTGAAGAAAAACACTGTGCCGGCCTGCCTGCACCCGATGATCTCTATAACGCTGAATGGCCACTGCATTCACCCACGGAGACTGGAACACAACTGAGGGACTTGGATTTGGTCAGTCATCTTTTTGATCGCCTCAATGAAGCAGAAGATGCTTCTCTGCTGACGCCGCTACTCCATTTAGATGAGACTACTGCCAGCAGTCTCGATCGCCCCAAACTAGTCATCCAGGCCGCCGCCGCTGCCCTTGAGCGCATTGCCGTTGAAAAGCGCTGTCGCTGCCTCCTGCAGTCTTGGCAGGAAACTGTTGCCTTGATTTTAAGGCAATCTCCTGCCACTGAAGACCTACGCCGCTATCTGGTACTCACCAACAGCGACACTGAGATTGACGATATTTCGGGTGTGGCACCAGAGGGGCTGCAACGCCTTGAACAACTACGGCGTGACTACTATCGGCATCGCAAATACCTGCAGCAATTGGATCAGCAGCGCTGTCCTTCCTTGGCGGTGATCCGTGACTATTCTTGATTGGCTTTCGGAGTGTTGAGTGTGGGCGATCGCTGCGAAGAGGGCTGTCCCCCAAAAAACATGAGCAACGTCACGTGAGAAGCGATAGAGGCGAGAACCCCTGACCCACCCCAACGGACTGATTGTCCAAGGTTTATTGTCCAAGGTAAGCTCTCAAGACCTCAGGATTGCTTTGAATCTCGCTCGGAGGACCGTCAGCCAGATTTTTCCCCTCCGCTAAGACCCAGATGTGCTGACACAGGGACATGACCACGTCCATATTGTGCTCAATAATCAGAAACGTCACGCCCTCTTGATTCCAGCGCCCAATATGCCCACAAATTTGGTTGATCAAGGTCGGATTGACGCCGGCGGCTGGCTCATCGAGGAGGACCATGCGGGGACGGTGCATCATGACTCGCGCCATTTCAAGGAGTTTTCGCTGCCCTCCCGACAATGCACCCGCATAGTCATTGGCCTTGGCTGCTAGCCCCACAGACTCTAAAATTGCCCACGCCCGTTGCTGCAGTTCCTGTTCCTCTTGGCGAATGCGCAGGGGCTGAAGCCAGCTATTCCACAACTTCTCTCCAGTTTGCAGCGGGGCTGCCAAGAGCATATTTTCGAGAACCGATAGGCGTGAGAGTACCCGCGGCACTTGGAAGGTGCGCAGGAGTCCCTGAAGGGCAACTTGGTGGGTTGGCAGATGACTAATGGGGACACCATCAAAAATCACACGGCCTTGATCGGGCGTAAGGAAGTTGCACAAGAGGTTGAATAGGGTGGTTTTGCCGGCACCGTTTGGACCAATGAGACCAGTAATACTGCCACGGGCAACTCGAATTTCCGCATGATCGACGGCGCGAATGCCACCAAAACTTTTGCATAGGCCTGTGGCCACTAGGAGGTCTGAGGGCAAGACTTGACTGACACCGCTAGAGACAGGTGCGAGAGAAGGCTTATCGACCAAGGCTGAGTTCCTCCTTTTTGCCCAAGATACCCTGGGGTCGCCACATCATCAAGACAATGAGGACAAGGCCAATGAGCATCATCCGCAGCGCCTCTAAGCGACCGCCATCTAGGGGAATAAAGCGGGTCAGTGCAGTGTAGGCCCAAAAAAGGGCGGCACCGAGGAGAGGTCCCATGTTGTTGCCTGCCCCCCCCAAAACCACAATTGTCCACGCCTGAAATGTAATCAGAGATAAAAAGCCATCGGGGTTAATAAATGTGAGCTGCCAGGCATAAAAAGATCCTGCCACCGCGGCGATCGCTCCCCCCAACAACAGCGATTGCATTTTGTAAGCAAAGACATTCTTGCCCAGCGCTTTGGCCACCTCCTCATCTTCGCGGATTGCTTTGAGTACCCGTCCCCAGGGGGAATGAATCCAACGCTCTAACTGCCACACCACCAAAGCCAAAACCAAGACCAACAGCCACAATAGCCCAGCTCGGTAACTAAACTCCCATAGGCCAAGGGTGAGGGCTTTGACCACAAGACCAACTAAGGCAGCGGCCAAGGTATTCAGGGCAATGGGAAGCACCGCTCGTCTTTCTGGACGGCAATAGTAGCTCACAAGAGCGATCGCTCCACCAAGGGTCACCAGTGTCAACACAAGAGGCAAAATGGCAATTCCCCGTCCCAAGCTCAAAGGCAGTAACGTTGCCCAAAGGTTGAGGGTACTGGCAATCAATAACGCTGCATAGCTCGGGAGTAACCAGCGGGGGTGCGATCGCCCATACTGCCGCTGTAACCATTGCCACCACTGCCATGCAGCCCCCCCCACCACAGCCCAAAAAAGAGCTATCATCCCCAGCTTAGTCGGTATATTGGGATTGAACTGAGCAAGGGGCAGCGGAAACCCATACACTCCCCGACCCCCTCGGGTTAGCCAATCCTCATTGAGGGCAATCAGGCGGACAATTTCCGCCATGCCGATGGTCACAATTGCCAGGTAATCTTCCCGCAGTCGCAGCGTAGCAATCCCCATTAAAAAGCCTAGTCCCATGGCCAGCACCACCCCAGCCAGGACGGCAAAGAACATCGGCACGCCAGCAATCCCCAACAAAATCGTGGTGTAGGAACCAATGGCCAAAAAGCCGACATGGCCAAAGTTAATTAGCCCCGTATAGCCCCAGTGCAAATTTAGCCCCAAGCTAAAGAGGGCAAAGGTGGCAGTGAAAATACCAAGGGAAATGAGATAACCAACCATTGAGGTCCTGGAAGTGAAGGCCAATACAGCTGTGCGGTTGCGATCGCGCCAGTGGATGCAAGAATCAAAATGCCTATATTTTATACATCATTGATTCCGGCTGTGCCCAAGGCACAACTCACCCCATTTTTTGGCACACTAGGGAGCACAGTTATTTGAGCAAGGGTGGGTGCCTGAGACTGTGGCCACCCATTTTGAACGGCAACTAAAACGTCTGCGCAGTGACTTGCTGCGCCTAGGGGCACTGGTGGAAAGTGCCTGTCAACTGGCCTATGGTGCTCTGATTGAGCGAAATCTCCTCAGTGTTGAGCAGTTGATCCAAAGGGAACAAGACATTAACCGCAGTGCTCAAGAACTCAATCGCCAGGCGATCGCCCTGCTGACATTGCAAGCCGCTGTGGCAGAGGATCTGCGATTTCTGGTCATGCTTTCCCACTTCTGTCGCGATCTAGCGCTCATCGGCGATGATGCCCTTGAAATTGGCCGTGCTGCTCAAACGCTGCTGCGGTACCCACCCCCACCTTACTTTGAGGACCTCCGCTTGATGTTCGAGAGATCGCAACTGTTGCTATCGGCCGCCCTATCCGCCATTGCCAATTTTGATCCTGAGGCGGGAGTCGCCCTAGCCAACTGCGATGATGCCGTCGATGCCGACTACCAACGTCTTTATGGGCGACTTTGCGCCCCTTTGAATCCCCAAGAGCCGGTGGAACTGCGCTTGATCCTACTGCTGCTGATTCGCAACTTGGAGCGCATTGGTGACCATGCGACAACTATTAGCCAGCGTGTCCGCTTCATTGTGCGGGGGGAAGGCCTTTAGGAAAAATTGATGTTTTATGCTCGCTGTGGACCTAATTGAGTCCACAACCTTTGAGAATAGAACTAGTCCTAATTCATAAGTGTTGTTGTGCCCGTGCTCTAACCTGAGGATGGGTTTGTTGGGAGGTAAGGCATGCGGTTAAGCCGTCGTTCTTTTTTGTATGGTGCTGCGGCACTGACACTGATGCCGTGGGTTTGGCAAACGGCAGGCGGCTCCTGGGCAGACTCCCTTCGTCCGTGGCGAGTCCTCCTGATTGGCATTAACCACTATCCCCAGTTGGCCGGTGTGCCCCCCTTAGCGGGTTGTCTGACAGATGTTCAGCTAGTGAAAAACCTGTTGTTAGACGGGTGGGGGCTGGCGGACGGTGACATTACACTCCTGACGGAACAGGCGGCAACCCTGGATGCTGTCCAAGAAACCCTAGGGGTGCTGGAGCGCTCTGGTCAGCCCCTTTTGGTTTACTTTAGTGGCTATGGCACCCTCTGGCAGCAACAACCAGCGCTGGTTTTGGCGGATGCCACAAGAGCTGGTGAGGGCATCTTACCTCTGGCTGAATTACTGCGTACCAAAGGGGTACAGGTATGGCTCGACACTCGCTTTAGCCCGCCCCCCATTGAGGGGGAGATGCTGCGTTGGCGATTTGTCCCGTTGCACCCCGGAGAGACCCGTGGCATAGGCCAAGTTCCCAAAGATCATCTCCTCTGGGCTGATTTGGGAGTAGAAACACACCTGAATGGTGTCCCTATGGGACTCTTTACTGCTAGTTTTAGCCATTATCTAGCGGCTTTGGGGGGCGATCGCCCCTTGGCAACGAGCCTGATGTACACAGCCGATGAACTGCGCTGGCAAACGGGGGCAGAAATGCGTCTGGTGAGCGACGGGTTAGCGGCGAACCTCACCCTATCCCCAGGATTTGATGGTGTAGTGCAGGCAATAGGGCGCGATCGCTCCCTACAAATCTGGTGTGGCGGCCTCAGTCCTTGGCTGTTGACCTACTGTCATCCCCACAGTCGCTGGAGCACTGCCGATGGTGGCACCGTGGTTGATATGGCGAGTTTTAATGGCCTGCTGGCCCAAGGAGTCAGCAGTCAGCCTCTGCAAGTGGGCGATCGCCTCTATGAACAACAGCGGCGTTTAGGGAAAAATCTCCATCTGCAGGTGGCCCTCGACACCAACCTCAGCAAAATTGAGCGCGTGGATGCCATCAATGCCCTGGCCAATGAAGAAAAAGCTGCCGTCCTCAACAGCAGTGACTCCCTGCCGGATGTGGTTCTCACCAAAAGTGAGACAGCGGGCAGTTATGGGCTGGAGTGGCCAGTAGGGACGTTGTTGGAACACAGTTGTAGTGGTAGCAATGAAGCCGCCAAAGCCGGTATCCGTCGCTTGAACCCCCTACTGAATGCCCTCCTGGCCCAGAAATGGCTGACCCTAACGCTCAATCCCACCTCCAGTCAGGTGGCTGTGTGTACAACTCTTGAACAACTATCGCCAACAGCAAAACTCTTGAGCCGCCAATCCCCCCCCCGCAGTCCCAATCCCCTTCCAGATGTCCTGAGCACTAAGCTGCCAGCCATGAATTTACACAGCCCCCTCACCTTGGCCAAGGGAGATACTTGCCGCTGGAGCCTCTACAACTATGGCGATCGCCCCCTCAACATTGTCGCCCTTGCCTGGGATAGCAGTCAGGGGATGCTCCTGCTGCCGCTGCAAACGCAGTCGTGGCAGTTAGCGGTTGCCCCCGGCTTGAATATTCCCCTCTATACTTGGACGCTGAATCGCCCTTGCCAATGGCTGAAGGTCTTTATCATCAGCAGCCCCCGTCCTCTGAGCCGTTTTAGTCAACTGAGTAGCCACCCCAATCATTCAGAGCCATTCCTAATTTCTGGTGAGGATAGTCTTGCCTTGGTTCTCGGTCTGCTAGGGGATCTCAGCAGTGAACCGGAAGGGAATGAGTTTTGCTTGGATGTGCGGGAGTGGTGTACCCAAGGCTTCACATTGCGGGTGGTCTAGGCCAAGCGGCGCCGTAATAGCGGTTGGATCAGTAGGCTCATTCCTAGGGCGACAGTCAAAAGGATTAGCAGTGCCGCTCCCAAGCTCAGTGACCCCCAAGGAGCCACCATCACCACATCGCTCAACCGCCAATCGGGGTGCAGATAGACATAGCGAATTGGTTCAATGGCCAAACTGAGGGGGTTGAGGCTAGCAATCCACTGCAACCAGCGAGGCATAAACGACAGGGGCACCAAGGCGGTACTGGCAAAGAGTAACGGTAGGTTGATGACAAAAATAACGGCCAACAATTCGATGTGCCCCGGCAAGGCAAAGGTAAGACCGAGGCTCAAGGCCGTTACGCCGAAAACCAAAATCAGCACCGTTGCCAAGACAACCCCAATACCCGCTAAATTGGGTAGCCCCGTTCCTAGGAGTGCCCCCAAGCTGGCGATCGCCCCCACCTGAATCAGACTTAGGGTGGTAATAAACAACGCCGAGGCGAGAACAATTGAAAACCGCGAAGCCAACGGTGCCACCAACAGCCGATTCAAAAACCCAAATTCACGGTCAAACATCACCGGCAACCCCGCATTGAGGGCACCACTAAAGGCCGTAAAGACAATAATGCCAGCGCAAAGAAACTGACCATAACTCGTGCTCTCGCCAAAGAGGCCCTGCGGCACATTTTGGAAGAGGGCACCAAAGAGGACCAGCCAAATCAAGGGTTGTACCACCCCCGCCACCAGTGTGGAAGGGCGCCGTTGCAGTTGGATAAACAGGCGACGGGTTAAAGCCAGTGTTTCCTGAACAAATTCACCTGAGAAAATACTGGGAACAGCCGTTGCTGCAGCGGTGCTCATAGGGCAACTCCAAGATTAAACCTACTTTCTAGGTTAACAATGCCTCTCAACCTTGGCGGTAGCTGTCCTTTCGCTCTTTTTCGGCTTTGCCGGTGCCACCTGCATTGCCCAATTGCGGGTGAGGAGCATGCGTGGATGAATTAAGCGATGCTGATCAATCAGCCACAACAGCGTGCGATCGCACACTCGCCACACCGCCTCCTGTAAATTTTGGTGAGCCACCTTGCGCAATTCCTCGAGCTCCACCGTCTGGCCCCGCCCTGGCTCCAAGCTATCCGCAAGAAACACGACACAACTCAAGGCATCCATGCCGGCTTGACCCAAGGTGTGATTGGCGATGGCTGCTAAGACCTGCTCATCAGTCACACCAAATTGCTGCCGCGCCACCAAAGCACTGATGTCGGCATGGAGCAAATGGGGATCTGCTTCGTCTACCTCTGTAATGGGTAGCCCCGCCTCCCGTGCCATACTTAACAATCGCTCTGGAGGAAAGTACTTCGCCAAATCATGCAGTAATCCAGCCCAAGCAGCGCGATCCACATCCAAGCCATGGTGTAGAGCTAGCTCCGCCGCCATTGTTTCCACCCTCAGGATGTGCTGTAGTCGTGGCGCAGGTACATTTGCCGCTAGCCAGGCCAAAACCTGCTGGCGATCGCACAAGGAGTCCTTAGGACTAGCTGTCACAAGCGGGGTCATAGCCAAAGCCACACCAGGGAGGATGAAGTGCTACCCTTGTATCATAACAAAGGCTCTTTTCACAAGGTCGGGAGATCTTCAAAACAGTCAAAGCCCCTGTCGGGAAGGATCAGCGTTCTCCTGAGACATCCCATACTTGAGAAAAGGGCTCCAGACTTCTTGTCAAACTTCCGTAATTTCACGGATAGGGCGAGGCAAAGAAAAAAGAGTATCGTAAAAGTACAGAATCGTTTTGTGAAAACTACTGAGTTATGCTAGCGGTGGGGGTATATTCCTGTAAGCTTTGACTTCAAAAAAAACAGGTCACCCTATCTCCCTTCCCCCCTTGTTGAACGTGCTGTTCATCTTCTTGGCTGCTTATGAGTTATTGCCTAAATCCGAACTGTACCAAACCAGACAACCCTGACGATGTCGATGTTTGCCAAGCCTGCGGCAGCAAACTTCTACTCAATGATCAATACAAGGCAATTAAAGTTCTAGGGCGAGGGGGGTTCGGTGCTACCTTTTTGGCCATTGATACGCGACTGCCGGGCAATCCCACCTGTGTGATTAAACAGTTGCGACCCGCCGCCACAGCTCCCCACATCATAGCGATGGCGCGGGAGCTTTTTTTGCGGGAAGCCACAACCTTGGGTAAAGTTGGCAATCACCCACAATTGCCTCGGCTGCTCGGCTACTTTGAAAATGAAAATGAATTTTACCTGATCCAAGAATACGTGGGTGGCCTTACCCTGCAACAGGAGGTCAAGCGCTTTGGGCCCAAAAGCGAAGAAGAGGTAAAGCAGGTTTTGCAGGAAGTGCTGCCCATCCTTGATTACCTACACCAAAATAGTGTCATTCACCGCGACATTAAGCCGGCTAATCTCATCCGCCGTGATCTTGATAACAGGTTGGTGCTGATTGACTTTGGTGCCGTGAAAGACAAAGTCACGCAGGCCATGGTGGAAAATGCCCCGGAGCTATCCACATTTACCAGCTTCGCCGTGGGAACCCCCATGTATGCGCCGCCAGAGCAAATGGCCATGCGTCCGGTCTATGCCAGTGACATTTATGCCCTTGGGGTCACCTGTGTCTATTTACTGACCGCTAAATCCCCCAAGGAAATTGAACGGGATCCGCGCACCGGCGAATGGCATTGGCAGCGCTACGTCAAGAATATTTCCCCTGAGTTTGCTGCTCTCCTCAACAAAATGCTCCAGGATGCGGTTAAAGATCGCTACCAAACCGCCATGGATGTCCTTGCGGATCTGCAACTACTTGAGTCCAAACAAGCAGCTGGTGGGGCTGCTCCTACTGTTGCCGCAGAGGATGATGACCTCAGCAATGCCCTTTCGACCCCGCCGACCCAAAACCGTTCCCGTGTTCCTGGAGCACCTAAGCGCTCCAGTTATGCCTCATCGGTGAGTCAAAATGCCCAAGCGGCGCGAGTGCGCCAATCAAAGATGACAGGGACCCAATTGGGAGGCCCACCCGTTGTCGGAACTGGTCCCGGTCAACACCTCCGCGCCAAAGTCACACCACGGATGACAGCGGCACAGGTGCTCACAGCCTATAAACGGGGAGAGCGAGATTTTATGGATGTCGATCTCTCCAATGTTGTCCTCCGCAATGCGGATCTGGCGGGGGCTAACTTTGCCAACGCCAATTTTACCAATGCAGATTTGAAAGGCTGTATTCTTGCCAATGCTGTATTGCGGGAAGCCAATTTTCAGGGAGCTAACCTGAATGATGCCAATCTCTGCGGTGCCTATCTGGTGCAAGCCAACTTTGAGAGGGCAAATTTGAAGGGGGCAAAACTACTGGATGCCTCGATCTCAGGAGCAAACTTTACCGGTGCCGACATTTCTGGAGCAGACTTTAGTATGGTCTCGGGATTCGTTCAAGGTCAGCTCGATCACGCCAAGAAGAACTGGTTTACAAAGTTGCCTAAATAGAGGGGCAAGTTTGCCCCCATTCTCTTAGGACATCAGACACTTATCGGAGTCACAGCCGGCTGGCCCTGCCTCCGTCAGGGGTTGGCTATAGCGCGATAGGGCTTCATGGAAATCATGGACCCGCTTGCGCCGAGCAACTGCCGCAACTTCCTGCTCATAGCGTTCTTTGCTAATGGGTTCAAAGGGCAGCCGGGGGAATGTTTCATGGGCATCAAAGCGTGCCAAGAGGGCCGCAGAAATATACCCTTGATCCTGCTGAATCGCCGTGTAAATTGCTGTGGCAAGGGGTTCCACTTCAGCTTCCCGTAGCTCAATGGTGGCACTGGTGTTGTGGGTGGTGTAATGTTGCTGCACCTGCATATAGAAGTCAAACTGCGCTAAAGCGGAAAACTGGCTAATATCAATCGTGTCTGCCCCCGCCAGATCTGCCCAAGAGACAGCAACGGGAATTTCGACCAGCCACTCGGTACACCGCGGATCAAAGGGATCATCCAGAAGCTTACCCGTCTCATCCTTATCGGACTGGGAGGGAATGACATTGTAGCCATAGTCATAGCAAGCCATCGCTACTGGGTCGCCCTTGCGGAAGGTAATCCGCCGAATAAAGCGTTGGGCCTTGGGGGGATGCCAACCGGGGGAGGCACCCGTCAGCAGGGATTTAGTACCGGAGGGTTGGACAGTGGTACAACGGTTGGGGCGCTTGAGGCCATGGCGATCGCAATACTCCCAAACGGTTTCATGGACAATCCGCCGCCAGCGTTGGAGGAAGGCTGCTTCTTGGGCCTTGAACTCCCGCCCTTGGGGTGTATCGGGACGCCCTGCGGCCCACCATTGGAGCCAAGGCACACCAAAGGCATGGACAAAGAAATCGAAGAGTCCCGTAAAGCTGACGCCCACAATGGGATCAACGGCACGGGAGTATTGATAGCGCTCAACCACAAACCGATGGTTTAACAGGGCGGCAACGGAGAGGGCGCCGGCTTTGAACGCTTTTTCTTGGGTGGCTGTATCCGCTGGATCAATCTGATTGAGGTGAATTTCCGCCAGGTTACAGTGAAAATCCGCACCAATAATTTCCCCACAGGGATTGAGGCCATAGCGACCCAGGCGGTGGGCAAGCTCCCGCTGATCCATGGCAGGCAACAGCTTCTGCAAAAAGGCGTCCCCCTGTTGATTTTCATAGGCACGCAGAAAAGCCTGCTTTAGATGGGGTGTGGTTAGAAGATCGGCATTGGCGCGGGCGATCGCCTCCCCTGCCCATTGAATAGCCCCTTCCCCAGAATAGAACTGACTCCGCACCGCATTGATACATTCTTCAAGACTAGGCTTCCTGTGGAAGACACGGGTATGGTTGGCCATTCGCAGGGCATCCCGCTTGGGATCAATGCGCCAATTGCCCTGCTCATCCTGCTGCCAGAGGTTTTGCTTCGCCTGGGCAAACGCCTCATCATCACTAGCGCCCTGACGCATGCCAGCCGATCGCCTCACATTACCTGCAACGACGACAACGGCTGCCTCATCAATCAGCAGACAGCACTCCACAGCGGTCAACTGCCGACCCACTGCAGCATTCAACAGAGCAGCACAGCGATGGTAGAGCTCTGGCAGCTTGACTGGATTGGCCACTCCCCCAAACCCCTTGAGCCGCTCACCTGTCGGACGCACATCACTTATGTCAATCGTTACCTGCACTGAACCACCGAGGTGCGGGTTACTGGCTAGCTCAAGAAGCGTTTGGTAGGACTTCACCCAGCCTTGGCGGCTATCCCCCACTTTAATCTGGCAGGTCTGCCCGCTGAGTGTGACGGTGGTGTGCTCTTGACGCGCTTCCCTGGGGGTTTGACCAATGTTGCCGACAACGGTGACCTCTAGGCGATTGCAAATGGGGGGTAACTGAGAGATGTATTTTGGCTCCAGAATCGCCCCCGTGCCACAGCCCTGCATGGCCAAGTCCATCATGAGGCCAAAGGAGTCCCAATCCACGACATTGGTGCTGGTGCAGTTGTAGGCACCGGAAAAGTTCTCCGGCTGGCGTACCCAATCAGTGCCGCCGACCCACAGCCAACGGCCAGAGGGCAGTGCCTTCAGCTCCTGCTGCATTTCTCTTAGCAGTGCCACTTCTGCTTCGGTGAGGTGTCCCACTTCCTGTAGGCCTTTGAGGGTGCGATCGCACACCTGTTGCCAACTCTCCCGCTCGCCCGCTTCATTTTGGCGGCTGTAGGTACGGTAAAACACGGGATAGGCTGTGGGGGCTGTCGTGGGGAAGCTGGTTTGGGGACGGGGAGGATTTTGCACCATAGGGTCAGGATTTAATGGCTAATACTAGGTGTAGTGTACCGAAGCCATCCTTGGCGGTCAATAAGCACTAATCCTAGGGTGATCCCCAACTCCCCTGCCACAGCGATAGGGAGATGCTAAGATAGCAGGAAGTTTTTGCTTTGGGTCCAGAGTCAATGGTTGCTGCTCCCTCGACATCCTTCAGTACTGAGGCCTTTGACCAAGTGGTGATGACCACCTATGGCCGCTTTCCGATTACGCTCGTGCGCGGTGAAGGCTGTCGGGTTTGGGATGATCAAGGCCGCAGCTATTTAGACTTTGTGGCGGGAATTGCCACCTGTACCCTCGGCCATGCCCATCCGGCCTTAGTGGAGACGGTCAGCCGCCAAATGCAAACGCTGCACCACGTTTCGAATCTGTATTACATTCCCCAACAGGGGGCATTGGCGCAGTGGTTGGTGGCTCACTCCTGTGGCGATCGCGTCTTTTTCTGCAATTCTGGTGCTGAAGCCAACGAAGCTGCCATTAAACTGGCCCGTAAATATGCCCATACCGTTCGCCACATTGCTAACCCGATCATCATTACAGCACAGGCCAGCTTCCACGGACGTACCCTGGCCACGATTACCGCTACGGGGCAACCAAAATACCAAAAACACTTTGACCCCTTGGTGCCCGGCTTTGCCTATGTGCCCTACAACGACTTAGGTGCCCTAGAAGCCCTCGTGGCCTCCTTGGATCAACCGGAACCGCAAGTGGCCGCCATTCTTTTGGAGCCCTTGCAGGGGGAAGGGGGAGTCCGCCCCGGCGATCGCGCCTACTTTGAGCAGGTACGCCAACTCTGCACAGAAAAAGGCATTCTCCTGATTTTTGATGAAGTGCAAGTGGGCATGGGTCGCACGGGGTCCCTGTGGGGCTATGAAACCCTCGGTGTCGAACCGGATATTTTCACCGCCGCCAAAGGCCTTGCCGGGGGCGTTCCCATTGGTGCCATGATTGCCAAGGAGTTTTGTGCCGTCTTTCAGCCGGGGGATCATGCCAGTACCTTTGGCGGTAACCCCTTGGCCACAGCAGCAGCCCTCACCGTCTGTGAGACCCTTGAAAAAGAGAATCTCCTCGAAAATGTGCGCGATCGCGGGCAGCAACTGCGGACAGGACTCCAGGAACTGGCGGCCGCCTATCCCCAAGTTATTGCCGAAGTGCGCGGCTGGGGGCTGATCCGCGGTCTTGAACTCCAACCCGACACCCCTCTCACCGCTGCTGAAGTCGTCAAAGCCGCCCTTGCTGAGGGGCTATTGCTGGTGCCGGCGGGGCCGAAGGTGGTGCGCTTTGTCCCTCCTCTCATTGTCAGTGCTGCCGAGATTGATATGGCCTTAGGGGCAATGGGCCGAGCCTTTGCCCACTTAACAGCCTAATACTTGAGCCTCAGGAGATGAGGAGCCAGAAGGTGGCCAAATGGTTTAGCAGGGTCAGCGGGTTGTCTAGTAAGTGCTATTTTTTTGTGCCCTGCTGGGGCATCTGGGGTTGGCTTTGCCCTTGGTATGAGCTCTGCCTTGCCTCAGGGATGCTCGGTGTTGGAGAAATGGCTCAAAGGGCGGTGGTGGCTAGCCCATTGGTGCTGGCCTCGGGACTTATCCGCTGCTGAAACGGTAACCCTATTGCTCGAGACTAAAGCACATCCTGACGCTTTTGAAAGACCCCCACTAGTCCCAGCATGAGGGCAATAATGCCCCCTAAGCGCAGGTGATTGGCAGTAACATTGGCCTTGAAGGTCTGCCCCTGAAGACTCCAAAAGCGATCAATGAGGGCTTCACCGCTGGCGATCGCCCGCCCTCGCTGCTCTTTCCAGAGGGCAAATTGGTCTTGCCAGCGCTCCATGGCCGTCTGATAGTTTTTGACCCGCTGATTGTACTCCTCAACGCGATCGCGATAGGCCTGATCAAACTCTAAGACAGACTTGGGCAGTGCCGGTGGATCACCTGGTTCCGCAGGTCGGGGGGGTTCTGGTTCATCCACAGCGGGGTGGTACTCCTTGCGCACTCCCGGAAAGCGGCAACGCCGGAAGAGGTTCTCGCCAAAGCAGGGACACTCAGCCAAAGCTTCAGGACTTCGCTTCTCCCGTACCGACTTTGGTTGCTGCCAGCAGGGATCTTGAGCCACATCCTGACCAAAGCCCAAGAGGGAAACGACATTGGCATAGCCCCAGCGGGTCAAGGTGACATTGCTGAGCCAATTGCCCAGTGGCCCTAGATCCTTGAGGGGAATAATGGCACCGGCAAAGGTAATCTGCGGCACCAAAAAGAGAATCGTGAGTAGAGGAGCCACCGTCTGAGTGGGGGAGAGGGCAGAAACCAGTAACCCCATTACCATGCCGCCAAAGGTCACTAGAAACAGTGTCAAGTAAAGGCCAGCGATCGCCCCAATTCCCAGGCTCAGGTTGATCGCCAAAAACTTCATCCCCAAGAAAATGGCTGCTTGGTATAGTGCCAGGACCGCCGCTGGGCCAAGCTTCGAAAAAATATAGGGCCACAGCCCCAACCCCACCATCCGCTCACGGCGATAGATCTCCAGTTCCTTGACAATTTCGCGCATTGTGGTTAAACTGCCCACCATCACGGCAATGAGCACCGTGACAAAGGCCATCGTAAATGCCTGCCCCGCATCCCCCTGATCTGGATCAAGAATCATTGGCTTCCAGAGGACAAAATCCAAGGCTCCCAAAATTGGTGCCAAAGAGAGCATGAGAATAAGGGCCGCCCGATCCTGTCGCAAAATGGCCAAGTTTCGCTGGATGAGAATCCACCACTGCCGCCATGGTGCCACTCGCGGAATCGTGGCTTTTTGACGTTGGGGTTGGACCTGGCGCGTTGCCCCTGTATCCACATTGAGGGGACGCTGTCGCTCCACCACATAGGTTTGATACAGATGAGACTGGCGATAACGTTGCTGCCAGAGGGCTGGATTAGCTTCGCTCTCAATCTTGAGGTAAATTTCATCAAAATCTTGAACATCAAAATAGCTGAGGGCTTGATCCGGTGGCCCAAAATAGGCAAGGTGGCCGCCCCGCGCCAAAAACACCACCAAATCGCAGAGCATCACATTCTTAGTGGCATGGGTAATGAGTAAAATCGTTCGCCCCTGATCCGCCAACTGGCGCAAGAGGCGCATCATTTGGGTTTCCGTGCCCGGATCCAAGCCAGAGGTTGCCTCATCCAAGAAAAACAAACTAGGGCGGGTGAGCAATTCCACACCAATCGACACCCGCTTGCGCTGACCACCACTCAGTTCCTTGACAAGGACATGCCGCTGCGCTGTCAACTCCAACTCCGCCAGAACCCGGTTCACCTGTTCCTGTCGCTCTTGATCGCTAAAATCAGCGGGTAGGCGCAGTCGTGCTGCATAATCTAGGGCTTGAGCCACAGTTAACTGCCGGTGAATAATGTCATCCTGAGGCACATAGCCAATCTGGGTGCGGTATGTTCCAAAGTAGCGGTACAGATCATAGCCGTTGACCAGTACCGTGCCCTCGGTGGCAGGACGAAAACCATTGAGGGCATCGAGCAGCGTGGATTTACCAGCACCACTGCCACCGACAATGGCGACAAACTCGCGGGGCAAAATGGAAAGGGAAATATCTTGCAGGAGCTTCGCCCCCTTAGGGGTGGTTTTACTGAGGTGGATGGCATCGAGACGTAGGTTACCACTGTCATTGTGGGGAACAATGGTTTCGTCGGGGGTAAAAACAGAACTATAGGGACCAATGCGCACCAGGGCTCCCGCTGGCAAGGGCGTCGGTTTGCGGGGGTCAAGGCGCCGGTTGTTGACAAAGGTGCCGTTGGCGGAGTCGAGATCGACGATGTACCACTGTCCCTCTTGGAGATAGAGGCGAGCGTGGAACCGTGAGACAACGGGATGATCCAGCACCATATCATTGCTGGGATCGCGGCCAATCCGAACCCGCTGGCGATCGCGCAGTTGGAGGGGGCGAGTTTGCTCAACAACCTCCGTGGCAGGCATCAACAGATATGTGAGGCGCAGAGATTCCCCCACATGAATGACATCTCCCGGTGCCAAGGTATGTTCGCTAATCGTTGTGCCGCGCCAGTGAAGGCCATTCTTGCTGCCCAAGTCAATGATTTTGTAGTGATCCGCCGATCGCACCAGCTTGGCATGGTGAAAGGACACAAAGGGATGGTCAATGGTAATGTCTGCCTTCGGATCCCGACCGAGAATCAGTTCCTCCTTGAGCAGCGGAAACTCCTGCAACCAGTGAGGCGTGGCCACCTGCAAAATAGGGGTACTCGCAGCCCCCATCACGACCGTGCCCGGCAGTTCCGTTGTTGTCACGCCATCTGGCTCGAAAATGGCTTCAAAGTCACCAATTCGTAGGCGATCGCCCGCCTTGAGAACCACAGGGGTGCGGGGCCGCAGCTTTGTGCCATTCAAAAAAGTGCCACTGGCGCTCCCGAGATCCGCCACTTGGTAGCCTGTTTCGGTGCGAAGAATCAAGGCATGGTGGCGGGAAATCCCCTCGCCGACGAGAATCACTTGGCTTTGGGGGTCAGTACCAATGCTCAGGCGATCGCGCCCCAGTTGAATTTGCTGTTGTGAACCATCAGCCCCTAAGAGCTTGAGAATGGGCACAGCCATATCCCTTGTTTAGAAACCCCACTTCATTTTGTCACTAGAATTTTGTCACTAGAGAAGGGGTAAGAATTTTCTATTGTGGGAACAAGAAAAAACCCTAAAGTATTATTCGTTACGAAATACTGGGTATTAGATTTGCTAAATTAGCATCCAATTCATTCAGATACTGCCATCCTGTTGCACCTTCTGCCAAAGTCTCCCAGAAATGTAGAACCACATCTTGTTGTGGGGATGTATTCATGTTGATGCACATTGAAATTATTGAAAGCAACCCCCACCTGCGTTCCCTCCTTGGCTGGCACCTACAACAAGTGGGGCACATTGTTCACCTTGCCAGTGGCTGTCAACAGGGACAGGAGGTGTTTCAACTGCGCCATCCCGATTTAGTTGTTCTCGATCTGGACTTAAATGAGGGAAACGGCTTGGAATTATGCCGCTGGCTCCACCATCAAAGCCCCGTTTTGATTTTAGTCCTTTCCGCCCGTGAGAATGAAGCGGAGGTGGTGACGGCGCTGCGGGCAGGCGCCGATGATTATTTGGCCAAGCCCTTTGGGATGCAGGAGTTTCTTGCCCGCGTCGAGGCCTTGGGACGGCGAGCACGCCCCTGTTTACCCAGCATCTTGAACCTAGGTGAGTTGCAAATAGATTTGGTGCAGCGGCGAGTGGTAGTACGCAATGTCCCAGTGGACTTAACACCGCAGGAATTTAGCTTGCTCTATGTCCTCACCCAAATGGGGGGCACGCCTTTGAGTCGTCAGGAATTGCTGCGGCGCGCTTGGCCAGAGAGCATTGATAACCCCCGCACCGTCGATACGCATATTTTATCTTTGCGTAAGAAAATTGAAGTGGATCCGCAACAGCCACGTTTGATTCAAACCGTGCGCAATGTCGGCTATCGGCTGCACCTTGAGCCATTGAATGGGCGCCACCAGCAGCATGGCAATCAACTCCGTCCCCCGCGATCGCCCCGCCATGTATTGGTTTAGACCACGTCTTTTTAGACTTTGTCAACTCTGCCCTAAAATATTCCCAAATGAGCGATCCCTTTGACTGGCTAAAGCCTGCCCTAGATACGCTGCACCGTGCCCATTGGTACCGCCAGCCCCTGCTCAGTGGCGCACCGGCGGCCGTAGTGAGTGTAGGCGAGCCGCCTCGTCCATTGATTAACTTTTGCAGCAATGACTATCTAGGTCTGGCCAACCACCCGCAGGTGAAAGCCGCCGCCATTGCAGCCATTCAACAGTGGGGTACCGGAGCCACAGGCTCTCGCTTGCTCAGTGGGCAGCGCCACCTCCATGCCCAACTCGAGGGGGCGATCGCCCAGTGGAAGGGTACAGAAGCTGCCTTGGTCTTCAGTTCCGGTACTGCGGCCAATCTTGGCACCATTGCTGCCCTTGTGGATCAGCGGGACGTGGTGCTTGGGGATGCCTACAACCATGCCTGTCTGAAAAAAGGCGCCCGCCTCAGCCAGGCTACGTTCTATGAATACCCCCACAACAATGTTGCCGCCCTTGCTCAACTCCTAGAGACTCATCGCTCCCAATACCGTCGTTGTCTCATCCTTACTGATGGGGTCTTCAGTATGGATGGGGATATTGCTCCCCTACCGGAAATTTTGGCTTTGGCAGAGGCCTATAGGGCTATGGTTCTAGTGGATGATGCCCACGGCACAGGGGTGTTGGGAACCAATGGTGCTGGTACCTTAGCCGCCTTGGGGCAAGCCAGCGCGGCGGTCATTCAAATGGGTACCCTCAGCAAAGCCCTCGGTAGTTTAGGGGGATACATTGCCGGCTCCCACGCCCTGATCACCTATCTGCAACACCGTGCCAGCACATGGATCTATAGCACTGGCCTCTCACCGGCGGACGCTGCTGCTGCCCTTGCTGCCCTTGAGCAACTCCAAACAGATCCTTCCCGGCGCCAAGCCCTAGAGGAGCGCATTCAACAACTAGAAAAAGGCCTGCAAGCATTGGGTTGCCCGGTTTTGCCCCGTCCCCTACCGACTCCTATCTTTTGCCTGCCTGCTCCCGATCCAGCCACCGTCCTCCAATGGGGTCAGAAATTACAAGAGGCCGGATGTTGGGTGGCGGCGGTACGGCCACCGACTGTGCCCTTTAGTCGTCTGCGCATTACCCTAAGAGCCGATCATACCCCCGCGCACATTGAACAACTACTGGCAGCATTGGCAGCTTTATTAAAGTGCTGTTAAGAAGGCCTGACGATCCCAGGGTATTTCGCCTAGGCTGTAGATAGTTCTGTGAAATCGGCAAACTGCACCAAGGAGTGAGCGATGATGACGATTTGGGTAAGTGAGCAAATAGATCCCTCTGGCTTGCTTTATGCCTGCATTGCCTGTTGTAATGAAGCCCAGGCGAGGGAGTGTGTGCAGTCCTTTGAGAAAAACTTGACAACAGAACAAAAAGCTGCTGGTTGGCAAGTTCGCCTGCGTACCGTGGCCTCTTGGGATGATGTTCCCAGTACTGCCCTCAAGCTCTCCTAAGCTTTTGGCTCAGCCCTGCATAAGATTCTGGGTGGAGCGATTAAGCGAGTGGGGACATGGCCCTCCCTGCACCTTTGCTATCATAGGTGCGATGTACTTATCATTGCTCTTTCTTTGGAGGATGCCGCAGAATGGAGTTTGAAGCCCTGTTACTTGGTTTAGAACCACTCGCCGTGCTTGCCCTTGGGGTTGGTGCTGTTGCTGTTGCTCCTGTTGTGGGTGCTGTTGACTCAATGACCGGTCACAACTTGGCAGAGCAAGCTCGCAATGCGGCAAAATCAGGTTTGATGTGGGCCTTTGAAACCTATGAGAAAGCCCAGACGGCGATCGCTGAAGCCAGTGAGTCTTTCCAGGACTTGGTTGCCGAAGCCCGCTCGGAAATGATGGAGCAAAAAGCAGCAAAGGCCGCTGCTCCTGAGGAACCCCGCGAAGTGACGATTAGCTAGGTCTTAGCTCCCGATTAAACTCCTTGGGGTAGTTTTGCTGCCCCATGCTTTAATCTATTAGCGACCAGCGGGCGGAAAATAGATCACAGGAAAGAGGCAACGGCGAATGATTTCCCCGGCAAAGCTGGGGATTGATAATTCCCAAATTTTACCAACGGAACTAGAGGAAACCGCAATTCCATAGATGTCCCGATATTGAGCTGCCAACTGGACTTCCACAACCGGACTGCCAAAGCGAATCTCTGTTTCAACGCTCAGGCCATAGCCAGTGAATTCCTGCTTTAGCTGGGCCAGGATTTTTTCCGCCTTGGGGCGCTCCTCAGCAATCCCCAGCTCCCTTTGACCCGCATCACTAATAATCCAGCAAAACGTTAGGGAAGCAATGCTCGTTTGACCGGGCTGTTGGACACCCTGCCGCAGTTTTTGGACGAGGTGCTGGGCTGAGGGGCTGTGGTCGTAGGGGACAAGGAGATGACGAAAGAGATTTTGACAGCGGAGATTCAGTTCTGCGGTGGTCATCACCCACAACAGGTGCGGGCGCATAATCATGACTGGGACTTTAATCCGTTGCAGTACCTCAATGGTTGTACTGCCAAAGAGTTTCTCATCCAATAGATTGCGGACGGGACGGCTAGCCAGTACCAAGTCAATGTGATGTTTTTCAACGGTGTCCAGAATGGCATCAGCGGGGCGGCGATTTTCAATGATCACCTCTGCTTTAAAATCGGCTGGCACATTGGTGGGGTCAATTTTGAGTAACTCACGCGCCTGTTGCAGCTTTTCCTCCCGTAGCCGAGGCTTATCCCCATCCTCGTTTATGGGGCGGGCATGGAAAAAGATCAATTTGCGGGCACCTGCGGTTTGCAGTGCCTCAAGGTAGTGGGTGAGTTTGGGGAGGCCATCATGGAGATCCGTTGGAATCAATATGTTCTTAAACATACCAGTGCTCCCCAATGCCAGACTCTAATTGCAGATTAGCTTAGGAAGGGGGATGTGTGCTAGTAGGCTGTGATTAGCACTCACCTGCGGTTGGCATGATGCCCCCTCATCCTTTGAATTCCAAGGCTATAATTTCTGCATCTGAAGTGGCCGCCGCGGACTTCAGTGGCTATAAGGGCAACTTTTCGGAAAACCTCATCGTCAACTTCAACAGGAGTCACTAGAATAAGGATGGATACAGGATCATCATTAAATTCAACAATGTATCCACTACTACTAAATCTCTCTGAAACAACTCTGAAACAAGGAGATTGTCTATCGTGATGCCATTTTCATTGAGATTTGTCTGGGGTGTCGCGCCTCGCTAGGGATGATCCAAAGTGAATCAGAACCACCTTTTTGCCATAAGAGGCAGCGACAAGTTTGCTCTTCTTAAAACATCATTTTAAGTGATTGCAATTCCCTTCTGAAAAGGTGGGGAAGGGAATTGAGCGCTGCCAACTTCAATGCGCTGCCAACTTCAATGATTGAGTTGAGGTGTTGAGTTGATGATGATTTTTACGTTGGGGCAACGTCTGCTCCGCACGATCCTGTGGCCGGTACGGCAGTGGCTAGAGCATCTGGAAGTGCGCGATCGCCAGCTTGCCCATCGTCTGTGCCGCTTGATCCCGGCCCAGTGTCCCTTTGAACGCGATATTGTGGTTGCCAAATGGCACATTCACATTCCGCCGCTGTGCCACCTGAATCCCCTCTATGAGGAACTGATGGTGCTGCGCTACCGCGCCCTTTGCTACTTGGCAAATGAGTGCCATGAGGATATTAGTGCTTACTGTTAGCCCATAGGGGGTGCCCTAGTGTGGCGATCGCTGACCTCCTTTTTAGTGCAGCAGCCCTGTTCCTGTTGTGGTCGGGCAAGTCCCCAAAGGATTTGTAGGGATTGTGTCCGGCGCCTGAGGTCATGGGAAGTGCGCCAACGGCAACGCTACTGGCGGGGCAGTCTGCCCCTTTTTCCTTGGGGGTACTATCAGCAAGACCTCAAGCGGGCGATCGCCACCATGAAATACAACAACCAGCCGGAGCTGGGTGCCCTTTTTGGCCAATGGCTGGCCTTGAGTTGGTTAGAATCGAGGATCGTCGAACGCCTTCCCCTCCAGATTGTGCCTGTTCCCCTCCATCGCGACAAATTGAAAAGCCGCGGCTTTAATCAAGCGGCGCTCATTGCTGAGGGTTTTTGCCGTGCCCTTGAGCTACCCCTTGCCCCAGCAGGATTAATCCGCCAACGGCCAACCCAGTCGATGTTTCACCTTTCCCTGACAGAACGCCAGGCCAATCTGGAAAATGCCTTTTGCCTTGGGCACGGTCTGGAGCGACAACGCTGGCTATTGCTGTGCGATGACATCTATACAACGGGAACAACGGCACGCAGCGCCGCCACCGTATTGCGCAAGGCAGGATACAAGGTTTTGGGCATCATCACCGTGGCTGTGGCCCTACCCGATCAACTGGCTGATCCAACCGTAAAGGCAGCCAGCATCAAGGCTTCCGTCCACTCCACCACGGCACCGTAGGTATCCCCCGTGTGACCCCCCAACTGCCACTGAAACCATGCAGGGATCAAGAGAATTAAAAGCAGACCAAAAAGCAATTGCCCAAGGGGCAGCGGCAGCAGGAAGTTGAGTAAGAGCACAAGTAAACCACTCGGCCAAAAATCGCGGGGAAAGACACCACTGGTTTTATGGATCTGACCCGTGCCCTGGGGTTTCAAGTAGGGATAGCGGGCGATCGCCCACACCTGAGCGAGGCGCCCCACCACCAATACCCAAACCAAGACGCTGCCCTTTGCCAGACTGCTTAGGCTTGTGACTTTCAAAAGCAGGATCACAATTGCGGCCATGACGCCAAAAGCCCCTACTCGACTATCTGCCATCACCTCAAGACGCCGTTGTTGATCCCTGACAGCTAAACCATCGGCAGTGTCCATCGCCCCATCCAAGTGCAATCCGCCCGTCAGTGCCAACCAAAGGGCCACCAGCACCACACTCGCCACTGGGGAGGGAATCTGCAAAAAATCCAGCAGCCACTGCACTCCCCAGAGCATTCCCCCCAGCACAATCCCCACCCAAGGACACCACTTGGCTGCCCCCGCCAACTGAATTGGCCAGCTAGGGGAGATGGGCAAACAGGTGTAGAAGGCGATCGCCCCCAGCCATTCCTGCCAAAGGGATTTCATAGACGGGTTTGAATCTGCGCCACAGTTCGCTGCTCAGGTTTCAGGGCTTGAGCCAGCCGCTGAATATCGGCCGGGGTAATGTCATTAATTGCCTCTAGGCGAGTAAAGAGTTGTTGCCAGCCACCCCCCTTTACGGCATACTCCGCCAAGAGTTTGGCCATGCCCTCATTGGACATCAGGTTTTGCAGCAGCTCCATCCGCAGTTGCGTTTTCACCCGCTCCAATTCTACTGGGGTCACGGGGGTAGTTTGCAGTGCCTTGAGTTCCTGGGCAATGCCTGCGGCCAGGGCAGCCGTTGTTTGCCCCGGAGCTGGCGCCCCATAGATGAGAAAGCGATTGGGGTATTTATTACCCGGAAACCCCACGTAGGCCTGCACATTGAGGGCAAGTTTTTGCTCAAGAACCAGGGAACGATAGAGACGGGAGGTGCGACCGCCAGTGAGGAGGCGAGCCAAAATTTCATAGGTCAGATAGGCAGGCTCGCGCAGGGGTGGGCAGGGATAGGCTTCGATGTAGAGGGGCTGGCTTGCTAATTGGAGGGTGATTTGGCGAGGGGCTGTTTGCGGTGCTTCGGGGGGAATGGTTGTGGTCTTGCCCGTCCCCCTGGGATAGCGACCAAAATAAACTGTGGCTAATTCCTTAACCTGTTGCGGATCCACGTCTCCCACCAACACCATTGTCATTTTCTCGGGGGTGTAATACTGGCGAAAGAACTGCTCCACATCGGCGCGGCGCAGGTTTTGAATGTCTTCACGGTAGCCAATGACGGGTCGGCGGTAGGGATGCTCCCGAAAGGTCGTGGCCAAAAAAGCCTCAAAAAGCTGCCCTGTGGGGGAATTTTCTGTGCGCAGTCGCCGCTCCTCAAGGATGACGGCTTTTTCCTGATAGAAGTCGCGAAAGACGGGCTCCAAAAAGCGTTCTGACTCTAGGGACATCCACAGTTCCAATTTGTTGGCGGGAAAACTGTAAAAGTAACGGGTGGCATCGGCGGAGGTGGTGGCGTTGAGACCTACTCCGCCAGCCTGTTGGACAATTTGGCCATATTGATTGTGAATCACATAGCGATCGGCCGCCTGCTGCACAGCCGCAAATTCTGTGATCAATGCCTGACGTTGCCGCTCATCGGTTGCAGCTTGCAGTTGCTCAAAGAGACGATCCAGGTGGGCCAGTTTCTCTTTTTCGGCAGCATAATCCGTTGTGCCAATACGGCGGGTACCCTTAAAGGCCAAGTGTTCGAGATAGTGGGCGACACCCGTCTGGCCTGCGGGTTCATCCACGCCCCCCACATCCACATAGGTGAGAAACGACACAATCGGGGCTTGGTGTTGCTCCATGACAATGAAGTGCATTCCATTGTCAAGATAGAATTCACTAATTTGAGCCATGGCACGGTCAATGTAGGGGCGAATTGTTTGGGCATCAGCAGGCCAGCAGCAGGCGATCGCCCCCACAAGAAGGCAGAGAAGAATTGGCCAAAAGGACACTTGCCAGGGGTGTTGCTGCCGCCTCAACAAACCTAGTTGGCCTCCAGCCAGTTGGCCGCTGCGTAAATATCCACCGCCAGGGGCACACTCAGGGGCACCGCCGTACTCATCACTTCAGGAATCGTGGTTTGCAGGTGTTCCCACGCCTCAGGGGTCATCTCCAACACCAATTCGTCGTGAACTTGCAGCAGCAGGCGAGCCTTTTCTGACGGCAACAAGGGTGCCAGCTTCACCATTGCACACTTGATAATATCGGCACTGGAACCTTGAATGGGGGCATTGGCTGCCGCCCGCAAGAGTCCCCGCTCATAATTGCTCATCTTTAGTTTACTGGGATCGACATCGGCTAAGACTTCCAAGGGCTTGCCCCGCAGGGATTGTAATTCGCGACTCTCAAATGCAAAGTAGCGCCGCCGTCCCAAAATCGTTTCCACATAGCCTTGGCTGAGGGCAAGCCGTTCCATTTGCCGCAGATAGTCAAAGACCCGTGGATAGCGATCGTAAAACCGCTGAATAAACACTTTGGCATCGGCGACACTCACGCCGGCCTCGCGGGCAAACCGCTGGGGGCCCATCCCGTAAATGACACCAAAGTTAATAATTTTGCCCAGGCGACGCTCACTGGAACTAATATCGGTTTTTTCGAAGAGAAACTGCGCCGTGAGGCGATGGACATCCGCCCCCGCTTGGTAGGCCGCCAGCAGGGCAGGCTCTTGACTCAGATGAGCGAGGATGCGCAACTCAATTTGGGAATAGTCGGCTGCCACCAGTAGCCAGCCCGGCTCTGGAATAAAGGCGCGTCGAATTTGCCGACTAAACTCGGTGCGAATGGGGATATTTTGCAGATTGGGGTTGGAGGACGAGAGGCGACCGGTCGCAGTCACCGCTTGGTTAAATTCCGTATGAACACGGCCTGTGTCTGGACGCACCAGCGTGGGCAACACGTCAACATAGGTGGATTTGAGCTTGGCAAGGGTGCGATGGCTCAAAATGAGGTCAATCACGGGATGATCTCCCCGGAGTTTTTCAAGGGTTGCGGCATCGGTGGAATAGCCCAATTTCGTTTTATGGGTCTTTTTCGTATCTAGCCCCAACGTGCCAAAGAGCAGTTCACTCAGTTGCTTGGGGGAGGCCAAGTTAAAGGGTTGTCCTACGGCATCCCAAGCCTGTTGTTGCAGGGCTGCCAGTTGCTGTTCGAGTTCTTGGGAGAGTTGCCGCAAATAGTCACTGTCAATGCGAATGCCCGTAGCTTCCATTTCCGCCAGAATGGGTTCGAGGGGCAATTCCACCTCTAGGAGCAGTTGCCGCAAGCGGGGGGTCAGGTCTGCCTCTAGTTTCTCCTTGAGAAGATAGGTGGTATGGACATCGAGGCCACAGTATTGGGCTACCGTGGCTGGTGATAGATCCGCAAGGGTTTGGTCTTTGCCGACAAGACTGCGGTAGCTTTGGGCTTGGAGGGGCAGATAGCGGTGACACAGATCCTTAAGGTTGTGGCTGGCTTCAGGATTAATGACATAGCTCGCCAGCATTGTGTCGAAGACTACGCCCCGCAGCTGAATCCCCTGAAAGCGCAACACCAAGCGGTCAAATTTAGCATTTTGCAAGACTTTGGGGTAGCGATCGCCCTCAAGAATCGGTCGCAAAGCGCTCAGGGTCTCTTGCAGGGGGAGGTTCTGGCCCGCTTTGTGCCCCAAGGGCAGATAGGCCACCTGATCAGGAGCGGCTCCCCAACAGCAACCCAGGCCCACCAGGGCAGCATCGCGGGGGTTCAAGGCCGTTGTTTCTGTGTCCCAAGCCACCGGATGATTCGCCTCTGTACAGGTTTCTAACTGGCTAATCAGCCATTGCAGCTGCTCGGGCGTTTCAATGAGTTGCACATTCAAGGGAGGGGGGGTATCCGTGGCCGCAAAAAACCACGTTTCCTCTGAGTCAGTCTCTAAATCGGGGAGTATACCCCCCAAGCGTCGGTGCCAGTCCTGAAGTTGCATTCGCAGGGCGCGAAACTCCAACTGATCTAACAGGTGCTCCAGCGCTGGCCAGTCAAAGGGACTCAGATGCAGGTCCTCCAGGGGGAGTTCCAAGGGGACATCGTGGACAATTTGGGCCAAGGTACGGGAATGGCGAGCAGCCGCCTCCCCATTGATCAGCTTGGTTCTTAGGCTGGGGGGCGTGATCTCATGGATGTGGGCGTAAATGTCCTCCAGGGTGGGGTATTGACTCAGCAATTGCACAGCGGTTTTGGGGCCAATGCCCTTAATACCGGGAATGCGATCGCTGGCATCGCCACAGAGGGCTTTATAGTCCACAATTTGTTCTGGCCAAACCCCCATTTTTTCCCTAACCTTGAGGGCATCAAAGGCCTCCAGACCCTGTTTGCGCTGGCCAAGGGTATTCCCTAGATACAAGACCTGGACTTGACCCTCGCGATCAATCAATTGAAAGAGGTCGCGATCGCCACTGACAATGGACACTTGCCACCCTTGGGATCGCAGGCGGTGAGCCACCGTACCAATTACATCATCCGCTTCATAGCCCGGCTGACTCAATAGGGGCAAACGCAGGGCCCGCAGCAGGGCCTGCAAATTGGCAATATCGGTAATAAAGTCCTCCGGGGTTTCGGCGCGACCTGCTTTGTAGTTTTCATCGGCGGCGTGGCGAAATGTTGGTCCCCCCAAGTCAAAGGCAATGGCTACATGGTGGGATTGCTGCTGCTCCAGAATCTCTAGGAGGCTCTTGAGAAAGCCAAAACACACACTGGTAGGAATCCCCGTAGAGGTGTGCAAGCCCCCGTCTCGCCCCTTGCTAAAGGCGTAGTAGGCACGAAAGGCCAAGGAATGGCCATCAATCAGCAGCAGATTGGGGGCGGACATAGGATTGTAAAGACAAAACGGCGGCGGATGACTTTATCCATTATTGATTAAAAAATCACTAAAAAATTTGGCCTAAAAGCTTGCAGTATTTCAACGGCCAAAGTCACGGCGTTTTTGGCAGAAGGGTAAAGCCACTAGCATTGCCAAGATGAGAAGGCTTTGATTCCGCCAATGGCGTTGCACATCCACAGTAAACATATACCCTTGATCCCGCTGGAAGCGACTGATAGTGCCCTGCGCTTCATTGATGGCGCGACTGCGCTGGCGATTCCACTCGGCGTATTTTACTTCCCACTCGTCCATTGCCGCCCGATAGGCTTGCAGCCGTCGGAGGTAGTCCTGGAGCGCCGCCGGATCATTGGGGGGATCGCCGGGAGGCTCTGGCTGCGGCGGTGCGGGTGCATCCACGGCGGGTACGTATTTGGAGCGAATTCCGGGGAAGTTGCAGGTTTGAAAGAGGCCCGGGCCATAGCAAAGACAAAACTGCCGCTGCATCTGTTCGGTCATTTTTTGCCGCTCTTCCTCTGGCTCCCGCCAACAGGGGTCATTGGCAATGTCATCCCCCATACCCGTGAGCTTTACCATCGCCTCAAAGGGCCATTTAATTACTGTCAGATGGCTGATGATCTGCCCCGGTAATCCAAAGGTGGAGGCGGGCTGAATACCACCACTAAAGATAATTTGTGGCACTAAAAACATCAGCACCAGCAGGGGCACAATGTTTTGGCTAGGGGCAAGGGCAGACACCAAAAGGCCCATCGCCATACCGCCAAAAATGGCAAGGGCGAGGGTGAGGTACATAGCAAAGGTGACACCCCAATCTCCCGGTAAATCCACTGCTAGTTTTGTTACCGCCAGATAGGTGGCCGCTTGATAAAGGGCCAGACCAAGGGCGATCGCCACCTTGGAGCCAAGGTAGGGCAACAGCCGCAGGCCAACCAACCGCTCCCGCCGATAAACTTCTACCTCCTTGACCAACTCGCGCATTGTTGTCATCGCACCGATCATTACCGCAATGAGACTGGTGACAAAAATCATCGTCAGGGCTTGACCCCCATTCCCCGTTTCGGGATTAAACAGATCCCGCCGCCAAGAGACAAAACTCAGGCTGCCGAGCAAGGGAGCAATCAAAAGGGTCAGCAACAGGTGGATGCGATCTTGACTGAGGATGGTGAGATTGCGGTGGCTCAGAATCAGAAATTGTTGCCAGGGGGAGATCTTGGCTTTGGGTTCACTGCTGCGGCGGGATTTGTCCTTGGGGGACCGCTGACTTTCATCGGGCATGTAAGCCAGCGCCTGTTGGCGTCCCACAACATATTCCTGATAGAGGCGCGATCGCCGGTAGGCTAGCTCTAGCTCTTCTGGGGTGGGGGCATTGGGATTCTTTTCCTTATCCAGGGCGCGGTAAATGCCTGAAAAATCCTCTAACTTCATGTCACTGAAGCGATCGCCGAAGGTGGCGCGGAAATAGGGCAACATTTGATCCGGTGGTCCAAAGTAGGCCAGCCGTCCGCCCTCCGCCAAATAGATCACTAGATCACACTCCCGGATGTTTTGGGTGGCATGGGTGATGATGAGAATGGTGTGCCCCCCATCTGCCAACTGTCGCAGCAGGAACATCATGTCAGCTTCAGTTCCTGGATCTAAGCCAGAGGTGGCCTCATCGAGGAAGAACAGACTCGGTTGGGTCAGCAATTCTGCGCCAATACATACCCGCCGCTGTTGACCCCCACTGAGACGGGCGATCGCAACATCCCGACGATGGGTCAGCCCCAGTTCAGTCAACACTTCAGTCACCCGCTGTTGGCGTTCCGCCGGTGTCGTATCTGGGGGCATTCGTAACCTGGCAGCGTATGTCAGTGCTTGAGCGATTGTCAGCTCCTCGTGGAGGATATTTTTCTGAGGCACATAGCCCACTTGCCCTTGAAAGAGCCGATAATTGCGGTAAAAACTTGTGCCATTTACCAGTACTGTACCCGTCGTTGCTGGCCGCAATCCACTCAGGGCATCGAGGAGCGTTGACTTACCGCTGCCACTGGGACCCAGAATGGCCACAAACTCTTTGGGCATAATTGACAGCGAAATATCGTGGAGAATTCGCGTCCCCTTACCCACCACCTTAGTGAGGTTGATGGCATCCAGGCGCAGGTGACCGGATTCAGCATACTGCGTGAGAGTCTCATCGGCATTGAGGACCAGGCGATCGCTGCCAATGCGGATGCTATCCCCCACCCGCAGCAGTGTGGATGTTTCTACCTCATGCCCATTGACAAACGTGCCATTGCTGGATGCCAAGTCCGTGAGAATTAAATCGCCATTGCGGCGCTCAATTTTGGCGTGGTGACGCGAGACTGTCGGATGCTCAATGACTAAATCATTACTAGGATCGCGGCCAATCGTGAACGTGTTGTAGCCCACTAAAGAAATTGTCTTCACAGGAACAGTGGAGCTTGTATCTGGCTGACCTGACTCAGGAGTCGCCAACAGGGTTGCTGTCCCCATCAAACGCAACTCCGTTGCTGGGCTAAAGGCAACGGCATGGCGCTGGGTATCAATGCAATCAGGCAACTCCCGTCCTACATAGGTGAGAGTGACAAACTCTGTCAGAGCATAGCTTTCCCCGATTCCCAAATACGGGTGCGTCGCTAGCTGTGGATCACTGAGATCCGTGACCTGAAGATGCTGATCGACAAAGCGCAATTTCAAATGGCAGGGCAGCAGTTCAGGAGTATCCACCACGACATCGCAGCCAGGATGCGTTCCCAAAAGACTAGTTTGCTCCCTTAATCCCCAACGTTGTCGCCACGTTTTTGTGCGAACTTCAACCACAGGAACTTCAGTAGGCCTACCCACCTCGAGAGTGCCGGGCTGATATTCCTGATACTGCCAAACCAGGCGAAACCGCACTGCTGAGTTGCCAAGCGTGATTAAGTCACCATTTTCTAGAGGAATAGGAGTGTTGGGCACGACTGGCTGGCCATTGAGATGGGTACCTGCCTTACTGCCAAGATCAGTTAAATGTACTCTCCCTTCTTGCCATCCAAAGTAAGCATGGTGGCGGGAAACAGAAGGATCGTTGAGAACAATGTCGTTATCAGGGGCACGGCCAATTTTCAGTCCGCCGGTGGGTAACTGGACGCCCTGCTCACTCACTGATTTGACCAGTTCTAACCACGCTGTTTGAGTCATGACCTTGGTGCCAAAGAAGCTTGATGCCAGTCAGTGTACTGGATCCTGACGACATTGACCAAAACACTAAGAGACGGGCCCCCTTCCTCAGGACAACATCGATCTTTCTGGTCAGTCAATAAGTCAACATAGATAGCACAGAACTCTGCCTAAGACACTTTGAGAGTGGGGCTGCAATCTCTGAGTATCTAATCCCTAGACGCTCGCCCCCCTTAGCGGGTTGGGAGCAGACACTATGATGATACACTGTGCTATAAAGCTTACAAAGTTGATAAGATGACCTTTGCGAAATCAATCGCGTACGCCTTTGCCTTTGCGAGGGAAGCTTTCATGGGCATCCGTATGGCCTATTTCCGTCTGCGGCTGGGATACTTGGGGCCGCGTGCACTACTCTCTAAGGGGGTAGGGGTTGAATGGCCGCGGCATGTCCGCATCGGTGCCGACACCTCGATAGGTCCCGGCGTTTACCTGTGGGCTTCGTCACAAGGCCACATCAACATCGGCGAACACTGCGCCATCGCGGCTTACATCCGCATCGTTACTCCCACGCACGATCCTGCTGCACTGCCCATTGCAGCGGTCCGCATCAACCGGTCCGTAGAAATCGGCGACGATGTCTGGATTGGCACAGGTGCGATCATTCTTCCGGGGGTTAGAATCGGCAGCCGCAGCATCGTTGCGGCGGGAGCGGTTGTAACGAAGGATGTGCCAGAGGACGTCTTGGTCGCTGGTGTACCCGCCCGGATCGTGAAAACCTTGCTCCCTGCTGAGATTCGGCAGGAAAACGGTCGCCGAGCCTTGAATGCAAAGAGGACACGCTCATGAAACTCCACCTCGGCTGCGGCAAGCGCCATATCCCCGGCTTCGTGCACATCGACGCCATCGACTATCCCCATGTGGATCACGTCGCCACGATCGACAACCTGTCGTTCATCGCGGACGATTCGGTCGATCTGATCTACAACTGCCATGTGCTGGAACACTTCAAGCGGCGCGACGTACCCCGCGTTCTCAAGGAATGGCATCGGGTGCTCAAACCGGGCGGTGTGCTGCGCATCTCCGTCCCCGATTTCGCCCAGATTTGCAAAGTCTATCGGCGCTTCGGCAAGCTCGATCTCGTAATCGGCCCCTTGTTCGGACGGCAGGACTATCTCTACAACATCCACTACAACGTCTTCGATTTCGACTCGCTTTCCCGCAACCTCACCGAGGCGGGATTTGTCAACGTCCGCCATTACGACTGGCGGGAGACCGAGCATGCCCATGTGGACGATTTTTCGCAGGCTTATATTCCCCACATGGACAAGGAAAACGGGATTCTGATCAGCCTGAATGTCGAGTGTGAGAAACCTGTGAAATGAGGGAAACCGTGCGTGCGATAAAGGCGCGGCTTCGCTGGCTTTATGGTCTATATATCCGACGCGACCCCTTCCTCCTTGAGGTAAGACGCTGGTTCAAGGATAAGGGCGATGAGACGTTGCGACTCAATTATCCATTGACCGCTCATAGCACAGTGGTGGACATCGGAGGCTATTTGGGCGATTTCGCCGATGCGATCCACAGCCGATACGGCTGTCGGGTTTTGGTCTTCGAGCCTGTGGAGGAATACTACCGCCAATGCCTTGAACGCTTCGCTGCCAACCCAAAGATTGAAATTCATAACTATGGTTTGGGCGCCCAGGATGCAAACCGGCCCATTGAGATCAAAGGTGACGGCTCCTCTTTCATCGGAGAGTTATCGACTCCGCAACCGCAAAGGCTTGCGCAATTGAGACGGGTCGATAAGGCCCTGGAGGCGCTCGGGGTGCACAATGTCGATCTGATGAAAATCAACATTGAGGGGGGGGAATACGATCTTCTGGATACCCTGATCACTACGGGATGGGTCAATCATGTGCGTTTCCTCCAGATCCAGTTTCATCACTTCGTTCCGAATGCAAATGAACGCAGGCGAGCGATTCGGGAAAAGTTATCCGCAACTCATGTCGAGATGTGGAACTACGAATTCGTTTGGGAGAGTTGGGTGGCGAAAAAAAACCTCATCTCCCCCATGTCGCGGCGGAGTGAGTGATGAGCGCTGTTTCTGGTTTCCCTTCGGCAGCGCTGCTCGGTGCTCTCTCCTATAGTGGCGGTTCCGCGGCAGCATTTCTCGACGCGAGCACGCGTGACGGGTTAAGCCGCCCTTGGCTGGCGCTGCGTGATGCACTTCGGGCAGCGGGTTGGGAGCTGCTGGCCGCGGATGATCTCCACGGCCGTAAGCCGGATTTCGTCATTCACGTCAACGTCCATGCGACCCAGCATGCCGTTCCCACCTTTGCGATCCTGACGGAATGCGGGCTGGTGCATCCGCCCAATGTCGATGAGCACCGGTTGCGCCGCTACCAGGGGGTGTTCACGTGGATGCCGGAGCTGGTGGAAAAGGGGCTGGCAATCAAAATTCAGTTGGCGCACCCCTTGGGTAAAGGCATCGTGGATGGTTACGGAGAGCGGCCCCAACTTCTCGTCATGATCGCCGCCAACAAAGCGTTGCCCGTCTGGCGACCCGCCAAGGATCTCTATCGGGAGCGGGTGCGGGCGATTCGCTGGTTCGAACGCCATGCGCCAGAGGATTTTGCGCTCTATGGCCCAGGGTGGGATTTGTCACCACGACTCCCGACTCGGTTAGGTGGAGTCATTCATCGGATCGAAAGGAGGTTGCCCAGACTTGTGCGTTGGTTTCCCTCATGGCGGGGCGCCATACCCGCCAAGGCGCCGGTGCTCGAACGGGCGCGCTTTTCGCTCGTCTATGAAAACGTCGCGGGGCTGCGCGGCTATATCACCGAGAAAATCTTCGATGCATTCTGCGCTGGCAATGTCCCGGTCTATTGGGGCGCAGAGGATGTCACGGACTACATTCCCGAGGACTGCTTCATCGACCGGCGGCGTTTCGCCTCCTACGCCGACCTCTACGACCACCTGCGGACGATGCCGGAGGACCGTTACTTGGCCTATCAGCGCGCGATCGCCGATTTTCTCCAATCTGAAGCCGCGCAGCGTTTTTCGGTCGAGCAGTTTGCCGGGACTGTGGCCGGTGGAATCATATCGGTGCTCAAGCGTTATGCCCCATGAGCAGAACCAAAGCTGTGTTCATGACTGTTGGACGCATGCTGAAGATAGTCACCGCGCTTGGTCGGTTCGCTGTGGTGACGCACTTTTGCCATCAGCTGAGTACGCACTCGTTGCATTGCTTAACACGTTCCTGGCTTTTGCAGGATTGCTTCTCGTCAATCCCACGTGGGCAGTCGCTGCAACGGCATCTCGATGAATGCAGGATGCCATAGAACTGAAGTGGCAGCTGCAGGAGAACCGGAGTTACTGGTCATGGGGGAGCGCTAACCCTTGGAGCAGCGGCAACTGTGTGGTATGGGGTGCTGATTTAGTCCTAGAGCACTGCCTAGCAGTCATGCCGATAGAGCGCCTGGAGTTTGCGTTGCTTATCCTAGTCGTGGCAGCAGCAGCCCAGACCTGAGCAGGGCAGAATGATGACACGGTGGGTAGCTTACAGCGGTTGTGTTGTTTGTAAGGGGAGTGACCGGCGTAATGACTAGCTACCTGAATCTGCGGACGTCGGCAGGGTTTGTATGCTGAATGTCAAGTTAAGATAATAACGATCTTTGAAATAGTTAAGATGACAATCCATGGTCATCGTTCGTTTGTGCGGCGGCTTGGGCAACCAGATGTTCCAATACGCGGCGGGACTGGCGCTATCGCTTCGGCATGGTGTGCCGCTGCGCTTTGATCTCGATTGGTTCGATGGTGTGCGTTTGCACCAGGGATTGGAACTACACCGGGTGTTCGACATCGAGCTGCCACGGGTGGCCCCTTCGGAGATGCGGCAGGTGCTTGGAAGTTTTTCCCATCCGCTCGTGCGGCGCTTGCTCGCTCGCAGACGTCTGCGCTGGCTGCTGCCGCAAGGCTATGCCCTGGAGCCGCATTTTCACTATTGGCCTGGGTTTGAGGCGCTGGGTCCGAAGGCGTATCTCGACGGCTACTGGCAGTCTGAACGGTACTTTTCGGAATATCAGGACGCCGTGCGCGCAGCCTTTCGCTTTGCGCTGCCTTTGGAGGAGAGGAACCGGCAGATCGTCGCGGAGATGGCGGCATGCGAAAGCGTCTCCCTGCACGTGAGGAGGGGAGACTTCGTCCAGGATCCGGTCGTTCGCCGTGTGCATGGCGTGGATTTATCGGCCTATTACCCGCGCGCCGTCGCGCTGCTGATGGAGCGCACGCGCGAACCCCGCTTTTATGTTTTTTCCGACGACCCCGATTGGGTGCGGGCCAATTTGAAGCTCCCTGCGCCTATGATCGTGATCGACCACAACCGTGGTGAACACAGCTTCCGCGACATGCAGCTCATGAGCGCTTGTCGTCACCATATCCTGGCCAACAGCAGCTTCAGTTGGTGGGGCGCGTGGCTGAATCCGCAGCCGCACAAGCTCGTGGTGGCGCCCAAGCGCTGGTTCAACGTCGATGACTTCGACACACGTAATCTGTATTGCCCGGGGTGGACTGTGCTGTGAGTGTCATGACCGTGAAAACCTCACCGCTCGTTTCGGTGCTGATGCCTGTATTCAACGCCGAACGCTATGTTGCGGAGGCGATCGAGTCCATCCTGAGGCAATCATTCCAGGATTTCGAGTTCATCATCATCGACGACGGCTCGACCGACGGGACGTTGGACATCCTCAAACGGTATGCGGCAAGGGATTCTCGCATTCGGCTGGTCAGCCGCGAAAACCGCGGGCTGGTGGCAACGCTCAATGAAGGCATCGGGCTTGCCCGCGGGCAATGGATTGCTCGCATGGATGCCGACGACGTTGCTTTGCCCCAGCGCCTGGCTTTGCAGGTGAAGCATCTGGAGGCAACTCACGCGGACTTTTGCGGCGGGTCGGTGGAGTGTTTCGGCGGCTGGCGCACTGTGTGGCGTTATCCTGCGACCCATGAGGCGTGTGAAGTACACTTGCTGTTCGCGGTGCCCGTTGCGCATCCGACGGTGATAGGTCGGCGCGAAGCCTTTGCTCAGTTACGGTACCAGCCTGAATTTCCTTACGCTGAGGACTATGACCTTTGGCAACGGGCCTGGGCTGCAGGCTATCGCTTCGTGAACGTACCGGAGATTGTTTTGCGTTACCGGATTCACGCGGGGCAGGTTTCGTCTCGGAAGAAAAAAGAACAAAAAGAAACGTCTAAGGCGGTACGCATTCGGCACTGGCAAGCTTTGCTACCTGATCTTGGGGAGGAGGAAGTCGCCAACTTAGTCCAGGTGATGGACTGTGAGCAAGGTAAGACAGATCTTTTTGTACCTGTCTTCGAGCGGCTGCTCGCCCACTATTCCGGGGAAGCGCGGGAGATATTGCTGTCTGACATTTACTGGATATTTCGCAGGTTGGCGGGGGGCGATCGTTCTTCGGCATGGAATTGGGTACGATTGACCTCATCTTGCCGCTACGAATCCAGTGCCTTGCGCAGTTGGATGCGCGCTAGCGTGATTGCAGGAATTTCTGTATTGCATTTGCGAAGTGGCAGTCAGGGTTATCACGCTCTTAGAAGGCTGCGAAATAGGCTGACGTCGTTTACCAGGTTCTGAGCGTCGCCATTATGATCTCTGTCGTTATCCCGCTCTACAACAAAGGTCCGCATATTGCCAAAACGCTGGATAGCGTGCTGGCTCAAACGGTGCCGCCAGCCGAGATCATCGTGGTCGATGACGGCTCGACCGATGACGGACCCGAGGTTGTTCGCCGCTACCTCGATCGCGGGGTGCGGTTGATTCAGCAGGCCAATGATGGTGTCAGTGTGGCACGCAATCGAGGAGTTGAAGAAGCTGCGTGTGAGCATGTCGCTTTTTTGGATGCTGACGATTGGTGGATGCCGAATCACATCGAGACGCTGGCACGCTTAATACAACAATATCCCCAGGCGGGGCTGTACAGCACGGCTCACCTGATATATCGCGATCAAATCTATGTGAGGCCACGATCCAGTTATGCAGATGGCTGGGTTGGGCTGGTGGATGATTTTTTCTCGCTATGCACGGGGGCTTGCGCTTGTCAATTCCATTACGGCCTGCGCAAAGCGTAAGTGGCTGCTAGAAAAAGGTGGATTCCCGGTTGGCATTCGTCGCGGCGAAGACATCGTCGCTTGGTGTATGTTGGCACTGGATCACCCCGTGGCTCATGCGGAGATCGTTACGGCCGTCTATAACCAGGAGGCGGTCAACAGAACCGACCGTTTGCGTGAGTCCGAGCCACCAGGGTCACTGCGGTTTCTTGCCTCGTTGCTGGTGAAACCTGGGTTGCCGGATAGGCAGCGCAAGGGCGTGGCTCTCTTATTTGAGCGTATTGCATTCTTTACGGCAGCCGGTTTCGCGATGAACGCTGATTACGTTGGCGTCGCGGCCATACGGCAGTTAGCTTGGACGGCGAAGCGCTACATGGTGGCAGCATCACTGTGGCCGCTCTCGTTGGTGCCTAGCAGGGTGCTCCGGTGGGCTCGCCGTTGGCGGCACAGGCGGGTTTGAAGAGGGCGAGGTCATGTGCGGCCTGAGTGGATTTTGGGCGCCCGCCCCAATCGGCGAGTCACTTGGCGATACCGCCCGCCGCATAGCGGATACGCTCACCCACCGCGGGCCGGACGATGCCGGGGTGTGGGTAGATATAGTTGGAAAGCTAGTGAGGAGGGTTGCACCAGTAACTAGTGCTCTCTTGCTTCATCCTGTAAAATAAGTGGGCAAGAAGACTGTAGAGAAGTATTGTGAAGTCTATCTGACTTGTAACCTATAGATTAGATGCTCTTGGGAAGTTGTAATGGCCGCTAAGGGTGCTTTGGTCTTTTTATTGCTCCTTTTAGTTGCTCCGGCTTGGGCTACCAATCCCGCTGATTTAGAACAACTGCGGCGCACGGGTAGCTGCCCCAAGTGCGATCTGAGCTATGCCCATTTGCGGGGATGGAATCTCCAGGGAGCCGATCTGCGGGGAGCTAACCTCAACGCTGCCAATCTGCGCGGTGCCAACCTGATGGGTGCTGACCTAAGTGGCGCTATCCTTAACAATGCTGATTTAACGAAAGCCAATCTCACAAATGCCAAACTCACGGGCGCCAGTGTTCTCATCACGCGCTTGGATGGAGCAATTCTTGTGGGGGCACACTTGGTAGATGCGATTCTAGGGGGGCGCGATCGCTTGGCACAGGTGAAAACATTCCGGGATGCCACATTGCCCAATGGCGAAAAAGCCTTCTTTTTAGAAGACTCCACCCGCCGTCCCTAGCCTATGGAGATTGCGATCGCCAGCTTTATTATTTTGTTTCTGCTCAGCGAAGTCGTATTGTACCTACGGCAGTGGCTGATTCCCTTACCTGTCCTCTTAATTGCTGCTGTGGGTTTAGTGGTGGCCTCCAATTGGTCGCTCTTTCGCCGTGAGTAGCCTCCCCAGCCTAGACGCAACGGCCAAATGTCTAGAGGAACTCCTCGCCTGGCATCAGGTGCATCACCCGCATCTGGCCACCCACTGGCAGACTCTCTATGGGTTGCGCGATCGGCTGCACCAGAAGGCATGGCACATTGTTGTCCTTGGCCAAGTGGGCCGGGGCAAGTCTGCGCTTTTGAATGCCCTCTATGGCGAAGCCATTTTTCCCGTGGGCGCTATTCATGGCACCACCCAATGGCCGCGCACCGTTCGCTGGCACTGTCAAGATCAAATCGTTGATCTCACAGATACTCCCGGGCTGGATGAAGTGGCGGGGAGCGAACGGGCAGCCATGACGTGGGCAGCAGTGGAAACTGCCGATCTTGTCCTTTTTGTGACCCAAGACAGCTTCACCCCCGTCGAATGCCAAGCCCGCGATCGCCTGCGCACCCTTAGGATTCCCCACAAGCTCATTCTCGCCAAGGCGGATCTCTACCCACCCATGGCTGAAGGTATTGCCGTGAGCAGCACAACGGGTCAGGGAATTCCAGAACTGCGACAGCTGCTGCAACAGTGGCTACAACGGGAGGCTCCTCAAGCCCGTGCTCTACGAATTCTCCACCAAGCCAGTCAAGTTGAACAGAGCCTCGGGGCAGCTCTTGGCCCTCAAGACACGTCGGCATGGTCTTGGTTAACCACACAGATGGTGGCTAGTCTGCTGCTGCCGGGGGGATTTTTCGATGTGGTGCTGGCCATGATCAGTACCCTTGCTTATATCCGCAACGCGTGCCAAGCCTACGGCGTGCCTTTTCCCCTGCCGGCGTTTGGGAGTCTAAGTCAGTTTGTCTTGCTCTGGTATGCGGCGATTTATCTCGCCAGTTGGCCAGGCTTAACCTTCGGCACTGAACTCTGGGGAGTAAATACCAATGTTGTTCTACAGGGGGGAGTGATCCTCTGGGGTTACCAACAGATTCGCCGCCGGCTCGACCCCTATCTTCAGCAGGGGTATCAGTGGGGACACCATGGACCCCAACGACTGTTGCAGCAACTCACTCAAACCCGCGCCAAAGTAACAGCCTCCGGCTGATCTTGGTATTTGCCCCGCCGTGTTTCATAACTCACATCACAGGGTTCACCCTCAAAAAAGAGCAACTGCACAACTCCCTCATTGGCATAGATACGGCAGTCGGCACTGGAGGAATTCGAGAATTCCAAGGTCAGATGGCCTCGCCAGCCTGCTTCTGCCGGTGTCAAGTTGGCGATAATCCCCGCCCGTGCATAGGAACTTTTACCAATACACAGAACCGTAACATTTTCGGGTACCTGTAGCCGTTCTAGGGCAACCCCAAGGCCGTAGGAATGGGCAGGCAAAATAAAAAACATGCCATTGGCATCCTCATGGAGGGGGGCAAATTCTAAATTGGCAGGGTTAAAATTCTTTGGATCCACCACTGTCCCCGGCACATGGCGAAAGATACGAAACTCCTTGGGGCTGAGGCGAATATCGTAACCGTAGGAAGAAAGACCAAAACTAATCACGGGCTGCTCAGCCACCCGCCGCACTAATGTTGGCTCAAAGGGCTGAATCATGCCTTGGGCAGCCATGGCCCGAATCCAAATGTCATTTTTAATCATTGCGCTGCCGCAACCGCACAAACCACCCATGTATATTACAGCCCTTTTCGCATCAAAAAAACGCCCTCAACCCTGGGAACGCTTTGCTTGCCACTGACCCCAGCGATAGCCCAATTCAAACCAAATTAGGGAATTGACAAAGTAGATCGCAGCCACAGTGAACCATTGCCCTCTCTGATTTACCTCTGGCCAAAGCCACGGCAATAGAACCAACCCAAGGGCGAGACTAACTAGGAAGCCAAGACCCGTACCCCCTGCGATCACCAGCATGATGAACAAGCCACCCAGTCCTAGGCTGTTGGGCAACTGGCGGCGAAATAGCCAAAAATAAAACTGGATGAGGTAGAGATGGGGCCAACTCAGCAGGACGATAACCGCCAGCAACAGACTAGAGAAGAGGCCGCCCATCCTTTAGAAAATTCCTTCCCGGAAATGGCGTGAGTCGTGTTGTGCCCCAGTATAACCAGTAGGCCCTAAATCCGATCCAAAACTGGAATCCCCAGGAGGGATAGCCCTAGTTTCAGCGTTTGAGCAGTGAGATAGGCCAGAGTTAGACGGGATTGCTTCGTTGGCTCAGTAGCCGCGAGGATGGGGCAGCGATCGTAGAACTGATTGAAAAGCTGGCTTAGTTCAAAGAGGTATTGGCAGAGGCGGTTGGGCAATAGCTCCGTGCTAACAAAGTCAAGGGTTTCCTCGAGTTGCACAAGGTGCTTGGCAAGGTTTTGCTCGGTCTCATCCTCTAGAAATAGGGGGGTATCTGGTGAGAGGGTAGACCAATCAATGTCGCCGCGCCGTGTTAGGCCTTGGACACGCACATAGGCATAGAGGAGGTAGGGCGCAGTGTTGCCTTGTAAAGAGAGCATCTTGTCGTAGCTAAAGACGTAGTTGCTGTTGCGGTTTTGACTGAGATCGGCATACTTGACAGCACCGATGCCGATCGCCCGTGCCACGGTATCAATGAATTCAGGGGACTCGGTGCGACCTTCGGCAGCAAGACGCTGCTCTAAATCCGCTCGACTGCGGGCGATCGCCTCCGTCAGTAAATCGATGAGGCGAATTGTTTCCCCTGAGCGGGTTTTCAAGCGTTTGCCATCCTCCCCCAGCACCAAACCAAAGGGGACATGGGTTAACCTTACATGGGGCGGCACCCAACCGGCGCGCTGCGCCACCTGAAATACCTGGGCAAAGTGGGTGGACTGCCCAACATCAGTGACGTAAATAATCCAATCCGCTTGGTCTTTGTCAATGCGATAGCGGAGGGCAGCTAAATCCGTGGTTGCGTAGTTGTAGCCCCCATCGGACTTTTGAATAATCAAGGGTTGGGGTTGCCCCTCTTTATTGGTGAAGCCCTCGAGGAAGACCACCTTTGCCCCCTGATCTTCCACCAGGAGGCCGCAAGCAGCCAAGTCCTCAATCACCGCCGGTAAAAAGGGATTGTAGAAGGACTCCCCTCGCTCTGTGAGTTGAATATCCAGCAGATCGTAGATCTTTTGAAACTCGCGGCGGGATTGCTCACACAGGAGCTGCCAAGCACGGCGACTCTGCTCTTCCCCTTGCTGAAGTGCGACCACCTTTGCCCGTGCTTTCTGTTGAAACTCAGGATCGCTGTCAAAGCGTTGCTTGGCCTTTTTGTAAAATGTTACTAAGTCCCCCAAGTCAAGGGCATTGGCGGTAGTCAGGGCGTCAGGATAAACCTCATCCAAGTAGGCAATCAGCATGCCAAATTGGGTACCCCAGTCCCCCACATGGTTGAGTCGCAGGACATTGTGTCCCTGAAATTCAAGAATGCGGGCAATACAGTCCCCAATGATTGTGGAGCGCAGATGACCCACGTGCATTTCCTTGGCAATGTTGGGGCTGGAAAAATCAACCACCACCCGTTTTGGCTCTCCTGCTGCTGGAATGCCCAAACGATCGCTCCCGAGAGCAGCTTGCAGAGTAGAGGCCAAAAACGCTGGTTTCAGGCGAAAGTTCAGGAAGCCAGCCCCCGCAATCTCAACGGCTTGACAGACATCCTCAACCTTAAGATGGGCCACCACCTCTTGGGCGAGCTCACGGGGCGCTTTGCCCAGTTGCTTGGCGAGGCTGAGGCAAACATTGGATTGATAGTCGCCAAACTTGGCTTGACTGGCTGGTACTAACAGGGGCTGGGGATAGGTATCTAGGGGCAGGGCAGCTTGCAGAGCACTGCGGAGGCGATCGCCCAAAATCTGTAGAGGAGCAACCATTAACGCTTGCGCCCCCGTCGTTGTGCTTTTTGCTCCGCTTGCAGACGCCGGCGATCGCGCCACTCCGCAAAGGTCAGATAGCCAATGCCGCCAGTCACGACAATCAGCAGCAGCAGAGCCACCAGAACCAAAAGATCCGCCAATGAAGTGGTCATACCCCCAGCCCTATGGGTTACATGCCGTGGCGACCCCAGACCACAAAGGCGATCGAGAGCGTAAAGACACTGAGAACACCCACCCAACCGAGCGTGATAATATCCATGGCATGCGATCCTGAACTCAATGCAGACCTCATTTTAACTCAGATAGATTATCTTTTCCTTATTAGAGGCAGGCTACAGGCAATGATGCAGCGAATGACAGCCATTGAAACCGCCATTGAGCAAGGAGACTTGGCCGCTATTCAGGAAGCGATCGCCCGCGGTACTGAAATCCCAGCGGAGGCCTTGGCACTAGCGGCAGAACTGGGTCACACAGAAATTGTAGAGGCGTTGATTGCCGCAGGGGCAGAGGTCAACCAAGGGGACAGTGAGGGTTGGACACCATTGATGGCTGCAGCCGGTGGAGGACATACCGCCATTGTTGAGAAACTCCTAGCAGCCGGTGCCAATGTCAATGCTCAAACCGTCTTTGGTCTGACCCCCTTAATGGCCGCAGCAGCGAAGGGACAAACGGCTACCGTTAAACAACTGATTGCTGCCGGTGCAGATCTCAACGCCAAGGATCAAAATTCTTGGACCGCTCTGGTGTGGGCACTGGATGGGAAACATGCTGATGTGGTGGCAGTCATTAAAGCCGCCCGTGCCCAGTCTTTAACCCCATGATGAAGTACTTGAATCTATTTTTAGCGGCAGTGCCTGCCAGTCTGCTCATTGCCCAACTCGCACCCCTCCAACGTCTGCGGGTGGCATTGATTGAGGCGGGGCAAATCGTTGCCCTTGTGGCGATCGCCGTTGTCACCGACTGGCTACTGCTCAAGGGCATTGATCAACTGCAACAGCGGCTCCATAGGCAAGTTAGTCAACACTCCCAACCTTGGTTTTCACTAGTGGTCAGTCTATTGCGCCTGACGTTGCGGGTTTTACTTTGGGCATTAATTTTGTCTTGGGTGCTGCAATCGGTTGAAAGTTTAGCCCCTTGGCAGGGGCGCATTGAACATGCAATTCAGTTCCTCCTGCAGCGAGTCGGGGTCGTCTTTAATACCCCCCTTATAGAGTTGGGGCGAACAAAAATCACACTGAACTTTCTCTTTTTAATTGTCTTTCTTTCTGTTCTGGTGATTTTTACCTCCCGCTGGGTCAGTGAATGGCTCAAAGACCGAATTCTCGCGCAGTTGCGGGTGGATCGGGGCAGTCAAGAAACCATTACCCGTGTTCTCAGCTATAGCCTCAGTTTTATTGGTTTTATTGTTGTCCTGCAAACAGCAGGCATTGATCTCAGTTCCCTCACAGTGTTGGCGGGGGTTTTGGGGATTGGTTTTGGCTTTGGGTTACAAACCCTCGCCAGTAACTTCATTAGTGGCCTAGCGCTTCTACTGGAGCGCCCCATTAAAGTGGGTGACTTTATCGAAGTAGATGGTCTGTTGGGTACCGTTGAGAAAATCTCTATTCGGGCTACGATTATCCGCACCAACGACAGCCAGTACGTCATTGTCCCCAACAACCGCTTTATTGAAAAGAACGTCGTCAACTGGAGTTACGGTAGCCCCGATAGCCGCATCCATATCCCCGTAAGTGTCGCCTACGGCAGTGATACGGTTCTGGTCACCGAAGCGCTCCTGAGTGCTGCCCGTCAGGATCCGCGCGTCCTACTAACCCCACCCCCTAGCGTTTGGTTTCGCGGCTTTGGAGAGAGTGCCTATCTCTTTGAATTGCTGGTCTGGATTAACCGCCCCCAAGATTCTGAACCCATTAAAAGTGCTCTCAATTTCCTCATTGAGCAGGAGCTACGGCAGCGGCATATTGAGGTTCCCTTTCCCCAGTTGGATCTACGGTTGCGAGATTTGGGGGAACTGCGTTCTTTGACCCAGTATTACCAGCATGCAGGGGCAAGGGACTCCGAGCCCCCGACGGCTGCTGAACCCACTGTTGGCAAAACCACTAAGGCTAAACTCTCCTTGGCGGATATGCTGCGCAATATCAGTTATTTTTCCCACTGTTCCAATGCCCAGTTGCAAGTGCTGATTGAGTTGGGTACTCATCAGTTTTATGGTAAGGGGGAAGCGATTTGTCGCGAGGGGAGCCCGGGAGATGCCTTTTACATTGTCCTTGAGGGATCAGTGGAAGTGTACTCTGAGCAGTTGGATCAAATCCTAGCCACCCTCTATGGGGGGAGTTTCTTTGGGGAAATTTCAGTGCTCACGGGAATGCCGCGATCCGCCACCGTGCGGGCACTAGAAGCAACTTCATTATTCGTTGTCCCGCGCTCAGCCGTACAGCGACTGCTGCAAGCTCACCCCCAATTGGCAGAGGAAATTGCCCATGAACTGGCGGCACGACAGCAGGTGCTTCAAGAACTTGGCCTAGTGAACTCCCAAGACATCAAAAGCCTGCCCCCCTTGCAGTGGATTCGTCAGCGTTTGCAAACCCTCTTTAATGTTTAATGTTTAAAAATGTTTAATGTTTAGAGCGTCAAGCGTTCAATTAATCTCTGGTGTTGGGGAAACTGCTGCTGCAACTGCTGGCGATCGCCCAATTCAAAATCACGAAAGTCAAATCCCGGTGCCACCGTACAGCCCACAAGGCTAAAACTATCTGGCATCTCCACCGTTGCTCCAAACCATGCCCCCGCCGGTACCACCTGTTGCAATTGCTCCCCCTGATCCAAATTGATCCCCAACCGTAGGAGCTGGTACTCACCCGTGGGTAGAATTACATGGATCGTTAGGCTACTGCCTGTGTAAAAGTGCCACAGTTCATCACTGGCAATGCGGTGTAGTCGCGAGCAGGCCGTGGAGGGGAGCAAGAAATAGATGCTCGTACAGTAGGCGCGATCGCCCCCCTGAAAGCGTGAGGGCAAAACCGCTCTGGGAATGCTCTCTGCTGAGCGATAAACCTCGCGGAAATAGCCCCCCTCCGGATGGGGTTGCAGGTCAAGTGCCTCAATCCACGCCTTAGCTGGCCAAGTATTCATACATTTGCTGGCGCCGCCGCCGCAGGTGATCAAGGGCTTGCCGCTCCAGTTGCCGCACCCGTTCACGGCTGAGGTTGAGTTGCTCACCCACCTTGGCAAGAGACCGTTCTTGGCCATCCCCCAACCCGTAGCGCAGGGTGAGGACTTGCCGTTGTTGGGGGGTGAGTTCCGCCAGCCACAGGTTGACATCATCCCGCAGGGACTCCACCGTGGTAAACTGCTCTGGCGAAAGACTGTCATCCTCGAGCAGTTCACCAAGTTCAGTGTCCTGATTGTCCCCCACACGTAGATCAAGGGAAACGGGTTGGCGAGCGAGGGTCAGGTATTCCCGAATTTGCTCGGGTTCGAGTTCTAGAGCCTCGGCCACCTCCGCAGGCGTCGCACTCCGTCCCAGTTTTTGCGCCAGTTCCCGTTGGGTGCGTTTGATCTTGTTGAGCTTCTCAGTGATATGGATGGGCAGCCGAATTGTCCGCGCCTGTTGGGCGATCGCCCGTGTAATTGCCTGACGAATCCACCAGTAGGCATAGGTCGAGAACTTGTAGCCCCGCGTGGGATCAAACTTTTCCACCCCGCGCTCAAGACCCAGGGTACCCTCTTGCACCAAGTCCAACAATTCAAGATTACGTTTTTGATACTTCTTGGCCACCGAAACCACCAGCCGTAGGTTGGCTTCAATCATTTTTTGCTTGGCGCGTTCGCCGCGCTTGAGGATATGGCGCAATTCCGTAGGCGTCAGATTACAGGCCGCCGCCCATTCTTCAAAAGTGGCTTCGCGTCCGAGTTCTTTGGTCAAGGCATCGCGTTTTTCCCGCAGTGCCATCATTTGCTGCACCTGTTTACCCAGAATAATTTCCTGCTCATGGGTCAGCAGCGGCACGCGCCCAATTTCCTGGAGGTAGGTGCGCACCATGTCGGTGCTAACGGTGGGGGTAGGGGATGGCGTTTTAGAAGCGGAGTTCATCATAGCAGCACAGGTTCTAAACACTATTTGGCAAGGAAGAATGTAGATAAAAGATTTATCGAGATGAAGATGACGACTCGTACTATAAAGCTGAGGTTTGTATAGGGTTAGCCTAGCAAAGGAGACGGAGTTGACCTGTATCCTAATCTACTTAGACTTAAATTGTGCCCTGAAAGTTGCCAATTCATAACAGTCGATTCCTGAAATAAAGATTAAACCTTGTCAACCAGAGAGGGGGATTAGGAGATCAGCAAGGGCTTTGGGGGCAAATTCGAGCCCAAAAACACGGCTGAAGGCAGCAACAAACTGCTGCCGGACATCCTCCAGTTGAATGTCGGCACAAAATTGCCGCAGGTTGCCCACCGGGCGATCGCCAATGCCACAGGGGACAATGCGACCAAACCCCTTTAGATCGTTCACCACATTGAGGGCAATGCCGTGGAAGCTAATCCAACGGGTCACCTTGATCCCAATGGCGGCCACCTTGTATCCCTCTACCCAAACACCCGTCAGGCCAGCAACGCGCTCCCCTTTAATGCCATAGTGTCCTAGGGTTTGAATTACAACTTCCTCCAACTGGTGGAGATACCAATGCAAATCGCAGCAGTGGCGGCGTAAATTCAAAATCGGGTAGGCCACCAATTGGCCGGGGCAGTGGTAGGTGACATCCCCTCCCCGCTCAATACGCAATACCTCAATGCCCGTAGCCACGGGATCAAAGTGAATGTGGGTGGTGGTTGCCCCCTGGCCAAGGGTGTAGATGGCGGGATGCTCAAGGGTGAGGAGAACATCTGGGGCTGCAGGATTTTGACGGCGCTCAGCCACCAGTTGCTGTTGCCAGCGCCAAGCATCGCGGTAGGGGATGGTTCCCAAGGCACAATGCCAACCGAGGGCATTTTTCATAGGGGTGCCAAATTGTCAAGAGCTAGATGATAAGAATTATCACAGAACACGAATAAAGGTGAAGAGCCTCAGGATGCCCTGTAATCCCCGATACGAAGATGTTAGGGTGGAAGTAGATCAGCCTGTTTTGCTCAGGGGAGGCAACCCTATGAGGCTAGTGATTCACGGTAAAAACATTGACATTACGGATGGCATTCGCAGCTATGTGAACCAAAAAATTGAGCGAGCCACCAGTCATTTCCAGAATGTGATTAACGAAGTTGATGTGCATCTTTCCGTGGCTCGTAACCGCAGCACAGCCCCCAAACAAACCGCGGAAGTGACCCTATTTGTTAATGGCTCAGTGATTCGCGCCGAAGAAAGCAGTGAGAACCTCTACGCCAGTATTGATCTCGTTGCGGACAAAATTGCCCGCAAACTTCGCAAACTCAAAGAAAAACGGCAGGACAAGTCCCGTGCTAAGGACACCAATAGTGTTGTTGAACCCGAAGTGGTGACCGATTTAGTGGGCGATCGCACACCACAACTGCCCGAACAAGTGGTGCGGATGAAATACTTTGCCATGCCGCCGATGACAATCCAAGAAGCCCTTGAGCACCTAGAAATGGTGGATCACGACTTCTATGTCTTCCGCAATCGCGATACGGGAGAAATCAACGTGGTCTATGAACGTAATCATGGCGGCTATGGTGTGATTCAACCCCGTCCTACTTCCAATAACCACCATCACGATACTGCTGATGCCGCTGCTAAAGCCCCGGCCAAAGCTAGCCACTAAGATAGGCTCAGTGGCCTGAGCTTCCCGCCGCTGACCTAGGGGCGGAGGACCAACTGCCACTCTTGGCTCTGGCGATCGCGCGCTAGCTCCGCATTTTCACCAATCACATAGGGGCCCCAATAGCGTTTAGAACCATCGAGGGTAAAGGCCAAGACAATATCCCCCGACTGGAGGGTGAGCTTACCTTCGGGCAGGGTTAACAGTAATCCCTTAACGTTACCTTCCATAGGCGCAAAATCCCAATGAACTGCGCCGGTGTTGGGATGGGCGCGATCGCGGGCAGCGAGCAAGACCACGCGCACCGGAAAGGCCGTCTGATTACTGACGCGCAGACCATTCGGTTGCGGGTTGGCTGGCACCTGGGGAGTCGGTAAGGGTTCAACAGCAGTGGTTTCTGATTCTGCCTCCACAATGGGTGGCGGTTGCGTCAGTAGGTCTGGCTCCCACCACAGTGTAAAGTGCCGTTGGGAAAGAATAATCGCACCAATCACCCCGATCAGCACTGCCACGAGGTAAGGAAGAAATTTAATGCGGATAGACATAGAGATAGGTTACTGCGGATGCCGCGCCTTTCTTTCCAGTTTAGAGAGTTGCGGCAGAAGCCGCAGTAGCCAAAAAGTTTGCGATCTCAATTGCCGGTGCCCTGAACTTCAGAGGAAAGCCGCTCCTGCAAGCGTTGCAAAGAAATCTGAGCTGCTAATGCCACATGGGGATGCTCGTCTTTGGCGAGGTATTCCAAAGCAGCTTGGGTCTTTGGGCTAGGCAGGTTGCCCAGAGCTTCAGCGAGCCGTTGCCGTAGCAACCAATCCTCGGCGGTGACAAAGGGCAAAATATCTTCCACAACACTGGGGTCGCCAATTTCCCCTAGGGCGGCGATCGCTCCTTGAAGCATCACCACTTCCTGGCTTTTCAGCGCCGATCGCAACACATCTACTGCCCGCGGATCCTTGAGATTGCCCAGGGCCACAGCTGCACTAAAGCGCACTAACCAATCGGTGTCCTCATAAAAGGCGCGCACTAGGGGTTCAAAGGCCCGCCCATCTTCGAGATAGCCCAAGGCCCCCGCCGCATCGGCACGAATGCCATAGTCAGGCTCACTCTCAAGCAACTGCACCAGAATTTCAAAGCACTCCGGTGTGGATTTGACGCCAAGGGCAAAGACAGCCATTGAGCGAATTTGGAGATTTTCGTCCCAAAGGACTTTTTTAATCAGGGGTACGGCATCTGCAGAAGGGACATCCCGTAGTGCCGCTAGCGCCAGCAGGCGATCGCGGGAATTGGGACTCTCCAGTTGCTGGGCAAGCTGTTCGAGGGAAGGCATGGCAGTAACCTGAAAACTAATTTACAAAAATTAACAATACACTTCCCATTATAAAAAAGTCTCCCCAAAGTAAAACCAGGGGAAGGACGCCTGCCGCTGTTTTGGGGAGAACTTGCCCAACAACCGTCGCAAATGCGAGTCCTAGGCTGCTTTTGCTTTTTGCAGGAGCTTTTGAACTTGCTTCACTGCATAGGGCAGAATATTGCGAACTGCCCAGCCCGCAGCCAGTAGCACAGGTAACAGGACAATCAGGACACGCCAATCCATACCCATAACCTCCCAAAATGTTTTCTGAAAACTTTATGAATTATTGTACAACCTTCTCTCAGGAGAGAAAGGGGGAACGCCATGTCACAAAGGAAAAATTCTCCCACAGACCTTTGCCAAACCATCGACAGGCTACCCTTTCTCTAATCCTCAGTTTCCCACTGTTGAAGCATATTTTGTCCTGGGGAAAGGGTCTGTATGATTTGATTGGGTTGATTCCTTTAAGGACAAATCTTGATGGGCGAAGATAAAATGACGCTCCGTGAAAACCAAACAGCGGCTGCTTTGCGTCTCAGTAAAGTGTTGGCAGCTCGCCATCGTTGGCGCACGGGTTGGCAGTCGCTGCGTTCGGTATTGATGCCAATCGCCATGGTCACTGTTTTGGTGGCTTGGGGACTGGATTGGGATGGGGTGGGTGTGGTGGCTGCTCTAGTGCTGGGGGGACTCAGTTTCCCCTTGGTCTGGACTTCGACCTACCACTGGTTTACAGAGGATTTGACGGAACAGCAACGGCAGTTCATTTTGGCCGCATTGGGTCTGAGTTTAACAGTGGTGGCACTCATTGCCATGACTGGGGCGATGGACTGGATTCGGGCACGGTTTCAAGGTACAAATTGGGATGCAGTAGGGGCATTGGCTGAAGGCTTCGGTGCCTTGGGGCAAATTTTGGTGGCCCTCTTAGCGGCCTATGTGGCTTGGCGACAGTACATCATCTCTCGGGATTTGACAATTCAACAGAACCGCATTACCCAACAGCAAACGATTGACAGTTATTTCCAAGGGATTGCCGACCTCATCCTTGACGATGAGGGCCTATTGGAGGATTGGCCGCCGGAGCGGGCGATCGCCGAAGGACGCACTGCTGCCATCCTGGCGGGACTAGATGCCGAAGGCAAGGCCAAGATTATTCGCTTTTTGTCAGGCGCAAAGTTACTATCGCCGCTGAAGCGCGATCGCCGGCTGGGACGGGCGATTTTTGATGGGTTGGGTGGCTACGAGGAAGACATTGAGTACGGTGTGCGGGTGATTAATCTTGGCAGTATGCTAGCGGGTGCTGATCTGAGTGGTACCGACTTGCGCTGGACCGAATTGAGTGATGCCAATCTAACGGGCACACTCTTTCGCAACTGTAATCTGACACGAGCCAATCTCGCGGGGGCGATTTTACAGGGGGCGGATTTCACGAATGCCGATCTCAGTCGTGTGCGCCTATTTTACGGTACGGTTGAGCAGGCCAGTCCCCGCGATCGCTTGAATCCCCCCAACTTTCGCACGGGGGCACAAACCGGTGCAGTGATCGAGGATGCCAACTTTACCAATGTCAAGAACCTCTCCGAAGAACAACGCTACTATTGCTGTGCTTGGAGTGGCAGCCGTTCCCGCGAAACGATTCCCGGTGGCTGCGAGGGAGTTCCCAATAAGTTGGGACGCTAGCGGCGGCTGGGGTGCCCGCGATCGGGGATGCCGTTGGTGTATTATCCGAAAAGTTGAGCTTCTATGCCAGCGAAGGAGCGATTCAGTGGCAACCCTAGGGGTGAATATTGATCATGTGGCAACGATTCGCCAAGCCCGGCGCACCGTTGAACCAGACCCACTAGCGGCAGCCGTTTTGGCAGAGCTGGGGGGCGCTGATGGCATTACTGTCCATCTGCGCGAAGATCGGCGCCATATTCAAGAACGGGATGTGCGCCTCCTGCGGCAGACGGTACGCACCCATTTGAACCTAGAGATGGCTGCCACCCCCGAAATGGTGGCGATCGCCCTGGAGATTCGCCCCGACTACGTGACATTGGTGCCTGAGCGGCGCGAAGAAGTCACCACCGAAGGGGGTCTAGATGTGGTGAGTCAGCAGGAACCCTTGACCCAAGTGGTGCAAACCCTGCAAGGAGCAGGAATTCCCGTGAGCCTGTTTATTGATGCCGATCCAGCTCAACTGCAGGCAGCAGCCAAAACCACCGCTCAATTCGTCGAGCTGCATACCGGCCGCTACGCCGAGGCCAAGGGGGAAGCGGCGCAACAGCAGGAACTAGCGATTTTAGCCCACGGTGTCCAACAGGCAAAATCCCTAGGCCTGCGGGTGAATGCGGGCCATGGATTGACCTACACCAATGTCGGGGCGATCGCTCGCCTTGAGGGAATTGAAGAGTTAAATATTGGCCACACCATCATCAGCCGCGCTGTTTTGGTGGGCATGGTACAAGCAGTGCGGGATATGAAAGCCCTCATTAGCCCTTAAACTCAGCCCTAAGGGCGTCATCATACTCATCGGCGAGGGTGGCCACAATCGTAATTAAGCGAGCAATTTCACCCGCAGTAATGCCGCCTAGGGTACGGGTAGCCACCACCTGTACTTGTTCCTCGGCAATGGCAAAATGCGCTTCCAGGGTAGTCAGCCAGTTCAACGTCAGCAGCTTACGATACAGTCCAAATTCATCGGTTACAGGCAAGGGCAGCACCGGTGACCAAATCGTGAGAAAGTCCTCCTCCGTGTGGCCACTCAACTGTACGAAAATATCCGCACTGCCGTAGCGAAACATCCAAATTTTGCCACTGTCCGTTTGGCCAACGCGGGGAGCGTCCCCTTGGTGAAGACCGGAAATGACAGTTTCAATCGTCTCAATCCAATTTTCAGGAGCAGGATCAAGGGAGGTTGAGTCCGCCGGCTGTACTTCACTGACCATGGTCATTTCCCTCTAATGAATCCAAGAATTAGGTTAAAGCACTTGGTGGGTATAGGCGTGTTGTTTGACATTGTCGGCAGCGGTCACGATGCGCTCGGAGTTGAGCACCCGTTTGCGTTCTGTGGAAGTATTAAAGTTGCGGTAGGTTTCGCCAAGGGGAATATGACGGGTACTTTGGGGACGGGCAATGTAGGTGCGGGCGGCCGCTGCCAAGCGATCGCCATAGTCATCACACAGATGGGCATTGGCGGGAAACTGCTGTCGCACCTGCTGCGGGTCTTGGGCAGTACCATAGGTGAGGGCATGGGCTTCACTGTAAGAAGTGGGCAAGCCATGGAGCAAGGCTTCCAAGGCCGCTGAGGGAATTGGCTCAATAATCTCTACGGGCTGGAGTTTTCCCTCTACTTGCACAAAACAATGAGCCAGTCCAAGCACCACATAGGCTTCTGGGGGAGGAATTTCTTGACTCATTGCAACCTCACAATCATCTGGTTCCCCTCAAGTCTAGCCTGATTTTTCGAAGAATCAGCCTCGTGAGCAACATTAAGGACGAGGCGGCAGTCGTCATCGGTGAAACGGGTAAGATCATTTAGACCTACTTCACCATGCGTCCTGTCATCATTGCTGTATAGTGAGCACTCTAGAGAGTATGGAAACGGCAAACTCAATGCCAGAAACAATCGAATCCCCTGAGGTGGAGCTACTACCCCCGATGTTGGCGGCCCTGCCCGACCCCCAAGGGGTGAGTGTGTGTCCTCGGCGGGCCCGTTGGCAATTAGACTTATTGTTGCTTGCCCTAGAGTGCGTTGATTTGAATGCCCCTGAGTTGATGTTTCAAGTGCTGCGGGATCTGCAACTGCAAGTGATGATCCCCAATCGGGTTGTATTTTGGCAAATTCGCTGTACCAATCCCTTTCGCCAAATTACCCAGCGTACCCCCTTACCCTTGGCGGAAACCAAGGCCCTCACCGCCGTAGTTGTGCAAGTGGCGCGGCGGCAGACGGCAATCCTGCGGCATTTACTGTTGGTGTTGGATCAGTTGCAGGCGCAAAATTTGCCCCCGGAAACCTATGCCCCCTTGGCGGAATATTTAGATCGCTTCCGCCGTCACTTCCGCAAACGCATGAACCTCCAGCGATCGGGTCTGTTTCTCTACAAAAATAACCAAGCCCTCAATGAGTTGGGTCTAAAGCTTTTGGCACAACTTCTGCTCTGCGCAGGCACAAAGGGGATGGAACGCCTTTGGTTGAGTTTATTTGACGGGGAAGTGAGTTAATGCTGCTGCAACGCCAGTATTCATTGCCCAACTGCACACTGCGAATTGAAGGGCTCAGCGGTCAAGCGGGCGCAGAACAGTTGGATATTGTCACTCTCTGTGAGTGGGAAATTGTTGGCCAGAATCAGCGGCTCAAGGGGGGCAAAGAATTCCTTGTGGCCTTGCTCAATAGCGTGCCAGCCGCTGCCCAAACCTGGTTGAGTGGTGTCAAGTTGCGGCGATCGCCCCAGTACCCGATTCAGGTCAACATTCAGGGCTTTAATCAAGTGTCCCTCCACATTCCGCGCAAGTTGCTGCAAACGTCTCCCCAAGAGAATGTAGAGCCATCCCCTGACCCCCTAGAAGTGCAGCTCACTTGGCTGCAACTGGCCGATCTGGTGGAGGCTCTGGATCAACTCTGTAGTGATAGCCAGACACTGCCTACCTTAAGACCAACATTCCATTCCCTCCCTCGGCGGGCGATCGCCCCTGCTGTGCCCTTGCGCAAACAACTCATGCCCTTGGGTATTGGCGCCGCTAGCGTAGCCGTCATGGCTGCGATCTTTTTCCACCTACCCGTGCCTGAACGCCGTCCCTCTCGAGAGGAGGCCCCCCCTCCTACCCCCGAAGCCGTCACGCCCTCACCGGCACCCACAACACCAGCAGTTCCGAATCCTTAGGTTGAGTTTGCAAACAGTCGTTTAGGTTTTTGTTGGGATAAACCATGGTAATCACTGCCCCTAGTGCTTTTTGGCCACCCGTTGTCAGCGATCGCGCTGCCTTCATTGCTCCCAATGCCACCCTTGTTGGCGATGTTCGCTTGGGTGAAGGCTGTAGCATTTGGTACGGCGCTGTTTTACGGGGTGACGTAGCCTACATCGAGATTGGTGCCCACACCAATGTTCAAGATGGTGCCATCCTCCATGGCGATCCGGGGCAGCCTACGATTCTCGGTGCAGAGGTCACTGTTGGGCATCGCGCGGTCATTCATGGGGCAACGGTGGAAGACGGCTGCCTAATTGGCATTGGCGCGGTGGTTCTCAATGGCGTTCGGGTGGGGGCTGGCAGTATTGTCGGTGCTGGGGCAGTGGTCAGCAAAGATGTTCCCCCCCGCTCTTTGGTCCTGGGCATTCCCGCCAAAGTCGTGCGTGAAGTGAGTGACACTGAGGCCGCCGATCTACGTCAGCATGCCCGCAAGTACGAACAACTTGCCCACGTCCACAATGGTACAGGCCACAATTTAGGTTTCTCTGCCTAGATAGGCTTCCCGCTTTGAAAGTGAAAGGTTCAGGAGGACTTCAGCCCCTTTTTTGCAAATTGGGCTAGGGATTGGGGGAGCGAAGACCCTCCGCCCCTGGCCGCCCTTGGGGATGGGCCATCCATAGGAAAAGGGCTGCCATCTGCTAAAATTCTGAAGGATTTTGTCGTAAGAGTTCAGCCAATGACTCGTGCACGGATTGCTGTGGATGCCATGGGAGGTGACTATGCTCCCGATGAGATTGTTGCTGGGGCCCTCAGGGCCAGTGAAGAATTAGATGCCGATATTCTCCTTGTGGGTGATCCGGTGCCCATTCAGCGCTACCTTGATGAACATGCCCCCACAGCCAAGCCCCAAATTATTGAAGCCAGTGATGTTGTTGACATGGGGGAAGAACCCCTGAGCGCCCTCAAACGCAAGCCCAAGGCCTCGATTAACGTGGCGATGGATCTCGTCAAGACGGGCGCTGCCGATGCCGTAGTTTCTGCGGGTCACTCAGGGGCAGCGATGGCGGCGGCACTATTGCGCTTAGGCCGACTCCCTGGGATTGATCGCCCCGCCATTGGTGCAGTCTTACCCACCCTGATCCCCGGCAAATTCGTTCTTGTTCTCGATGTCGGTGCCAACGTGGACTGCCGCCCCAAATACCTTGAGCAATTTGCGGTCATGGGCTCCATTTACAGCCAATACGTCCTGGAGGTTGAAAATCCCAAGGTGGGCTTGCTCAACATTGGCGAAGAGGACTGCAAAGGCAACGATCTAGCCCTAAAGGCGCATCAACTCCTACGGCAAAATCGCCAGATCGCCTTCTTGGGCAATGCCGAAGGCCGCGATGTCCTGTCGGGACAATTTGATGTGGTGGTCTGCGATGGGTTTGTTGGCAACGTCCTGCTCAAATTTGCTGAATCCTTGGGGAGTGTCCTCATACAAATTCTGCGCGAAGAGTTACCTCGGGGCTGGCGGGGTCAACTGGGTACGGCGCTGCTGCGTCCCAATCTCCGCAAAATTAAGCAGCGCATTGATCATGCAGAACATGGGGGTGGCCTCCTTTTGGGGGTGGATGGCATCTGTATCATTAGCCACGGCAGTTCCCAAGCGCCCTCGATTTTTAATGCCATTCGCCTTGCCAAGGAAGCAGTGGATCATCGTGTTTCAGAGCGGATTCAGGCCTGTTGCCAGCATGCCGTTGCCGTTGAGGATCGGGCTTAGTGACTGTGCAGGGCGTTAAATTTAGTGGCGTGGGTGCGGCAACCCCCCGTCAATGTTTGACCAATGCCCACCTCAGTGCCCTTGTAGACACCTCCGATGAGTGGATTCAGTCCCGTACCGGTATTCAGGAACGGCACGTGGCCGCTCCTGATCAGCGCCTTGTGGATCTGGCCAGCGAAGCAGCAGGCGCGGCCCTACAGATGGCGGGACTAGAACCCACAGCGGTAGATTTGATCATCTTGGCCACCTCGACGCCCGATGATCTCTTTGGTACGGCCTGCTTGGTGCAAACTCGCATTGGGGCAGTGAATGCCGTGGCCTTCGACTTGACAGCGGCCTGTTCTGGCTTTCTCTTTGCCTTGGTCACGGCCGCTCAGTATTTGCGCACCGGTGCCTACTGCAGTGCCCTTGTCGTTGGGGGGGATATTCTCTCCCGTTGGGTAGATTGGGGCGATCGCCGTACCTGCATTCTCTTTGGCGATGGCGCCGGCGCGATGGTCTTGCAAGCCAGCGATGTCGATCAGCTCTTGAGCTTTGAACTGCGTAGTGATGGCCGCCTCAATGAGCACCTTACCCTTGCCTTTGCGGGTACTCCCCAGACTTTAGGGGAAAATCTGGCGATCGCCCAAGGCGGATTTGCTCCCATTACTATGAATGGCCGCGAAGTTTATCGCTTTGCCGTCACCCAAGTTCCCGAAGTGATTGAGAAAGCTCTTCACCGCGCTGGCTGTACGGTTGAGGAAATTGACTGGCTGGTGTTGCATCAGGCAAACCAACGCATCCTTGACGCGGTGGCTGAACGTTTAGGCATCCCTCAGGAGAAAGTGATTAGCAATGTGGGTCAGTGTGGTAATACCTCCGCCGCCTCGATTCCCCTTGCCCTTAGCAAGCCGATTCAACAGGGGCATATTCAACCTGGAGATTTAATTGCCACTGCTGGCTTTGGTGCCGGTTTAACTTGGGGAGCTGCCCTGTTTCGCTGGCAATAGCCTATGCAAGGGGACACTGACCTGCGGACATTAGCGATGCGGGTAGAGGCAATTTTATACCTCAAGGCACAGCCCCTTACACTGAAGGAACTGGCAACCCTCGCCGGCACTGACCCTGAGGTCATTGAACTGGCGCTGATTGAGCTACTCAACGACTATGCCCATCGCCAGACGGCCCTTGAGGTTGTTCAAATTGACGATAAATATAGCCTGCAACTCAAGTCCGCCTTTCAAGCATTGGTTCAGTCCCTTGTCCCCCTTGAATTGGGGGTTGGGGCCCAACGTACATTAGCCCTAATTGCCCTTCGTGGACCCATTCCCCAACCAGAGGTGATTGCACTGCGGGGTTCTAGCGCCTACCAACACATTCAAGAACTCCTTACCCTGGGGTTTATTCAGCGGCGGCGGGATAACCGAAGTCGCTCCTATATCCTCCAAGTAACTGAGCGCTTTCACCAGTATTTTCAGGTGGATCAACTGCCAACTATTGCGGCGGAAAGGGCGGACGATTCACATACTCACTGAGCAACTGGGAGGGCAAATCGTCATTTGTCGCCAATTGCAGATTCAAAAGAGTAACTGCGAGCTTGTCTTGCTCTAATGTATTGCGCCCCAAGGCCTTGAGAATGCGCCGCAATTGAGCCGCAATTTCCGCCCCAAACATTGTGAGATTTTCATCGGGCAGTGCCGGCAACCAATCCATTGCCCCATGTTCTACTGCCCATTGTCGCTGTACGGGGGAAATATGGTTGTCGTAACGATCAATGATGAAACTGCGCAGCTGGGGATACGTTGCCTTGATCCAATTCAAGAGGTTACCAATATCCGGTTTTTCCAGTTGCGAATCAAGGAGCAACAGGTCGGGGTTGCGCTGCATCACGGTCACAAAATCACTAATGATGCGGCGGCTGTTGATTTGCCCTGATTCAACGAGAACTTCTAGACCCTGACTGCGCAGGAGTTCTTGCCAAATTTGTACCTGAATGCCGGGGGGTTGAATGATGAGAATGGTGGGTTGAAGGGTAACAGGGGCATCTGGCGGTGTGGTGGAGACAGCTTCATCGGTGCGAAATTCAAGGGTTGTTTTGCCGATAATGAAGCGATCGCCCGTTTTGAGAAGCGTTGGCACCTGAATTGTTTGGCCATTGAGAATAGAGCCATTGCGACTCCCCAAATCAATCAGGTAGTAATCATCATTATCCAGACGCTGAATCATCGCATGGCGACGGGAAGCCCAGCGATCTGCCAAAACAATCGTGCAGTCTTTGCCCCGGCCAATCACCCATGAATTTCCTTCAATAAGAGGGACGATATAGGTGCTTGCCTCTGTGGAGATGACCAATTGTGGATACTGTCGTAGCAAGGTGATCCCTCTTCCAACTCCCTTTAGGAATAAATTAGGTTCCTTAGTGCTTTATTCAAAATGATAGTCAGGACATTGAATAGCGGCTTCCGTGGCCGCCCAATCGGGATGCAGTGAACACTTTAACCGATAGTCTCCTGAAAAGAAGCGGCAGCGGGCACAGGGAATTTGATGCAGGCGGCGAGCGATCGCCAGCCCCTCCTGTGTCAGCTGCCACAGATTCCAAGCCAAAATTGCCAGCAGTAACCAAGCAAAACAAAAACAAATTGGCACGAGAACTGGCCCTACTGCCTGTAAAAAAGAGACTAACCAAACAACCATAGGCCACCACGGCAAGCCCTAAAATGGAAGGGTGCTACTTATCTATATAATTTTAGGTTGTGATCTTGTGATCTGACCTTGATAGTTTTTCAGGATATACCACATATACTAACCACCTATACTAAATTTGAGTGGGGCAACTGTTCCCAGAGAAATTACATTGGAAACACCTATGGGCATTCAAGAGATTGTCGAGCAAGCACTGCGCAACGGCTATTTGACACCAACGCAGGAAGCGGAAGTGGGACGCATTTGCGATAAAGCCACAGAACTTTCCGTGGAAGATTACATGGCGTTAGATCGCCTCATGGGTGCCCTATTGACGGGTCAAGTGGTTGCTGTCCCCCGCAAGCAATTTATCAATGTCATGGAAGAACTGGTGCTCACGGAGGCCATGACCCGCATCGCCGCCATTGAAGCAGAGCAAAAGTGCGCCCTTGATTTGGGGGATATTGCCGCCTATGCCCTCAACCGTCTGCCGCCCCTTTATGCCACCACCGAAGAGGGAGCGCAGTACCAGCGCCAGCGGGCCCAAGAAGAACTGATGGACTTAATTCGCACCCAAGTTCAGGAGGCCATTAACCACAACATGGCGCGGCCCCAATTTCATCCGGAGCGATCGGCCCTTGGCAAAACCTCCGGTAAAGAGGTCTTTAGCCAAGTCAGTTCGCTGCTACAGGCCTACGCCAATGACTATGAGCATCCCAAGGGAGAGGCGGCACAGTGAAAATTTGGCTGTACGATACCACCCTGCGCGATGGCGCCCAGCGGGAAGGTCTCTCCCTCTCTCTGGAAGATAAACTGCGGATTGCCCGCCAACTGGATCGCCTTGGGATTCCCTTTATTGAGGGGGGATGGCCGGGAGCCAATCCCAAGGACGTACAGTTTTTTTGGCAGTTGCAGGAAACCCCCCTACAACAGGCAGAAATTGTTGCTTTTTGTGCCACTCGTCGCCCCGGCCGCAAGGCGGCAGAAGAGCCAATGTTTGAGCCAATCCTAGCCGCCGGTACCCGCTGGGTGACCCTCTTTGGCAAGTCTTGGGATCTCCATGTCACCGACGGCCTCAAGACCACATTGGCGGAAAACTGCGCCATGATTGCCGATTCAATCCAGTTCCTCAGATCCCAGGGACGACGGGTGATTTATGATGCCGAGCATTGGTTTGATGGCTATCTTGCCAATCCTGACTATGCTCTCCAAACCCTAGAAACTGCTTTGGCCGCCGGGGCAGAGTGGCTTGTTTTGTGCGATACCAATGGTGGTTGCCTCCCCCATCAAATTCAGGCGGTGGTGGCAGAGGTGAGGGCGCACTTGGGTGGTGTTGATTGTCTGGGGATTCATACCCACAATGATGCGGGGACGGCAGTGGCCAATGCTCTGGCGGCAGTACAAAGCGGTGTGCGGATGGTGCAGGGAACCCTCAACGGCTATGGCGAACGCTGTGGCAATGCCAATCTGTGTACCTTGATTCCCAATTTGCAACTGAAACTCGGCTATGACTGTGTCACCCCAGAGCAGTTGGCAACGCTGACGGAAGTAAGCCGCCATGTGAGTGAAATTGTCAACCTTGCCCCCGATGATCATGCGCCCTATGTGGGGCTGTCGGCCTTTGCCCACAAGGGGGGAGTCCATGTCAGTGCTGTGCAGCGCAACCCCCGCACCTACGAGCATATTGAGCCGCATTTGGTGGGCAATCAACGGCGCATTATTATTTCTGAGCAGGCAGGCATCAGCAATATTTTGGCGAAAACCAGTGAACTCGGCTTTGAGTTGGATCGGCAGCATCCCCTGAGTCGGACGATTTTGGAGCGCATTAAGCACCTAGAAAGCGAAGGCTATCAATTTGAAGCGGCGGAGGCTAGCTTTGAACTTCTGATTCAGGAGGTACTAGGGCAACGCCAGCGACCCTTTACCCTTAAGGGCTTTGATGTCTTTTGCCGCACTGATGCACGCCAACTGGAGGCCACGATTCGCAGCCAGTCGTTGGCCACGGTTAAAGTTGAAGTCAATGGTGAGGAGATGCTCACGGCGGCGGAGGGCAATGGTCCTGTCTCGGCATTGGATCAGGCCCTGCGCAAAGCCTTGATGTCCTTTTATCCAGAGATTGCTGAGTTTCACCTAACGGACTACAAGGTGCGGATTTTAGATGGTCATGCGGGCACGGCGGCCAAAACTCGGGTATTGGTGGAATCCAGTAATGGGCGCGATCGCTGGGCTACGGTGGGGGTCTCTGCCAACATCATTGAAGCCTCTTACCAAGCGGTTGCCGAAGCCCTCGAATATGGCCTACAGCGCACTCGGCGATCGCAACCTTGCCCTTTAGTGCCCTCCTAAAGCCTTCTAGAGCTTAGCTTGGCAAAATCCGCTAAAATCAAAACTGGTGTTTAGGTTGCATCACTGCCAAGGAGCCCCGTGTGCTCAGCACCCTCAAAGCAGATTTTCAAATTATCTTTGAGCGGGATCCTGCGGCCCGCAATTGGTTAGAGGTCGTTTTTTGCTATCCCGGACTTCAGGCCATTGTTCTCCATCGGTTGAGCCACTGGCTTTGGCGGCGGGGTATTCCCTTTATCCCGCGGTTTATTTCCCACATTGCCCGCTCCCTCACGGGGATTGAAATTCACCCGGGCGCCACGATTGGCAAGGGCGTTTTCATTGATCATGGCATGGGGGTGGTCATTGGTGAGACAGCGGTTGTAGGTGACTATTGCTTGATTTATCAGGGGGTCACCCTGGGGGGAACGGGTAAAGAAACAGGCAAGCGGCACCCCACCCTCGGTGAAAATGTGGTTGTTGGTGCTGGGGCAAAAGTGTTGGGCAACCTCACAATTGGGGACAATGTGCGCATTGGCGCAGGGTCTGTGGTACTGCGGGATGTGCCCTCGGATTGTACGGTGGTGGGCATTCCTGGGCGGATTGTCTATCGTGCCGGTGCCAAAGTTGCTCCTTTGGAACATGGCCAGCTTCCCGATTCCGAAGCCGAAGCGATTCGCTATCTGTTGGATCGCATTGAACTTCTGGAGCAACAGGTGCAGGCCCTGCAACAGCAGAAAAAGGTGCCTGTCCTTGCTCAAGGACATTTGCAAGCATCCCAAGGGCAAGCCTGTCGCCTCAGCGATCGCCCCATTGAAGAGTTTCTCAACGGCGCTGGTATTTAGGCTAACCGTACATAACACGGCCCACAGACTCCCCAGCGCTGTAGTTCGTTGAGTGGTGTAGGGCAGTGACAGCGGGGGCACAAAGGATAGTTTTGCGATCGCTGGCGCAGTTGGGCTTGCCACCGTTGAAAGGCCTCTTGGGGAGTGGCCGCCGGTGCCACCTTGGGAAGATTCCCTACTTGCGGCAAGGCCTCAGGGCGGGCGATCGCCGGGCGTGGGGGGTGCCAGTCTCGATGAGAGAAGCGAATATCGCTGAGGCTAATGCCTAGGGTCTGCTGAATTTTAGCCCTCAGGGGCGATCGCGAGAACGTCAAATGATGGGCCCAAGTACTACTGGCAACTGCCACGAACAAAACCCCTTCAGCGGTGAGTTCCAGCGGTACAGTGTGCTCAGCCACAATCGCCCCCACAAGCTCTGGCCAATGCTCCAAGATACGCAAGAAATGGTGTGGCTGCTGCCATTCAGGAGCCTGCTGCCATTGCTGAAGTACTGTGGCTAGTAGGGTATAGGCCATTGCGGACTATTCCCGACTATTCGTGATCGTATTCCTCTTGCTTTTGCCGCTGCTCAAGGCGAATCGGTTGCTGTTCTTCCCAAGGATCGACAGTGGGTTCCGATTCCGGCAGTTCTACCGGCATGGCCTTAGCAGGCGGCTTGACTTGCCGAGGGCGCTCTTCGTACTCATACTCCTCCTCGTACTCCACATACTCGGGTTCGCGACGGCGCCGCCGGCGAGCGGTTTCCCAATCGACTTCGTCGTAATCGCTGCGGCTGCGTTGGGGGGGATAGACGGGCGATCGCGCCCCTGAAGGCAATTGATTACTGCTCGGCGTCACAGGTTGATAGTACTCGTCCTCGTCGCTTTCCCAAGGGGGTGCCCCCAAGCCAACCCGTTCTAAGAGTCCCACGGTCAATTGCCGCAGGCGGGTTTCTGCCCCTTCAAAGACAATAATGCGATCAGGCCCAGTGCTGACAATTTCCTCAATGGGCAACTCGTAGGTGCTGATCAGTTGGGCCGGAATCCAAGGGAAGCCAATGGAAGCCAAAATCAAATCCGTAATGTCACCCGTTTCTGGATCAAACTTAAAGCCCCGTACCTTACCCAGCACTTCGCCGGTTTCCGTCACAATCTCACTATCAATCAGTGTGCTGTAGTTGTAGGTATTAAGAGCCTCCGTGACATCATCATCGTGCTCAACGAGAATGACATCACCGATTTGGCGAATACTGTCGAGAAGGATGTAGCGTTGCTCCCCGGTAAAGAGGGTATTGCGTACCCCCAAGGCCACCACTTGCCGCTGGTCAATATCGACCCAAACTTGATTAATGACGCCTAACTTCCGACCAGTATCACGGGTAATTACCTGTGTACCGATCAAATCTGCCCGTTGCAGCAACTGCGCCGATATGGTCATGCCTTTGTGTATCCCAATGAATCTTAGTAATACTATAGCGGTGAATACCAATGGTACGCCAAAGGCGATTGCAGGAGTAATAAGTTCCCCAGTACAATCGGTGCTTCTAGGCTAGCGCATTTTTGCCCCACGGCTCAGTTGAGCTAGCCTATTCCCCAAGAATAGACTGGGTCAGGCTCATCACCGGTTGCATTAAAGGTGCTTCCTCACTAGAGAGAGCTTGATTGACCACCTCAGGCAGGACTTGGTACGTTAGCTGCGCTGCCTTCTCATCCCTGAAGGCTTTAATAATCGTGCGGTACCACAGCAAAAAACCCTCCCGCAGGGCATTCAAATCCGCAAATAACATCGCGGCTGCCCCTAGGCGAAGTACATGCCGGCGATCGCGCCGACACACGGCTGAATAGTCTTGATTGCCCTTACGGAAAATGTAGGGATTTCTAGCTCGCAGTTGCCGCTCCACTTCATCAAGGATTTTCTCCTCAGCATCCCGGATTTTTTCATAGGCACTAATGCGCTGCTCTGCTGTCGCTAGATAATTTTTCAGAAACTCCAGCTCCTGGGCACTGGCATAGCGACCATCCGTCTCAAGGCTAAGCCTTTCCAGTTGACGCAGCATGTTTGGGCACCCAGTTCTAAATTTAATATTGCTAATTATTCTGCCAAAATCGAACTGCTGAGAGCAAGGACAGGCTCCATGACCTGTTGTTCTTGCGGCGTGAGTAGTTGTTTCATCAAATTTGGCAAGTACTTGCCGTAGGTGGAGGAGGCGCTCTGTTCGTAGTTAAAGGATTTGACAATGGTGCGGTACCAGAGCAGGAAGTTATCCCGTAGCAAATCCAACTCGGAAAAGAGCATTGCCACAGCGCACAGGCGAATTGTATCCACCAAGTCACGACGGCAGATTTCTGAGCGATCGCCATTGACGAAATGGAAACAGCGGGGATTTTCTGCCTTTTGCATAGATTGAATTTTATCCGCCATCATCTCCGCCTCAGCACGGATTTTTTCGTAGGCACTGATGCGAGTCTCCACCGAGGCCAGATAATCCCGCAGAAAGTTTAACTCCTCAGGACGGGCATAGCGACCATCGGCAGCAATGGTTAGGTGATTCAATTGACGGAACATAGGGCAACCCTCGCTAGAAAATATCGCTAGAAAATAAATGAACACACTCTCCTATCGCTTATCGTTTCACCAGCTCCCCTTGGCGCAGGCGTTTTTCAATATCCCGTGCCGTAGCTCCTTCGTTTTGCCAGAAGGCAGCAGCATCAATGCGATCCTGTTTACCGACAAGGAACTTACAGTAGGTTTCCCCCATGGCGTAGCACTGCAACTCAATGCAACCCAGGGGCTTTTGAATCAATCCCGAAAAGAAGCCGGCAAATAGACCAGCATAGATATAGCAGACCGGTTTGCCCACATCCCCCAGGGTGCGTGCTACCACGGAGTCAAAGATATTGATGAACATAAAACCATTCTTTTGCTCCGTGAGATCCACTTCCCAGTTCCCCCAGCCTAGGGTTGTAAAGGGCCACCACCAAGCCTCTAGAATAAATGTTAAACTAGACTTCCGTAGTTCCCGCTGGTACTCCTGCTCAAAGTGTTGCTTAAAAACAGCTGCATCGCGCTTACCCCATTCTTCGCCAATTCTGTACATGACGAGGGTAGAGGCAGGTCCAACTTCCTCTTCGAGACCTTCCACTAGACCAATAACGAAGTCTTCTGTCACTAAGGTAATCCGCTGATCATACCAGTCGGTAATGCTGCCCCGTTGGCTATCAAATTGGAGATAGTCCCGCAGACTATAGTGATTGGTGCGGCTTGGATGGATTTGGTGTAACTGATGCTGATAGCCCTGACCAGTCATCATAGCATTGGCACTTCCAGCAGCTCGAGACGGCGTGACAGAAACCATAGATCAGCGAATTGCCCCCTATTGTCCTTCAACGTTAGGTACTAAGCAGCCACATTTTTAGGCTAAAAGATTTTTCAGAATCGTGACTCCGTACTCCCACTGATTTTTTGTCTAACGACACATTTCTATAAGTTCTGTTTCATTGATGCAGGGGATGCCCAATTCTTGAGCACGTCGCAATTTACTCCCTGCTTTTTCGCCCACCACCAGATAATCCGTTTGCCGACTCACACTCTCACTCACTTGGCCGCCGTGCTTTTGGATCAGGGCTTTTGCTTGCTCACGGGTGAGGGTGGCTAGGGTGCCGGTAATCACAAAGCGTTTGCCATCGAGGGATGTCTTTGTAGTCGGGGTAGTTGGCGCAGGCAGCAGCGCTTCAGACAGTTGCAGTCCCAACGCCTTCAGATCAGCAATTAGAGCCTGGTGATCAGGGTCTTGGAACCACTCCTGAATCGCTTGGGCAATTTCCTCACCAATGCCATAGACCCCAGACAGATCAGCGACAGTGGCCGTCGCTAGTTCCTCAACAGACTTGAATTGATCGGCCAGCATTTGGGCATTGACACTCCCCACATGGCGAATGCCTAAGCCGTAGAGCACCCGTGGCCACGGTTGTTGTTTCGAGTCGGCGATCGCCTGCAACAATTTATCAGCGGACTTTTGACCCATGCGCTCGAGGCTCAACAGTTGTGCTGCCGTCAGACGATAGAGATCCGCAGGGGTGCGCACCAATTCCTTCGTCACCAATTGCTGTACCAGCTTTTCCCCTAAGCCTGGAATATCCAGGGCATCCCGACTTGCCCAGTGCAGGATCTGGCCCCGCACGATCGCTGGACACCGAGGATTGACACAGCGACTCACCGCCTCATTGGCAGGACGCACAACTGGCTGGTGGCATTCCGGACAAGCAGTGGGCATTGTAAAGGGTTGAGCCGTTGGCGGTCGCAATTCAGGAAACACCCGCACAATCTCTGGAATGATTTCCCCTGCTTTGTGGATCACGACCTTATCGCCAATGTGCAAATCCAATTTAGTAATGTAGTCTGCATTGTGCAACGTTGCCCGTGATACAGTGGTGCCTGCTAATTGCACCGGCACCAGTTCAGCCACAGGAGTAAGGGCCCCTGTGCGTCCCACCTGAACCGTAATTCCCAGCACATCCGTAATGGCCTGCTCCGGTTCGTACTTCCAAGCAATAGAACCTCGGGGAAACTTTTGCGTAAACCCAAGGGTCTGTTGCAGCTTTAAGTCATTGAGCTTGACCACAATGCCATCGGTCAGATAGGGCAGTTGATGGCGTGCGGTTTGCCAGTAATCATAGTAGGCTTTCACGGCCTCTAGGTCAGGGCAGTCGGCATTGTGGGGATTGACCCGAAAGCCAAGGTGTTGCAGCGCATGGAGCACTTGCCGCTGCGATTGGGGTTCCCCTGCTTGGTTCTCCCCTAAGGGAACGCTACCCCCTTCAGGCAAATGCAGAGCATAGGCAAAGAAGTCTAATTGGCGTTGGGCAACAATGCGGGGATCCAGCTGACGCAGGGTACCGGCTGCGGCATTGCGGGGATTGGCAAAGGGGGGCTCCCCCTGGGCTTGGCGTTCTTGGTTGAGTTGATGGAATCGCTCCAAAGGCAAAAAGGCTTCCCCACGAACTTCAACGACAGGGGGTGGATTTTCAAGGGCTAATCGCAGGGGAATGGTGCGAATTGTGCGCACATTGCTGGTAATATCCTCACCGCGTTGGCCATCGCCCCGCGTTGCTCCCCGCACAAGTAAACCGTTTTCATAGCTTAAGGCAAGAGCCACACCATCCATTTTGAGTTCGCAGACATATTCGGCTGGGGGGAGTGGTTCCTCTTGCCGTAGAGTGCGCCAATAGCGCTGCCAGCGTTCCTGCCACGCCACCATATCGGCAAAGGTAAAGGCATTTTCAAGGCTATAGAGGGGAATGCGATGGCTGACACTCTCGAATTGACTGACAGGCGCTTCACCGATCCGTTGGGTAGGACTGTCGGGAGTGATGTACTCGGGATGAGCGGCCTCTAGTTCCTGAAGCTCCCGATAGAGTTGGTCATAGACCTCATCTTCCATGATTGGCTGATCGAGGGCGTAGTAGGCGTAGCTCGCACGCTGAAGCAGGCGCCGCAGTTGTTGAATCCGTTCAGCTGGGGGTTCCTTCAAGACCATTTGCCCTATGAATCTGTACTATTCCTGGCGCGTGGCTTGGCCACATGGGGCAGTCCCCAGCCCAGTTTTTGTTGCAGCACATGGAAGAATTCTGGTGCCCGCAGGCGAATAAAGCGGGCACGGTAGGGGGCACGTTGCACAAAAACCTGATCCTCTGGCTGAATGTAGCAACCTGCATTGCCATCCACCACAAGAATCAGATGCTTGAAGGGGTTCGCTGGATAGATCCACACCGGTTCCCTGTTGGAAAAGACAAGGGCACGGGAGGCTAAAGAGTGCGGACAAATGGGCACTAATTGCAAAGCTGCCACGCCGGGGGTAATCACGGGACCCCCTGCCGAGAGGGCATAGGCCGTAGAACCGGTGGGGGTAGAGAGGATCAGACCATCGGCAGCAATATCAACACGGGCATGGGCACCCACATCCACTTCAAAGTGGCACATTCCCGTCAGGGGTTCTTTGTGGATCACCATTTCATTGAGGGAGAGAGCTTCCCAAATGACGGTTTGATCCCGCAGGACTTGAACCGTGAGCATCGTGCGATCTTCAATCGTGTAATCTCCCCGCAGCACTTGATCAAGGGCAGGTTCTAGATCCGCCACGTAGCCCTCGGTGAGAAAGCCCAAGTGTCCAGTGTTGATGGTGAGCAGGGGAATCTCGCAGGGAGCCAACTGCCGAAAGGCAGAAAGCACAGTGCCGTCGCCGCCAAGAACAACCGCAAAGGCCATGGAAGCATCAAAGCCAGGGGGCACCAGTTGATCAATAGGGGTATGGCAGACGGGACTATCGGGACGGGAATAGCCAAGAATGCCACCAATTCCCGTGGCCATGTGTACTTCCCAGCCCTGAAGTTCTAAAATTCGGCGGACATGGGCAGCTAACTCGACTGCAAGGGGTTTGCCTTCGTTGTAGATGATCCCCGCCTTCACAGCAACTCCTAGGGGGTGGACTTAAAGGGACTGCGTTTTTTGCGTCCCGATTTTTTCTGTTTGGCTTTTTCGTAATCCAATTCTTTGAGTTTACGCAGGATTCGGGTGAAATAGTCCTGCAAATAGGCCTCAAGGGTCAGGGTTTCGTTGGGATCGAGGTCAAAGGTGCGATAGACGTCCTCCATCGGGGCATTGAAAATTTGACCACTGGCAATCACTTCTGTAAAGGCTAGGCGATCGCTAATGTTCCAGGTCCACTGAAACCACTGGGTGACCTGCCGTGCTGTCCGTAAGACGCCAATGGGCAAGCGGGTAATTTTTGCCTGCTGTCCTGAGAGGTTTTCACACAGCTTAATAATTTCATCCGCTGTCCAAGGGCGGGTGCCCGCCAAGTCAAAGACTTTGCCGTAGGTGGCTGGTCGATCAATGGCCCGCACGGCAAATTTGGCCACGTCCTGAGTATCCATGTAGGCAATGGCGGTGGACTCTCCCAAAACCCAAATGGATTGATTTTCCAGAATCGGGATCGCATATTGGCCAATTAAGCCCTGAAAGAAGCCGCAGGGACGCAGAATCGTGTAGTTTAGCCCCGATTCGCGCAAGAAGTCTTCGGTACAGTGTTTGATTTGCATCAGCGGCACCTGGGGATAATCCTGCGCCCTCATAATTGAGAAAAAGATCAAGTGTTCAATATCAGCGGCTTGGGCAGCCTGAATCAGGTTGACTTTGCCTTGCCAGTCCACTGCTGCGATAGTTAGCGTATCGGTGGGACGCGTAGCCGAGGCATCAATAACCACCGAGGCTTTGGCATACTTCAGTGCCTCGAGAATACTGTCGGCAGCACAGAGGTTTCCCTGAAGAATCGTGGCGCCCCACTCCCGCAGAAACGTTGCTTTGGCTGGACTGCGAACAAAACAGTAGACGTGATGTCCTTCATCTAAGGCACGGCGCACAATTTGCCGCCCTAGGGTACCGGTACCGCCAACAATAAAAACGTTCATGAAAAACTCTAGTCATAAATCTTAACTTTTGTAATACTTTATCAGAATTCCCGACAGAGGCGATCGCCCTTGGGGATCATTCTCCCTTAAGCAAATGAAGAGGGATTAAGGGGCAAAGTCTTCACAGTGGAGCGTTTCCCATGTTTTGCGCCCTGTTACGGGATTGGTGCCACTGGCAACCTGGCAGAGTTTGCGTTGGGCGTCTTCCCGCAGTTCCACATCGGTAAAGTCAGCACCGGTGATAATGGCGTCGTCAAAGTTGGTATTAAAGGCAAAGGCGCCCTCAAGAATGGCATTGGTGAGGTTGGCCTTGGTCAGCCGCGCAGTGTCCAGTGTGGCGTAGCGCAGATCCGCACCTTCGAGGTTGGCCGTTTCCATATTGGCGCCAAAGAAGCTCACCCCCTGAAGATTGCTGTGGCTCAGGTTACTGTGGAAAAGATTGGCCTTGGTAAATTCGGACCCCCGCAGATCTCGCCCAGAAAAGTCCATATTGATGAGTGCCTCTTTAGTATAATCCTCGGCGATCGCCCCTGTTGGTGTGAGCAACATCCACAGGATGGCCAATAGCAGTGCTACACACCAGCGCCAGTAACGGCTCATCATTGTCGTCACAGTGGAAAATGGGAGTAGCATAGGCAACATTAAATGACACATCAAGCTTCTATTGTCCAGAGTAGCAGTATGCCGATCCCTGAGGCAGCGTGGGTCCGCGAAACGATTATTGCGGGGGGCTACGCCCAAGGATACTTCCTCATGGGCGAAGGCGATTGCCTAGGGTGGTACACCAGCCGTCAGCGAGCCCTGATTCCCCTGGATGAGCGGTTTCACTACCCGAAATCTTTGCAGCGGGTGCTCAATCAACATCGCTTTCAAGTGGCGATTAACCGCGATTTTGCTGCTGTTGTTGAAGGGTGCGCCAATCGACCCAATACATGGATTACGCCCCGTCTCAAGGACGTGTACCATCTGCTTTACGCCACGGGTTGGGCGGTGAGTTTTGAAACGTGGCAGGGGGATGAACTCGCAGGGGGTATTCTCGGCATTGTGATTGGCGGGGCCTTCATTGGCGAGTCCATGTTCTATCGCATCCCCAACGGTTCGAAAGTGGCAATGGTCCAGTTGGTGGAGCACCTGCGGCGGCGGGGCTTTTTACTGTTTGATGCCCAACTGCAAAATCCCCATCTGCAACGCTTTGGGGCCTATGTTGTCAGCGATCCTGAGTATCGCCAGTTATTGGCCCAGGCCATTCGTAAACCCTGTCAATTTCTCTAATGTTTTAGGACAAGTGCCTGCCTTAGGTATCTATACAAAAACAATTAACTTATTCTTAAACTAAAGTTAATTATTAATTTACTTATCAATATACTCATTTTGGCAATTTCTGTGAATATTTCTTGAGGAGAAAAGTTACACTCTTAGCCAAGAAGCATTCCTCTCAAAAAGATGAGAACTCTACACCGGCAAAAGCCCCTTCTTTTCAACAGGTACTTCTAGTAACGATTGGCTCCTATCGGGAGTACAGCAACGAGCACACTAATTTTGAGGCCTTTGCGATGGATTTGTTTAATCATCGAGGGGTGGGTAGCCGTTGGCGCAACGATGGTGTGATGATGCTGGTGGCCCCAGGCGATCGCAAGGTGCGCATTCAATTGGGCAGCGCTTATGGCAGCGGTTGGAGTCCCGCTATGCAAGCTGTGATTGATAACCACATGCTGCCAGATTTTCGTCGTGGCCAATTGGGGCAGGGCATCATCAACGGTATACGCGCCTTACTCAATACACTGAAAACTGATCAGTTAACAAGCCAAGCTGGTGCTGTCCCCTCGACGAACAAGACGAGTTTTCGGGAGGCCCTGTCGGAATTCTTGAGTGTTGGTAAGTTTCTTTTGATTCCTCTCCTCTTCATTTGTTGGATTTGTGCAAGCATTGCCTTCTCCGTGCGTTTTTGGTCCCAACGCCTTTCAAACCGTCCGCAATCAGGGTATCGCTCGGGCTCCTCCTCTAGTAGTGATGATGATCGCTACCACACTTACACCAGCGATAGTGACAGTTTCTCTACTCTAAGCAATAGTGATAGTTTCTCTAGTAGTAGCGATGATAGAGGGGACTCCTGTGGCGGCGGTGCCTCGGGCAGCTGGTAAACTGATTGATCTCTATTAGAATTGAAGGCCAAAATGCTAAAATAACGTCGTTCCGTAACACGTGAGAGACACTCTTGACGCAGGCGACAAATCTTCCGGGCATTGATTCCCCCCAAATTGATGAGTTTTTGCAGGAATTAGCGACAATCCAAGACTCTGGCCCTAAACGGATTGCGCTCCTTGGCTCGCGTCATGTCCCCATTACCCATCAGCACCTTATTGAAATGATGAGCTATGCCCTTGTGCTGGCTGGGAACCGCCTGATGACCTCAGGTGCGGTTGGAACCAATGCGGCGGCGATTCGGGGGGCAATGCGGGCAGACCCCAATTTGTTGACGGTGATCTTGCCCCAGAGTCTAGAACGCCAGCCGCGGGAGTCTCGCCAACAGCTGGATAAGGTGATGCACTTGGTGGAGAAACCTGAAAATGATCACCTCCCCCTTGCAGAAGCCAGCTCCCTCTGCAATCAGGAGATTATTTCCCGCTGCCAGCAACTGATTTGCTTTGCTTTCCACGATAGCCACACCCTTCTGGAAGCCTGTGAACTTGCGGAAGAGCAGCACAAGGTAGTTACGCTCTTTTACTTTGATTAGCCGAGGACGGTTTTCCCCACCTCGGGCAATTGAGTTCCTCTGCCAGAATAGGGGCAGGATTGAAGGTTGGCACTCTATGAGCGGCTTCTACAACTGGTATCGGAACTTGTTGCGGCATCCTAAGTATCGCTGGCTAATTATTGCTGCCAGCTTGATCTATTTGCTCAGTCCTTTGGATATTTCCCCAGATCTGGTGCCGATTGTTGGCCAGCTCGATGATGTCACAGTTGTGGTCATCCTTGCCAGTGAGTTAACGCAATTGCTGGTGGAGCGCATTAAAAGCCGGCGATCGCCCCACATCACCACGACCGTAGATGTGGAAGCAGAACAAGTTTAAGGATTAATCCCGCGATCGCAAATCACTGCCGACAGAGCGCAGCAGCCAGCGGTTTTGCACATAGCTGAGGACACCGCTAATCAGTGTGGCCGCCATCAAAAGACCAATAGCAGGCATAAAGAGGGGTTCCCAGAGCCGGATCCAGAGATCAAAGCCAAGGGGTACAGCCAAGGAGCGCCCAACAAGGGCAACCACAAACCAGCCAAAACTGGCAAGGACAAAAAAGCTATCTGCTACCAAGAGCCAATTGATCACTTCCCGCAGCCGTGCCATGATTACCCCCCCAGTACCCATTGTTTGACGCGGGCAAGGCTCTCCCAATCGGGTTTACGCCTCAGGCCGTCGGCAAAGTTATCGAGGACCTCTTGGCGCAGCTCAGCCACCGCAGCAATAACGGTTTGCGCCAATTCAATGTGGGGACGAACGCCCTTTTGTCCGGTTTCTAGCATTGCCACCGCAAGGTTAATGCGCGCTTGGGGGTCTTCGGGGTTGAGCTTGACTGCTTTTTGGGCAGCCTTTAGGGCAGATTGGGGCTTCTCATCCAGAAGGTAGAGCCACGCCAAGCACGTCCAAGCGGCGCTACTTTTTTGAGCACGCTGGCAAATCTCTTTGAAAGTAGGAATTAACTCTGAGGCAGGCGCTCCTTCTTTGTAGCGGGCGATCGCCGCCTCAAATTGACGTTCAACGTCACTCACAGACTGAGATGGGGGCAAGGGCAGGACTCCTTAGGCAGAAAATGAGGTACCACAGCCACAGGTTTGGGTGGCATTGGGATTCATAAACTTAAAGCCACCACCAATAAGGGCGTTGCTGTAGTCCAAAACCAAGCCATAGATGTAGAGCATACTCTTGGGATCGGAGACCACCTTAAAGCCATCATAGTCAAAGACTTCATCATCGGGACGAATATTGGCGGGGTCTTCAAAGTCCATCGTGTAGGACATCCCTGAGCAGCCACCCCCCTTGACGCCCACCCGCAAACACAGGTCTTTACCGTGCTTATCGCGGAGCTCGAGTACATGCTTGAGGGCAGCTTCGGTCATCATGATTCCCTTGGCGGGTTGTGTCGCCTGTGTCATCACCCACTCCTAAAAGACTCCAAACTTTATCGTAGCAAGTTCAGCGGTGGGTCACCATCTCGTGGGCCCGCTTAAAGGCTTCGTCAAGTACCTCCGAGAGGGTGGGATGCGTGTGGACATTGAAGGCCAAGTGGCTCACCGTCTGGCGATCGCGAATGGCATTAGCCGCCTCTTGAATTAAGTCCGAGGCATGGAGACCAAAGATATGCGCCCCCAGTAGCTCGCCGGTATCAGCGCGGAAGATCACCTTGGCTAGGCCATCGGTTTCGGTTTCCGCCAGTGCCTTGGAGTTGCCCTTGAAGTAGGTGCGCGCCACCTGCACCTCAAAACCTTCTTTTTCCCCTAGCTCACGGGCCTGGGGTTCCGTCAAGCCGACAAAGCTCATTTCTGGGTGGGTAAAGGCCGCCGCCGGAATACTGCGATAGTCCACTTGGCGAGGCCGTCCGACAATGGTTTCAACAACGGCAATCCCCTGTGCCGCCGCGGCGTGGGCAAGCATCATTTTCCCCGTGGCATCACCGATCGCCCACAAATGGGGAACGGGTTTTCCTTTTTTCGTGACTGCTAAATACTCATTGACGGGGATAAAGCCACGCTTATCGGTGCTCACACCCACACTCTCTAGGCCAATGTCTTGGGTGGCGGGAATGCGACCGGTGGCCACAAGGCAGGCATCCACTTCGAGGACATCAACGACTTCTTGGGTTTTCGCATCTGCCAGTTCAATGACCACCGGGCTACCGGGGATGACGCGCTTGGCTAGGGTGCCGCTGTAGGTTTCAATATCGCGCGCAGCAATCAAAATCCGCTGTGCCTGTTTGGCAATATCGGGATCAAAGGTGGGCATCAGTTGATCCAGGGCCTCAATCATTGTCACTTCGCTGCCGAGGGCCGTGTAAATATCGGCAAATTCTAGACCAATATAGCCGCTGCCAATAATGGCCACCCACGGCGGCAACCAATCCAGCTTAATGGCCTCATCACTGGTATAAACCGTCTTGCTATCTACTTCAACACCAGGGGGCACCCAAGGCACTGACCCCGTAGCAATGATAATGTCCTTGGCGGTTACGATTTTTTCCCCTGTGGGGGTGGTGATGCTCACTTTTTGGGAACCCGCTACTTTCCCGCGGCCAATGAGCGTATCCACACCGAGACGCTTGAGACTGTTGGTGAGATCACTGCGGATCTTTTGAACTAAGTTGGCGGCATGGGCAGCGATGCCGGCGCGATCCACATTCACCTGCCCCAGTTGAATCCCCAAGGCTTGCCAGTGGCTGGCTTGGCGTAGTTCCCGTACCCGTCCAGCTGCCGCCAGGAGTGCCTTTGAGGGAATGCAGCCGCGATTGACGCAGGTGCCCCCCATGTCTGCCGCTTCCACTATCGCTGTTTTTAGGCCAACACTGACGGCATGGAGAGCAGCCCCATGCCCCCCGACACCAGCACCAATAATGACGAGATCGTAGTCAAAGCTCAAGGACGCTTCTCCCCAACTGCATTCCCTTAGCTTATCAAAGGGCGTCCCTCCTGAGAACTTAGGCCTTTTGACTATAGGCAGTTAGGGGTTCTTTGATCCAGCGAATATAGAGATGTTTGAATGTGGATTTGAGGACGCGGGGAGCGCCAAAGTCAATGGGCATCATTTGCTGCGGCAGTTGCCAGTCGCGAATTGTTAATTCATGGGGCTGTGCCAAGGGAAACTCAATCTCACTAAGCTCATAGTTGTAGCCGAGGGCAGTGGCAGCGCGTTGGGTGGGAATGTATGCAGGGTCAACATTCAGGATAGCCACAAAGGCGCGATCGAGGGCAAAAACATCGCGACTGGCGCCCAAAACATGCAGCGGTCGTGGCGTTCCACCACTGGGGCCATTGCCTTCATGGCCAATAATGCCATCCATAATTGTGAGGTCGGGGGCGATCGCCCGCGCCGTTTCCACGAGCATACGGCCAAAGCGATCGGCATCCTTACCCGCTTCCATGTGCCACCATGCCTTCATTTTGCCGGGGACACAGCCAAAGAGATTCTTCACCCCGAGGGTGAGGGTCAGTTGCACGTGGGATTTGACCTTGGGGAGGTTAATGACGACATCGGCGGCCATCGCTTCTTTACTCAGGCGCAGGTGGGCAAATTCGGGATTGTCGGTGGCGTAGCGATCGCCATGGAATTCAACAACGGGCAAATTTAACTCCTGAATATAGGGCAGGTAGCCATTGCTGCGGGCGACCCCCAATGCGGAGCCAAAGGCGGGTCCATCCCCTAGAAAAGGCTTGCCACCGGCGGCTTGCACCATTTTGGCGACGCAATAGACCAGTTCAGGACGGGTAACACATTCCTGCTTTGGCCGCGCCCCTGTGAGTAAATTGGGCTTGAGGAGCACGCGATCGCCCGGTTTAACAATTGCCGCTATTCCCCCCAGGGGTGCTAGGAGTGCCTCAAGGGAGGCACTGAGATGGTCAAGATCATAGGAGGTTGCTCGCAGTAGGCTCACACTTGGCATTAGAGGTTCCTCATGGCTTGGCAGTCTTTCCCCACAGTGTGCCACAAAGCATCATAGAGAGACATCCTGTAGCCACCCCCCTGACCCACCTCAATCCACAGGCGAAAATGAAAAAATAGCCAAAAAATACGATAAGGAGAATAGATGCCCCACAGGGAGCGATCGCGAATGCCCCAAGGCCTTGAGTCAGAATTTCGGCAGCAGGTGGATCGCCTGCATCGCTTTACCGTTGTCATGCGCTGGGGTGTGGTGCTCTTGCTTTGGCTGACTGTCGGCACATGGAGCCTTTGGAGCTTCCGTTATGAAATTAGCCTCATGCGTGAGCATTTTACGTGGGCAGCCCTGCGCTATGGCATTCTTTTCAATCGGCTGCCGGCGATCGGTTTGGCGTTGTGTATTGCCATGACCCTGAGCGTTTTGTACTGGCAGACCCGCAACATTGTCTGGGGCAGATCGCCGCGGTGGCAGCAACGTCTAGAAAGACAAGTCCTGCGCATTCGTCAGCAGGGGCAACGTCATCCCCTATGGCATTGGGTGTGTCGGCAGTAGCAGCGCTGCAAGGGGCGCTGGCACTGGGAAAATAATTAGCAATAGCAACACCAGTGCCATTAGGCCAAGGGCATCACGCCAGTTATCCAATTCACTGACATCATTGAGGGCAGGTTCATCAAAAGCGGGCATCAAGAACAGGATCAGTGCCCAAACAAAGAGCCACGGTTGAATAAACGACAGAATCAGCACCAATAAGCGGCTCACTTGGCCAATCACTGCCCCCATCCGATGGCCGTACATTGCATGAACAATGTGACCACCATCCAGTTGACCCACAGGCATCAGGTTCAAAGCCGTCACTACTAAGCCCAGCACCCCTGCCACTGCCATCGGATGGAGGTGTAGCGCACTGTTACTCTTGAGGGCGGCGCCAAAAATGGCTTTAGCAATCAGGGTAAAGAGAATTGAAATACGTGGACTAAACACTTGGGGATTCAGGGGCTGCTCCGAGGCGTTGGCAGGCAGTTGCACCACCTCGGACTGCTGTAACCCCCAAACTAGAATTGGTAGCGTCACGATCAACCCAGCAATAGGACCCGCAATACTAATGTCAAAGAGGGCACGGCGATGGGGAACGGGTGATCTCATCTGGATAAAGGCCCCCAGTGTGCCCATGGCAAAGGGCAGGGGAATAAAGTAGGGCAGCGTCGCCTTCACACCGTAATACCATGCAGTGGCAAAGTGTCCCAGTTCATGGATGCCCAAAATTAACAGCAGACTGAGGCTGTAGGGCAACCCCTGCCAGAGCAAACTGGGATTGAGCCGCAGCTCCGCCGCTGTCAGATCAGGCGCCACAACTGCCAAGCCAGCAACGGTGGTGGTGAGAAAGGTTAAGGCCAGAAGGCCAAGGCTAAGACCGGGACGAAAAAGCTGTTGGGGCTGGGGCAGGCGATCGCGGGGAATCAGGGCAAAAAAAGGCTTATTACTCAACCCCATTTGAAACATGACCAGAAAGCGATCGCCAAAGCGTTGGGCAATATTGCGCTCCACTGTTTGGTAGACTTGGCTGGCATCACCGCGCATTTGCCCGCGGCAGATCACCGCCTGTGGACGATACTCAATTTGCTGCAGATAGTACATTCCCCAAGGGAAACAGCTCTGCAATTGCGTTTCTTCCTCCTGATTGAGGAGCTTGCCATTCTCCGTCAGTGTGGGTGGCGGGGGTGTGGGTGGCACAGCCGGTAAGGAGGGCTGGCCTCGGCGCAAGAGCACAAGGTAGAGCACCGAACTGGTGACAAAGATTAAGATCAGCCATCCGGAAGGTACAGGTGTATTCCCCCACAGCAGCAGCCAACCGGCAATAAAAAAGGCCGGCAACATCAGCACTAGCCACAGGAGCCACCAAGGGGTTTGACTGACACGGGCAGCACTCTGGCGGACGATAAAGACCAAGATTAAACCCAATACAATAAGGGAAATCCATGTCATAATTTCGATTCGCTACCTGTGGCTCAACAACAGAAACCGCCCCGCCTTGTATTACCGAGGGTCTATGGGTTTCCACCCAACCGCGAGACAATGGGAGGTACTGCTTATCTCATTGTAGAAAATGATGGCAATACCCTTATTGATGTGCCCTTTTGGACAGACACAACTCAGGATTGGCTCAGGGCACAGGGGGGCGTTCAGCGCCTCATCCTTACCCACCGGGGGGCGATCGCCCGCATCAGGGAGATTCAGCACACCTTTAACTGCCAAGTGATTGTCCAGCATCAGGAGGCGTATCTGCTGCCCCAAGTGACGGTAACCCCCTTTAACCATCATCTAGCCATCGGTGAAACCCTCGAAATTCTCTGGACCCCCGGTCACTCCCCCGGCAGCGCCTGTGTGTATTGGTCTGGCCAAGGGGGCGTTCTCTTTACAGGTCGTCACCTACTCCCTACGCCGACGGGAGAACTCGCACCGATTAAAACAGCGACCACCTTCCACTGGCCTCGGCAACTGCGCAGCGTGGAGACACTAAAAGCCTTCTGTCGGCAGAAGTCCTTGAGTTATCTGTGTCCGGGGGCAAATATTGGCTTTCTACGGGGGAGGGTGGCGATCGCCAACGCCCAAGCCGTCCTGCAAGGACTCTCAGTTGATAACCTTCTCTCTAACAAATTTTAATGTTTTCTTAATTTCCCCTCCAGAGTAATTTTCAGCACCACGGGTTCGGAAATAGGAACTTGGCGAGATCGTTAAACCCCACTTGTATCAAGAGTTCTATCCTCTATAGTGAAGGTAGACAGAGGGAATCAGCCCAAGTCACCAGCAAAAGCAGTACAACCAAATTTAGTTGTTGGTGTTGTTCTCTCTGTAAACCATCCCGTGGGCAATCTAAAACCTTAAGGAGTACAGGAGGATAAGCGTATGGCACTCGTTCGTTGGGAACCGTTCCGCGAAATCGATGCAATTCAACGCCAAATGAACCGTTTATTCGATGAATTGATTCCCTTGACGGAGCGGCGCAGTGATCTTAGTTTTCTGCCGGCCGCAGAACTGGAAGAAACCCCTGAAGCCCTTCTCTTGAAAGTAGAGCTTCCGGGGATGGATCCCAAAGACATTGACGTTCAAGTTACAGCTGAAGCGGTTTCCATTAGTGGCGAACGCAAATCTGAAACCAAAACTGAAACAGAGGGCATGAAACGCACAGAATTCCGCTATGGCAAATTCCAACGGGTCATTCCTCTGCCAGTTCGGATTCAAAACACCGATGTCAAAGCCGAATACAAAGATGGCATCCTGCACCTGACCCTGCCGAAAGCGGAAGAAGAGAAAAACCGCGTCGTCAAAGTGAGCCTTGCCTAATCCGCCACTTTTAGGCCGAACAGTCAAGGTTCTTGAACAAATGATGAGGATCCCCCATTGCTGGGGGATTTTTTTTGAGCGTCAGTGAATGGGAGAAAAAATTATGAAGCTAAAGCCACCTCAACCAGTTGTTGCAATTCCCCACTTTGGTATAGCTCAATGAGAATATCGGAGCCACCAATGAACTCGCCGTTGATAAACACTTGGGGAATTGTTGGCCAGTTGGAATACTCCTTAATTCCTTGACGAATCTCAAAATCCTCAAGGACATCCACTGTTTCATAGGGGACGCCGAGGGCATTCAAAATTTGCACCGCATTGTTAGAAAAACCGCATTGGGGCATGAGCTTGCTCCCTTTCATGAAAACAATGATCTTGTTGCTCTTGACGAGGTTCTCAATTTTGGCGTGCAGTTCGGGTGTCATCGTTCCCTTTCCCTCTTGAGTTGACAAGTTACAAAATTGCATTCTAAATCACTGACGTTGTGCCCATTGTTGGGGAGTATAGGTCTTCAGGGCAAGGGCGTGGAGTTCATTGCTGGCCATGAGCTCCTTGAGGCTGCCATAGACCAATTGGTGCTGCTGCACTAGTCCCTTGCCCTCAAAGGCAGCGGAGACGACTACCGCTTCGTAATGATCGCCACCTCCTGTCAAATCTTGCACTTGAACCAAGGCATCGGGCAAGCTGGATTGAATTAAGGTGGTCAGTTGTTCAGGAGTAACCATAGATCATTATTTATTTTTGCTGGAATCGATAACCCACTGAGTCTATTTTTTTAGTGTATCGCTAGATGTTAAGTTGTTGGGGTCTGGAGGGGCTGACACTGGCGAAGGGCACGCACCAATTCCTCAAGGTGAATAGGCTTGCTCACATAATCGTCCATGCCGGCATCGAGACAAAGCTGGCGATCGCTCTCCATGGCATTGGCGGTCATGGCAATAATTCGCGGACGGGGTTTCTTGAGCCCTTGAAACAGTTGAGTTACTTCTCGGGTAGCCGTAATGCCATCCATTTCCGGCATTTGCATATCCATTAGGATTACATCATAGGGCTGCCGCTGCACCGCATCCAGGACCTCCAAACCGTTGGCGGCAATGTCACCGCGATAGCCCAACTTCTCCAAAATCCGCAACGCCACCATCTGGTTGACCTTGTTATCTTCGGCTACGAGAATGCGCAGGGGCGGTAGTTCTGCTTTTAGGTCTTCAAAGGATAGCGCTGTCGCTGGTTTGGGGAATGCTGTTTTCTGCTTTTCGCAAAATAAATTATTCAGGGCATTGTATAGTGTCGATTGTTTCACAGGCTTGCTGATTAGAGTACAGAATAGGGCCTTTTCTGACTCTGTCAGGGTGTTTCCTAGGGAAGTCAGGAGAATCAGGGGCAATTGACCGTAGGCTGTGCGGATTTGGCGAGCAAGGGTAACCCCATCCATCTCAGGCATCTGGAGGTCTAGAATGGCCACATCCGGTACCCCTTGTTGTTGGAGAAGAGTAAGGGCACTGGCCCCACTCTCTGCCACCAAGGCCTGCATGTTCCATTTTTTGGTTTGTAGCGCTAAAATTTGGCGGTTGGTCGCATTATCGTCGACAATAAGAACGCGGCGATTTTCAAGGTAGCAAGTATCATCCATTGGCTCTGGTGCCGGCTTCGGATTGAGCAAAAACCGCGTTGTAAAGTAAAAAACTGAGCCGCTCTCGGGTATTGGAATTGACTCATAGGCCGCCAGGGGTGTTCCGGCTACGATGAGGGGTTCTCCCGCCTTTTTGCTTTCTACCCAAATTTGTCCCCCCATCCGCTCCACAAGGCGTTGGCAGATGACTAAACCCAGTCCAGTGCCGCCATACTGACGAGTAGTTGAGGCATCCACTTGGCTAAAGGGCTTGAAAAGGCGATTCATCCCGGCTGGAGAAATACCGATGCCCGTATCCTGAATGGCAAACAAGTAGGAGTAATATGAGGGCATAAACTCATACTGACTCATCGGTGTTGGCGTTGCCTTCACGTAGAGTGTGACATTGCCTTTTTGGGTAAACTTGATGGCATTGCCGATGAGATTGACAAGCACCTGTCGCAGCCGTCCCATATCGCCAATGACGGCGCAAGGCACCCCGGCGTCAATGTGGGCAGCAAGTTCTACCTCACGTTCGGCGGCACGACTTGCCAGTAGATCGAGCACTTCTTCAACGCAAGTGCGCAGATTAAAGGGATAGCTCTCCAGCTCCAACTTACCCGACTCAATTTTTGAGAAATCAAGAATATCGTTGATTACCGCCAGCAGAGCATCCCCACTGACGCGAATGGTATTGACAAACTCCTGTTGTTGGGGATTGAGGGGGGTATCGAGCAGTAGTCCCGTCAGCCCAATGATGGCGTTCATGGGGGTGCGAATTTCATGGCTCATGGTGGCCAAAAACTCACTCTTGGCGCGGCTGGCTTCCTCAGCAGCTTGACGCGCTGCCTCTAGGAGTTTTTGCTGCTCCATCATTTGGGAGATATCTTCCCAAGTGCCGACGAAACTATCTGTGGCGCTGCTTTCCGGGAGGGGAATAATCCGGGCGTTAATCCAGTGACTGCTGTTATCGTGATGGACAATCCGAAATTTCTCATGAAAAGGTACCCTTTGCTGCTGGCATGCTGTCCACGCCTTCAAGACGCGATCGCGATCCTCAGGGTGAAGACGTTCTATCCATTGTCCTTGTGCTTCCTCGGCCGTGGGAACCTGCAACAATTGCAGGAGCCGCCGGTTAAGGAATGTGGGTTGTCCTTGGGCATCCAGGGTAAAAATTCCCACAGGTGCCATTTCACTGACACTGCGAAAACGGGCGTCACTGGTTTCCAAGAGTTTCTGTAAAGTGCGCTTGCGTTGGCGATCGCGGCTAATGAGTAAAACAACCACGGCTGCTGGAATACACAGGGCAGCAAAAAAGATCAAGAAGTTTCGATTTAAGCGGTCAAGGTCTAATTCTATAGAGCTGTTGGGTAGGAATGCAATCAACCACCAACGAATGCTAGGTTGGGAGCCAGATAAGTAAACTACTCCCTCAGCAGGGGTCTCGTCCTCTTGCCAGGGAGAAAAACTTTGATAGACGAATAAACCATCGGGGCTAAATAGGCTGCCCCTAGGCTGACGTTGCATTTGCTGCCACAGGAGGGGGTACTGGTGGCGGACAGTGAACTGCTGTCGGTCAGGAAAATGAAATCCCCACTGCTCGCGAATATCTTCCCCAAGAAGCCAATAGCCCCGATTGTCTGCGAGCAGGCACCAGCCTCTTTGGGCACTACACGTCCGCAGTAGCGCTTGGAAAAGGGAGTTAACCTGGTAACGGACAACGAGCACGCCCCTGGGTGTGGACTGGTGGTATAGGGGGACGCCAACATACAGCACGGGCAACGGAAAACGCTGGCTTTGGGTCTCTATAACCTCCATCGGGGAGACAAACACCTGATTAGGCGTTAATTGCCGGAGGATAGGCCAGTAGGGGTGAATGGCCTTCAGCGGAGCAGGCGGCTTAATTTGGGGCGTTGCACTCCACTGAAAACGGATTCTGCCACTGGTATCGAGCACATAAAGCAGATCGTAATCCCCCTTAAAGCGGTGCCATTCCTGCACTACTTCTCGCGCTTCTTGATCTATCTCCTCCTCCCTGGCGGTGCCATCAATTAGCGCGTGCCAAAGGTGAAGGCTGGCCAAACCTTTGGGAGCATTCACAGCATTGGCGAGGGTATTCGCTAGCGTGAAGTCAATCTGCTCTAATTTACTTTCCTGGTCTACTCGAAGCTGCTTGAGAAGCGCCTGCCGTTCGCTAAGGTAAGGGGGTACCAAAAGAGCAGCAATGACTGCAGTTGTCGGCAAAAAAAGCTGGATAAAGGAGAGCAGAGGAAGGCGAAACATAGAGATTCTGGCCGGGGAGGAAAACCCTTGCAGAAGGGAACTGCCGATGCAACACTTATCAAATAGTGTATCGTGGGGAATGAAGTGATCGTTGAGTTCGGATCGAGCGATGATTGAGCCTTTACTGTGTGGGATTGTTTTAGGGCTGATTCCAGTGACCTTGGCAGGGTTATTCTTTGCTGCGTACCAACAATACAAGCGGGGCAGCCAGCTTGAACTCTAGGGCATTGCCCAAACCATGATTTGCGAAGACCACTCCTGACTATGGCTTTGCCGATTGTTGCTGTCGTTGGCCGCCCCAATGTGGGCAAATCAACCTTTGTGAACCGCCTGGCCGGTGAACGGGATGCCATTGTCCACGATGAACCAGGAGTAACTCGCGATCGCACCTACCGGCCTGCATTTTGGCAAGATCGGGAATTTCTGGTCGTGGATACCGGGGGCTTAGTGTTTGATGATGACAGTGACTTTTTGCCCCTGATTCGTCAGCAGGCAGAGCTTGCCCTTCAGGAGGCCACGGCCGCGATTTTTGTAGTAGATGGTCAAGCCGGGCCTACGGCACTCGACTATGAGATTGCTGCCTGGTTGCGCCAGCTTCCCGTACCCGTTTTAGTGGCGGTGAATAAATGCGAGTCGCGCCAAATGGGTCAGGTGCAGGCGGCAGAGTTCTGGTCCCTTGGGCTGGGCCAACCCTACCCAATTTCTAGCATCCACGGCAGTGGCACTGGCGAGTTGCTGGATCAGTTGATTAGCTACCTGCCAGCAGCAGAAACCCTTCCCGAGGCGCCGGAGATTCAGGTGGCCATTGCGGGGCGTCCCAATGTGGGTAAATCCAGCTTGCTCAATGCCCTAATTGGGAGCGATCGCGCCATTGTCAGTCCGATTTCAGGTACCACCCGCGACGCCATTGACACAGTGATTGAACACGAGGGCACCCAGTACCGCTTCATTGATACCGCTGGTATTCGGAAACGGACTCATGTGGCCTATGGGCCCGAGATGTTTAGTGTCCATCGTGCCTTTAAGGCCATTCACCGCTCCGATGTGGTGCTGTTGGTGTTGGATGCCCTTGAAGACATTACCGAACAGGATCAGCGCTTGGCAGGGCACATTGCCGATCAGGGGCGTGCCTGTGTGCTGATTGTGAACAAGTGGGATGCCGTCCCCGACAAAGATACCTATACCATTAACGCCTATCGCGATCGCCTATATCAGCGGTTGCATTTTCTGGAGTGGGCAGATGCCCTCTTTGTCAGTGCCCATACGGGTCAACGCCTTGACAAAATTTTTGCAGTGGTGGATGCGGCGGTTGAACAACATCGTCGCCGAGTCAGTACAGCAGTGGTGAATGAAGCAATTCAAGAAGCCCTACGCTGGCATACCCCACCCGCCACTCGCCAAGGCCGCCAAGGCAAAATCTACTACGCCACCCAAGTTGCCACCCAACCGCCAACATTTGCGATTTTTGTTAACAATGCCAAACTCTTCAAGGATAACTATCGCCGCTACATTGAGAGCCAAATTCGGCAGCAGCTAGGATTTCGGGGTACCCCAATTCGCCTCCTTTGGCGGAGCAAGAAACCTCGTGAAGCTGCTGAGGTGGTTGCCCGCTAGGGGCGTCGTTCAACTTTTTTCACCAAGCTAAATTTTCCGCTTTGGCCCTCCTCACTCATCTCAATCTGACCGACGTAAAAGAAACGTTGCAGCACCTCTCCCTGAGGTGTAAAGCGAATTTCTCCAAGGGGGGTTTCATAGACTCCCTTGAGAATCTCTTGGTTCAAGGCCTGACGCAAATCTGCAAGGGGCAATTCCGACAAGTTCTTTTCTTGAGAGAGTCGCGCTAAGGAGTCCGCAAAGACCTGAACCGCCGTAAAGGCTTGGGCACTAAACTGAGAGGGGAGTTGGCCATATTTGGCTGCAAAGGCGTCGCGGAACTTGACGTTCATCGGAGCGGGGTTTTCGGAATTATAGGCCTGCGCCACCAGGACCCCATTACAGAGACGACGACAGACAGGGAAGATGTTGACGGTATTGATGCCATTCCCTCCCAAAATTAACCCTTGGTAGCCCAGTTCCCGCAGTTGACGAATGAGGTTACCGCCGTCCGCCGCTAGGCCAGAGATGACAATTAAGTCCGGTTTGACACTGAGGGTGGCATTGATTTGGGCTTGGAAATTTGTATCAGTGGTTTGGGTTTGCTGGACACTCACCAGTTCAAGCTTGGGATGCTCACGAATGGCTTTTTGAAAAATCTCGGTTTCTGAGCGACTAAAGGCATCATCTTGGGCAAAGAAGACAGCCACTCGGCGAATGGTGGGGTTAATCTCAAGGGCCGCTTGAATCGCGGTGGGCGCTACTACCTCCACCCCTGCAGAGATGCGACTAATGAAGGCACCAATTTCAGGAATGCCACGCGCTGTATTGGAGGGGGCGACAACCGGTACACCCGCTTGCTCGGCAATGGGATCGGCACTAAAGGCCTGTTGCGAGAGGGTGGGGCCGACAATACCAATCACGCGATCGCGATTAATCAAGGTCTGAAAGACATTGACTGCCCCCGCCTCATCACTGCCGGTATCCTGAATCACCAGCCGCAGGGTTCGCTTCTTGATCTGGCCTGATTGATTAAAAAACTCCTCGGCGACTCGCACCCCCTGTAGTTGCTCTTGGCCGTAGAGAGCCGCATTACCGGTTTGGGCGAGGGCAACCCCAAGGGGCAATGTATTGTTGTTTGCTGAGGGAGCCTCGGTTGCCGTACAACTACTGAGGGCGATCGCCCCCAGTGCCAGCATTAACCAGGGATACTTCACCGCCAATTAGACCCGTGCTTCCAAGGACTTCAGGTATTCTGTATTCACCCCAGACTCGCGCACAAGGGCAATTTTACCGGTGCGGGCAATTTCGCGAATCCCAAATTTATTCAGCATTTGCACGAGGGCGACCATTTTGCCAGGGTCACCGGAGACCTCGATGATTAGCGAATCGTCGGACACATCCACCACCTTAGCGCGGAAAATTTGCACCAGTTCCAAAATTTCAGAGCGGGTGCTGGCGGTGGCATTCACCTTCAGGAGCATCAATTCCCGTTCTACACAGGGAATTGTGGTAATATCCTGCACCTTGAGGACATTGATCAGCTTGTAGAGTTGCTTGGTCAACTGCTCAATGACAGCATCATCTCCCGGCACCACCATCGTAATACGAGAGACGCCAATTTGCTCCGCAGGTCCTACCGCCAAGCTCTCGATGTTAAAGCCACGCCGCGCAAATAGACCGGCAATACGAGTGAGGACACCCGCCTCATCTTCCACCAAAACCGATAGGGTATGTTTCATAACGGGGATTGAATCTTGCTGCCGTGCTGGGATGCTGATTCTCTTTAGTTTAGCGGACAAGCCGACACTCTGCGAAGAGGCGATGGGCAATGCGAAAGAGTTCCTGCCCCGTATGCAGATGGCGATCGTCGTAACTGTGGCTAAATTGCTCTAGCTCGTCGAGACCATCCACCAGTTGATTCAAACAGTAATAGAGGTGGGCTGCCACCTTGGCTACAGCGGCGGGGTTGGGTTGGGCTTGGAATGTATAGCGGGCACGGGTAAGGGCGCGGCGACAGTCCTGCAAGTAGGTGAGGAACTGATCCATGAGGTCATCATCAAAGGGATCGGCAGCAAGGACATCCATCTGCTGGGGGAGCGATCGCAAGACTGCTTCAATGATCTGACTCACGGGCTTGTAGGTGAGTGCCAGCCATTGTCTTAGCTCGCGATCGGCAGCTTGGAAACCCTGAACATCGAGCCTAGCGTTTTTGGGGTGGACGCGGTGCTGGGCATCATAGGCTTGCCGAGACTGCTCATCCCCCAGGATTTCATAGGCGGCGTTAATGGCCGCCATTCGCTCATGGCTGGAGCGATCGCTGGGGTGGTAGTCGGGGTGATACTGCTTGACTAAGCGCCGATAGGCGGCCTTAATCTCGGCTTGGGTGGCCGTTACTGCCACCTGTAGGGTCACGTAGGGATTGGGCTGGGGCATGGAAATTCTGGGCAGACCTCTATATTTAGGTTAAAGTGCTGATTTGGCGGTGTCGAGAAATGGTTATCTATGGAACTGCAAGAACGCCTTGGGGGAGCCAATATCTATCTTGTGGGCATGATGGGTGCCGGTAAAACCACCACGGGTCGCATCCTGGCCCAACGCTTGGGCTACGGTTTTGTGGATACCGATGCTGTGATTACGGAGTTTCGCCAACGACCGATTCGCGAGATCTTTGCCCAAGAGGGGGAGCCTGCCTTTCGGCAGTTGGAACAACAGGTCCTAGCACAAGTCTCCAGTTACCACCACTTGGTGGTGGCCACAGGCGGCGGCATTGTCCTTAACCCGATGAACTGGAGTTATCTGCATCACGGTATTGTGGTCTGGCTTCATGTCCCCCTTGCGGTGCTCTGTCAACGTCTGGGCCAAGATCGGGAACGTCCCCTGTTGCAGGAACAGCCTCTTGAGGAACGCTTGCGTGAACTGCTGCAGGCGCGTCAATACCTCTATGCTCAGGCAGACTTAGAGCTAAGGATTACGGTGGAAGATACCCCGGAAACGGTGTGCGATCGCCTGTTGGCAACCCTACCCTGTATCTTGAAACCAATGGAACCATGCTAGAGGTTTTGGCCATTCTTTCAGCGGCAGCAGCAGGGGGACTACGCCTGGCACTTCCCCTACTGTTGATAGGTCTATTGCAGGGGGAACAACTCTGGTCACAGGTACCTTTGTTGCGCCATTGTTCCCCCTATTGGGTAGTTGGTGTGCTGGCTGCTTGGTCGTTCCTTGAGATCTTTCTTTCTGGGAACCTCTGGGGCTACCGCTTCATTATCCTTGTGCAACTGTGCTTTAGCCCCCTTGTGGGTGCCCTCCTTGGCATGACCGTGGCAACAGCAACAGATACACCCCAGTGGCTCATTGGTACCTTTAGTGGTCTTTTTGCCTTGGTGTTGCAATTGGTGCAGGTGGGCTGGTTTTATCGGGTAGGGAAGCTACCCCGTTGGGTCATTGTCGGGCAGGATATCCTGTGTGTGCTGTTAATTTTATTTGCCCTGAGGGCACCCAAGCAGGGTGGGTTGATTGCCTTACTCCTGTTGTGGTTGGCTGTTCGCAGTGCTAAGGATTGGCAGCAACGACATCGGTACTCCAGTCGCCGCAGGTTAAATTCTTAGGACCTGTGCTAAAGTCTCTCTAGCGTGGCAGGAGGATGGGAATGTGAAGCGACAGGTATTGATGGCAACAGCAATGATTAGTGGGGCGATCGCTAGCTATACCGCCTTTGCCATGCCTTCCCCCATGCAACAACTTGTGCAAACCAATGCTTGTCCCGGCTGTGACCTACGGACTGTTGATTTGCGCGGCTATAACTTGGCGGGGGCAAATTTGCGCGGTGCCAATCTTGAGGGCGCCAACCTCCAGGATGCCAACCTTATGGTGGCCAATTTGGCAGGGGCAAATCTGAGTAATGCCAACCTCACCGCCGCCTATTTAGAACGAGCCAACCTAGAAGAGGTCAATCTTAGGGGTGCTAACCTGAGCCGTGCAGTTTTGCGCCATAGTCGTGCTCGCCGTGCCAATTTCAGCAATAGCAACTTAACGGGAGCCGATGTCCGCTATGGGGATTTGCGCCGCGCCAATCTCAACGGTGCTACCTTTGAGCAAGCCAATATGCAGTGGGCACGGTTAAACAATGCCACTGTCGATCAGACCAACTTTAGCGATGCTTACCGTCCCCGTATGCCCTATCGTCTCAATCTCCCCTAAATGCGGGGGGTGGCACTCATGAGTTCGTAGGGAACCTTGGTGCCCCCAAGGCCGCAATAGCCATTTACATTGCGGTGGAGGTATTGCTGGTGGTAAGGTTCGGCAAAGTAAAATTCAGGTGCTGGCAGAATTTCAGTGGTGATTGTACCGTAACCTGCAGCTTTTAGGGCTGCTTGGTAGCGATCGCGACTCGCCTCGGCCAGGGCTTTTTGCTCAGGGGAATAGTAGTAAATACCGGAGCGATACTGCGTCCCCACATCATTGCCTTGGCGCATGCCCTGGGTCGGGTCATGGTTTTCCCAAAAGACCTTGAGCAATTCTTCATAGGTCACCTTCTGGGGGTCAAAGACCACCCGCACCACCTCATTGTGACCTGTCATGCCCGTGCACACCTCCTCATAGGTGGGATTGGGGGTATAGCCGCCCGCATAGCCCACAGCGGTAACATAGACCCCCGGCACCTGCCAAAACTTGCGCTCAGCCCCCCAAAAGCAGCCCATGCCAAACATCGCTAACTCCATGCCTTCGGGATAGGGAGGGGTGAGGGGATGACCATTAACCAAGTGAGCCTTTGGCACAGGCATTGGTTCCGCTCGGCCGGGTAATGCAGTATTGGGGCTAGGCATTGTCAACTTTTTAAAGCCAAAGAATCCCATGATTGATGTCCCCTCGATAGTTCACTACGCTTTTATATTCTGACGAGCTTTTGGTGAGTCGTGCTAGGATTGACTGACGTCTCAAGCTTTAGTTTGCTGCTTGCTGACGCTCCCATTCCCTCAAAGGGCGCTGGAGGGCATTTTTGAGATCAAGGGGAACGAGGGTCACTGTCATTTTTTCGCGGGGTTCTGAGGGAGGGTCAATTTCCGCGTAGAGCTTGAGGCCGTCAAAGGTGGTGTCCCCCAAGTGTAAACGGTGCTGCTGGCCGTCTTTGAGGGTGATATCCACAGTGGCCAGAGGGGGAGCAAGGCCATAATCTCTGGCACGTTCAGTAGGTACGTCGAGGGAGCGATCGCGCTGACCTGTGGCCAATAAGTTTAGTAAGAAGACGACTGTGCCCTCTTCTGCGGGGGTTTGCTTTTCCCGATCAATCACCCAGTTGCCTGTCGCCAACTTTTTCAAGTTCAAGCTGTAATCAGGGGCAACAATTTTCAATGCCACAACATCCGCCTCTTGAAAGTTAAAGAGGCGCTGGTGGGTTTGCGTATCCCTGCTGTTGGGCCTGGGCAGTTGTGGCTCAAAAAGCAAGAGACCGCCGCCTAAAATGGCTGCCGTTGTTAAAAGAACGAGCGTTTTTGTGCGGATGCCACTTGCCATTACCTACCAATTATAAGGCCATTGATAGGGGAGACTCTCAAGCCCCTCGGCGCAGCCTATCGAGCACTGAGCGATCCTCCAATGTTGAAGTATCCCCAACCACCTCTTGACCTGCGGCTAGAGAACGCAGGAGCCGCCGCATGATTTTACCTGATCGCGTTTTGGGCAGAGCGTCCGTAAAGCGAATCTCCGCCGGCCGTGCCAAGGCACCAATTTCCTTGACAACGTGTTGCTTTAATTCCTGTTGGAGGGCATCACTGGGGGTCGCCGATCCTTCAAGAATCACAAAAGCAACGATCTCTTCCCCTTTGACCTCGTCGGGTTTACCGACAACGGCGGCTTCAGCAACGGCAGGGTGGGAGACCAATGCCGATTCAATTTCCATAGTGCCCAAGCGGTGGCCAGAGACATTGATTACATCGTCAACCCGTCCCATTACCCAAAAGTAGCCATCCTCATCCTTGCGGGCACCATCGCCGGCAAAGTAAAAATACTGACCATTGCGAGGTGGAATGTGCTCCCAATAGGTGCGGCGGAAGCGATCGGGATCGCCATACACAGTGCGCATCATCCCTGGCCAAGGGTGACGAATGACCAGATAGCCACCCTCATTGACACCGACAGGGTTGCCCTCAAGGTCCACGACATCAGCGAGAATCCCCGGCAAGGGCTTGGTAGCAGAGCCGGGTTTCATCGGAATTGCCCCCGGCAGTGAGGTGATCATGTGGCCGCCAGTTTCCGTTTGCCACCATGTATCCACAATCGGGCAGCGCTCACCGCCAATGACACGGTAGTACCACATCCATGCCTCAGGGTTGATGGGTTCACCCACGGTTCCCAACAGGCGTAAGGAGGAAAGGTTGCGTGCCCGGGGCAAGTGTTCGCCCATTTTGATAAAAGCCCGGATTGCCGTCGGCGCCGTGTAGAAAGTGGTGACCCCATACTTCTCAATCACATCCCAGAAGCAACCGGGATTAGAGGCGCGGGGTGCCCCTTCATACATGAGGGTGGTTGCCCCATTGGACAGTGGCCCATAGACAATATAGCTGTGACCCGTAATCCAGCCAACATCGGCGGTACACCAATAGACATCGGTATCTTGGAGGTCAAAGACCCACTGGGTAGTGATGTGGGTGTAGAGGTTGTAACCTGCGGTGGTGTGAACAACGCCCTTGGGTTTGCCGGTGGAGCCGGAGGTGTAAAGGATAAAGAGTAAATCCTCGCTGTCCATAGGTTCGGCAGGACAGTCGGCACTGACCCCCTTTTGCAGAGCGTGCCACCAGTGATCGCGACCGGGCACCATGGTGACTGGCTGCTGGGTGCGCTGCACCACTAGGACATTTTCAACGGTGGGAACCGCTTGATGGGCTAGCGCTTTATCCACTTGATCCTTGAGGGGCACAATGGCATCTTTGCGCCAGCCACCGTCAGCCGTAACAACCAGTTTAGCTTGGGCATCAATGAGGCGATCGCGCAAGGCTTCGGCACTAAAGCCTCCAAATACCACTGAGTGGGGCGCGCCAATCCGGGCACAGGCCAACATAGCAATGGCTGCCTCTGGAATCATCGGCATATAAATACCGACGCGATCGCCCTTTTTCACCCCTAGTTGTTTGAGGACATTGGCAAACTGGCACACCTCACGGTGCAGTTGGGCATAGGTCAGGGTGCGGCTATCACCGGGTTCGCCTTCCCAGATCAACGCCGCTTTATTTTTGCGCCAAGTCTTGAGGTGACGATCCAAACAGTTGTAGGTGATGTTGATTTTGCCGTTGACAAACCACTTGGCATTGGGGGGCTGCCAATCCAGTACCTGATCCCAAGGTTGAAACCACTCTAGTTCCTGCTGTGCCAATTCGCCCCAAAAGGCAGCGGGATCAGCTTTGGCCTTTTCGTAGAGGGCATTATAGGCCTCAAGGGAATTGATCCGCGCTTTGGCCACAAAATCAGCGGGGGGATAAAAAAGGCGATTTTCCTGAAGAATCGACTCAATCGTGGGATGACTCATCCGTTTTATCCGTGGCAGCAGGATCTATCATAGGGGCGATCGCTCCCCTGCTGAAGAGTGTTACCGTTGAATCCAATCCAAACCAATCCCCCGCGCCATCATCGCTGCCAAAAAGGGAATAGCGCTGAGAAAGGCCAATTCAGCCCGAATTACCCAAGTCAAACGCTGCACAGTCGGCAACTCGAGGGTGGGTACTTTCTCTTCCCGCAGCGGTTTAATCCAAAGCAGAAAGGAAATGGTGGGATAAAGGGACAATAACCCCACCAAAATGAATAAGCCGACTTTGAGGTGAAAGACAGGGTTGCCTAAATAATATTCAGTGCCCTTGCCAAAATAGAGAACCCGCAAAATCCCGGTCCCAAGAACGGTCACCGCAGCAATACCATAGAGGGCATCGGTAATCACCAATCGCCAAGCCTGTTTGAGGTCTAAGTCTTTGCGCAGGGTGAGGTGCTCCACTACAAGGGCAGCAAAAGCCACCATGAAGCTGAGGTAGTGTAGGTAGGCGATCGCGGCACTGCTCCAAAGGTCGTTCATCCAAAGTGTTCCGTGGCGACTGAGAGACTTTGCGAAAAGGGCTGTATTGATCCTAGGGGGCAGCCTTGGGATGCGCAAGTACCAACCCCCAGAAGTTTTTAGGTTTTAGCCACGGCGTAGATCTTTGGCCATAGAACGGAAGAAGTCCAAGTTAGGATCGCTGCGACGGCGTTCCTGTTCTTCTGCTGGAGGCGTCCTGATATCACTGACACTCGGTTCGGGTTTACCTTTGTTTTCCGCTTCTGGATTCACCTTTTCGATGGAGGAGACCAACTCCACCACTTCTACTTCTTCTTTGGCACCGCCAGTCGCAGGGAACGTTTTTTTCACGACCCTGGGGGTACGCATATACTCAATGTTGCCGTAGGTTTTGGCTTCATCGGGATCAAGAAAAAAGTCTTTGCTGGGTCGGGGCTCAGCTTGCTTGCGTCGACGGAAAAGGCCATCAAAGAGTCCCATAGCGGAATTGTTACCTTTTGTGAAAAACCGCTGATCAGTTTACAATAAAAGCCTAAGGGGGGGCTATCAGAAATTCCACAACTGAGTGGCGATCGCTAATCCCGGGGGTAGTTTTTGTCCCTTAGGTTTTCTAAGTCTAAATCCTCATGGTAGCTTAACGGTGGAAATGCCACAGGATGCAGGACCATGCAAGCCAAAACCAAAGGGGAATCGCTCGTCCGCTTACTGAATGTTGGGAAGGCCTACCGTCAGCCCAACGGTCAGGTCATTAGCATTATGGAAAACATTGACCTTGAGTTACGCACGGGGGAAATTGTTGCCCTCTTAGGGCCCTCGGGTTCTGGTAAGTCAACCCTGATGCGCATTATTACAGGTTTGATTGCGCCTACATCTGGGCAGGTCTTGTACCGCGAGCAGCCCATGCAGGGCTTAAATCCGGGGGCTGCCATTGTGTTTCAAAGTTCGGCGCTCTATCCGTGGCTAACGGTTTTGGAAAATGTGGAGTTGGGGTTAAAGGCCTTGGGGGAAGGCCCGCGATCGCGCCGGCGCAAGGCACTGCGGATGATTGACATTATTGGCTTAGACGGGTTTGAAAATGCCTACCCCAAGGAACTGTCGGGGGGGATGCGGCAGCGGGTGGGATTTGCCCGTGCCTTGGCAGTGGAGCCGGAACTCCTGTGTATGGATGAGCCCTTTTCGGCCTTGGATGTGCTGACTGCCGAGAACCTGCGTTTTGAACTCCTCGATCTGTGGCTAGAGCAAAAAATTCCTACCCAGAGCATCTTGATTGTCACCCACCACATTGAAGAGGCGGTCATTCTCGCCGATCGCATTATTGTTTTGGGGAGCAACCCCGGTCGCGTCCGCGCTGATTTCCCCGTCACCTTGCCCCACTATCGCGATCGCAAGAACCCCGAGTTTCAAGCCACGGTGGATCGCATCTATAAAATTCTCACTAACCCCAATGTGGATGAATTGGAGGAACTGGAACCCAGGCCGACTACCATTGCCAGCCGTCAGGAACCGCGTTATCCGCTGCTTCCCCATGTGCGCATTGGCTCGATCGCCGGTCTATTGGAACTCCTAGAACACCGCAAAGAGGACCTCTACCGCATTGCCCAGGAGTTGCAATTGGAGCTAGATGATATTCTGCCCATCGTCGAAGGCGCCCAGATGATGGAACTGGTAGAACTGAAGGAGGGGGATATCAGTGTGACCCCTATTGGCAATGCCTTTATTCAGGGGGACATTGACCAGCGCAAGCTGATTATTCGTCAGCAGCTCCTCAAGCATATCCGTCTGGTGCAGCAAATCCATACTTTCCTGATGGCCAAGCAAAACCACCGCATTCCTGAAAGTTTGGTGCTGGATATTCTAGAGCGACACTTTACGCCGCAGGAGGCCGAGCGCCAGCTCAATACCGCCATTGACTGGGGACGCTATGCCGAACTCTTTGGCTATGACGAACCGTCTAAGGAAATTTTCCTGGAAGTCAGTGAACCTGAAGAGCCACTGCCCCTTGAAACGACTGCCGTTTGACAACCGCCTAGGGACCCTGTTTTTGGCTAAATTCCTCTAGGGCTTCCATGACGTGGGTGGCATACATCAAGGCAGGACCGCCGTCCATGGCCACAGTCACCATTAGGGTCTCCATGATTTCCTCAGCGGTTGCGCCCGCATGCAAGGCGGCACGGGTATGGAAGGCAATGCAGCCATCACAATGCTTGGCCACACCAATGGCTAGGGCAATCAGCTCTTTGGTTTTAGTGTCAAGGGCACCAGGGGTTGAAGAGGCCCGACTCAAGCTATAAAAGGCTTTCATGGCATCGGGCATCGCTGCCGTGAGCTTTGCCGTCTGGGATTTGATGTGGTTAATTTGTTCGGCGTACATTGCTGGTCTCAAACATTTCCTGTTATGTCTATCATCGCCGCTGAGCGGCGCTATCCTACTGGAACTTCAACATTTTTTCTTCTTCATGTTCCTTTGATGGCAAGAACCGGTTAGGGAATAGAATAATTTGGAGAATTTCAATGTGTACCTATGCGATTCTATTGGCTAAGGGCGGCAGGGCCTCTGAGTATGATGTTCTTGGCAGTGGGGTGTCAGGCGGCAACGGTGCCCTCAGCACCAGCAGCGGTATCTGCAACAGTTACACCATCCCCTGTCGCTGTATCTTCCCTCTACACTGTACTGGATGAGTTTGGCCAGCCTCAGTTTCAAGTGGATGGGCGGCAACTGTTTCGCGATCGCCCCCTGCCACCGCACCGCATTCGTACCGCCCCCATGAAGCTACTGCAAGTGTTGCGCAGCACTCGCCAGTATTTTCAAGACTTTAGTGAAACCGACCCGATTACCCAACGGGAAGGCATTCTGGCGATTAAGGGGGTTACGCTGCCCCAAGTCCTCGATACGCTAGATTTCATGATTGCGACGCTCACGGCAGATATTAGCCGCAAGCGGCCGATTCGTTTGCAGGACCCCGCATTTATTAATCAGCACTTTCGTGTCATGCAATGGCTGCCCTACAATCCCCGCAATCCAAACCAAACTGAGGAATTGCGCCTCACTAACTACGCGGTATTTACCCATCGCGGCTCCCGCAGCCGCACGGAGACCTACAATGCAGCGCTTTATGCTCTGCTGCCCCATGTTCCCGCTCAACCAGAGGATTTATTTTATAAGCAGCTCACAAAGCAACAGATACTCGCAGGGATTTTTGAACCGGGTGGCTCCCTCTATGGACGGGTGAAGCCTTTGGCCTACCTGACGAGGAGGGGGCTTGAGGATGCCCTGATGCAGGGAACGATTTTGGTGCAATTTACCGATGGCACTGAAGAATTTTTCAATGTGGATCGCCATAATGGTATTCCCTTTGCCAAGGGGGTTGATCCCTATGAGCAGCGACGCTACTGGTATTTTCGCCAAGTAGCTGCCATTAAGGGCTACGGCAACACCGTTGAGAATAAAATTAATATTGAACCTGAGGTGACGTTTGCCGGTGATGTCTGGAATATCGGTCTTGGCCGAATCGTTGTAGTTGAAGATACTCAGGGCGGTTGGCCTAAACTGCGCCTTGGCGTGATTGCCGATACGGGGGGAGCTTTTATGCCCAATCTCTATCAGTTGGACTTTTTGGCGGGAATTTTTCCTGACCGTGCCAGCTATCAAGCGGCTGCTCGTCGCCTACCCCATTACGTCCGTGCCTATATCCTGATTAAGAAATAAGCCTAGCGCTGGCCGAGAAATTTATGGGTTTGGGGAATGACGCGCACGTAGGTCAGCCGTGCCTTGAGTTGCCCCTGCCACTTGAGGACTTGGTCAGGGGTGGGCGGGGGGGTACAGCGACCGGTACCTACGGGCGTCACCGGTTGGAGAAAGACGGGGATATGGGGGTTTACGCTGGCCACAAGGGTACTGAGCCGATCAAGATCGGCAGGATCAGTGGTTTGGGAAATAATCACTTTGCAAAAAACCTCGACAGGGGCGCGATCGCACAGGCGCAAAAAGGCTTCATGGGCTGACCAATGGCACTCACCACTAACGCTGGGGAGCTTGATGTCCATACCCACGCTATCGAGATAGGGAAGAATGAGTTGAAGCGCCTCTGGATGATGCCCGCCCGTTTCCAGGTAGAGGGGCAGGGAGCTATGGGTCTTGAGGAGGGGCAAAAATGGTGCCAGCGCTGCAGCATGGAGCAGGGGTTCGCCGCCGGTGAGGCTAATACTGTCATGGATTGGCGGAGTATTGAGCTGCTGTACGGCTTCGAGAATCTGGGCGGCCGTGACTGGGTTGGATAGGGTTTCAAAGGCGCGATCGCCCGCCTGCTTTTCAATCAGGGCATGGGAGGGAACAAACCATGTATGAGCACTGTCACAATAGGTGCAGCGTAGATCACAGCCTGCCAAGCGAATAAATATCTGCCGACACCCCACATTGGCGCCCTCCCCTTGAATGGCTGAAAAGATCTCCACCAAGGGAAGCGCAATCTGCTCAAGGGAGGAATGATCCTTAATTTGCTGCTCTTTTACAGAAATCACAGGGGGTAGGCAAGCTTGATCACAACGGCGCCCTCTTCCCGATAGTACCTTAAAGATAGTTAGCGTGTTCAGTAGGTAAATGCTATGTCTGCCCACCGTTTTGGCCTTGCGTGGCTACTCCTCGGTACCTTGGCAATGGGGATGGGTGACCTGCCAGTCATTTTGCCATCGTTACCTGCTGTTGCCCAAAATTCCTCTAACCCAGCCAGTGAGTTTGATCGCTACATGCAGCGCGGCTATCAACTCACCGCCAAGCGCGACTATCAGTCAGCCTTGGTGAGTTTCCGCCGTGCCCTCAGTTTGCGTCCCGGTAACCTCTATGCCCTCATGGCCATTAGTAATGTGGAGGCCTATATTGCTCGCGATCGCTACGCCACCCAAAGGAATCGCCTCACATTTGTGCCCACAAATCGCGGCATGCCGGGGCAACGCATTGCCGGTGCGACCCGCTTTGGTGAATGTACCCCAGGCTCTCTGACAAGGATTGTTGCGATTGTTCCCGATAACAACTTGGGTATGACGGCTGTAGACAATCCCAGTCTCTTTTTCTTTGTCCCCCAAAGCACGGCCAAATCTGCGGAACTGATGCTCCTTTCAGAAGCTGGCGAGCTGCTACTCACCCAACAAATCCCCCTGCATGGCAAAGCTGGAATTTTGCCCGTAACTGTTGATGCCAGTAAGGTGAAGCTTCAACCAGGGCAAAAATACCAGTGGATCTTCTCCCTCACCTGTAAGCCCAATGAACCGGATGCCAATCCCTTTGTGACGGGCTGGATTGAGCGGGCTGAGCTAGACAGGAACCTTGCTCGAGTGATTGCCACCATGGCACCGGCGGATCGCCTGCCCCTTTTGGCCACCAGTCAACTCTGGAACGATACCTTGGCCACCCTTGTGGAGTTGCAGCAACGGCGTCCTAATGACCCCACGATCAAACAGCAGTGGCAGGATCTGCTCAAGAGCGCGGGTATTGAGCCCCAAATTGCCAATATGCCGTTGTTGCGATAGATCTCCCTGTGGCGATATTGAGGGCGGCTGGCTGAGGGCAACCCCCACATCAAGTTGCCCTAGGATAGAAGGTAGGCTGCATTATAGGAGCGTGCGCCATGCTAAAAAGACATCCATTGCCATTCCCCCTTTGGTTAACCGGTATTGTGCTCCTTGGAGCGATCGCGCCGCTGCCGGCCTTGGCACAACGGGTTGCGGGTGACATTGTGATTATTGGCAACTCCCCTTCTGAGTGGGGGCGTAACCAGCGCTACTGGAACCACTTGCTCAACCTTTCTGGAGCAGCCGCCGCCGCTTCTGCACCCACAACACCAGGGGCTTCCCAGGAAGTTGATCCCAAAGTTCTAGAACAACAGCTCCTACGCAATATTCGCGTCAGTCAACCCCAGTTGGAGCCGGTCATTAGGTTACCGGGCTCTTCAGTGGTGAAAGGCACAGTCACAAACAATAACCGCCAACCCGTGACCATCCAATCCATTAACTATGAAATTGTGGCTGCCAATGGTGAAATTCTCCAAACTGGTGCCGCTACCCCTGAACCCGCCACAATCGCTCCGGGGCAGACGGTGACATTTCAGCAAATGCTGCCTACCGTGCCGGCAGATAGTGGCGCCCAGGTACGGTTAATCCAGCCGCCGGTAATACTTCAGGGGGGTGTCTAGTCCCTTTCGTCTCGGTATCACCGGGGGGATTGCCTGCGGTAAGTCTGCGGTGGCAACCTATTTGCAGCAGCAGTACGGCCTTCCGGTTGTCGATGCCGACCAGTTAGCGCGGCAAGCGGTTGCGATCGGGACCCCCATTTATCAGGCAATTGTTAATCGCTATGGTCCCAGTATTTGCCGCAGCGACGGCTCTTTGGATCGCGCCCGTTTAGGGGAAATTGTCTTTGCTCAGCCGCAGGAGCGCCAATGGCTAGAGGCGCAAATTCACCCTTGGGTGATTGCCGAGATGGCGCAAGCGATTGATACCTGTGATCAACCCCTGATGGCCTTGGTCATTCCCCTACTGTTTGAGGTGCATCTTGAAGGGTTAGTGGATCACATTTGGGTAGTGGCCGCTACCCCTGAGCAACAGTTAGCCCGTCTGCAGCGGCGCGATCGCCTCTCTGGGCAGGCAGCTGCCCAACGCCTCGCCAGTCAACTGCCCCTAGAGGAAAAAATCCGGCGCGCAGATACAGTGCTCTGGAATACAGGTTCTCTGGAGGAACTTTACCGTCAGGTGGATCAGGCCTTTTCCCTACTGGCCAGAAATGGCAAGGGAAGTTAGCCCCATTGTCACCTGTTGTAGGAAACTTTCTGGATTGATGGGCAAGGGAATGTAGCGATCAACCCCTTGGCAAGTGCCCTTTGACCCCAAAATGAAAATCTTGAGTTGCTCAGGGGTGCAGCGTTGCCGCAACTGATCCACTAACTCCTGCACATCGCCATAGCTAAAGGGTTCTGCCAAAATAACTGCAATCGGGGTCAGTGCCAGCAAGCGTTCCACTTCACCATCCACCAGCCAAATCACTTGATAGCCTGCGGTAGTCAAAATCGAGCAAATGAGTGTGGCCGTGGCTTCGTCCTCACTCACAAGAACAATTCTCCCTTCAGGTTCGACTAGCACATCGGTTGTTGCCAGAGGCGGGACATCCAGCTTGAGTTTAGGGGGGTCTAGTGGCGGGTCTGCAGGAATTGCCGGCAGCCCCACCGTGAAGGTACTGCCTTTGCCTTCGGTGGACTCCACATCAATCCAGCCATGGTGCAGATCTACCCACTGCTTGGTGAGGGCTAACCCCAAACCTACGCCGGTATAGGCGCGGCCAAAGGAGCTATCCAATTGTTGAAATTTTTGAAACAGCAAGGGTTGTAGGTGCGCAGGGATGCCAATGCCATTATCCTGCACTTGAAAAATGAGTTCATCCTCTTTCCACCATGCCCGTAGAATCACTTCCCCCATGGCCGGCGTGAACTTGATAGCATTGCTAAGCAGGTTGATGAGAATTTGCTGGATGCGGCGATAGTCTCCCCAAAAGCGATCGCGACTAGGGGGAATCATCAGTTGATGGCGCAGGTTCACCTGATGGCGGTGGGCTTGGGGTTTGGCGACTTCAATGCAGTCCGTACACAGTTGCTGAATCGAAAAGGCGCTGCGATGGAGGTGCGATCGCCCCAATTCTGCCTCCGAGAGATCGAGAATGCTGTTGATTAACTCCAGCAGGTGGGTACCACTCTCATGGATAATTTCCAGATATTCCCGCTGTTTTGCTGTCAATGGGCCAAGCGGCCAGCGCAGTAGGGTGGCAGAAACCCCAATGACACAGGTGAGGGGCGTGCGCAGTTCATGACTCATGGTCGCCAAAAAGTCGTTTTTAATCCGGTGGGCGGCTTCCATAGCACTTAGGGCTTCCCGCAGCGCTTGGGTGCGTTCATTCACGCGCTGTTCGAGGGTGGCCTTTTGCTGTTGTAGTTCGCTGTAGAGTTGCGCTTGGTAAATGGCAATGCTTACGTGTTGACTGAGGTGCGTCAGGAATTCAACCTCCTGGGGTTGCCACTGGCGGGGGCGATCGCACTGGTGGGCAATGAGCACGCCCCAGAGCCTATCTTGAACAATAATCGGCACAATTAGCCATGATTTGATCTGCCAGTGAGCGGCAAAGGACTGGAGGCAGGGCACCTCAGCATAGAACTGTTGAATGTCACTCACCACAATCGCCTCACCCTGACTCAGGCGCTGGTAGCTACTGCTCGGTAATGCTGACCACTGCCAACATTCATCCCATATTCCCAAAACCGAGGGAATTTCGCTATTGCGGCAGGATTCGTAGGTGATTTGGCCGTGCAGCTCCCCTGGGGTCTGAGCAAATTGCCCCACCAGCAGCCGATCCACATCCAGAAACTCGCGAATGCGATCCACGGCTGTTTTCAGGAGTTCAGGTAGCTCAAGACTCTGGCAAATTTGGGTTGTTACCTGATGCAGCAGTTGTTCTTGGACTTGCCGTTCATTGAGGGCAGCCGTCACTAGGGGTTGGCAACTTTGGCACTGGGCAGTGATTTCTTCGCCGAGGACGGCCATGAGGGCGATCGCCAGATCAGCGGGCAACATCTGTTCCTTGGCATTTAAGGGGGTCAGTTGCTGCAAGACAGTGCGGATCAGGGGACGGCGGTTCAGAGGGGCTTGGCTACGGATTTTGCGCAAAAAGCGGGCGATCGCCCTGGGGTCAGTGAGAATTGCTACCCGATAGGTACTCCTTTGGGGCGTGGGCTCTGCCTGCAGTAGCAGTGCAAAGGTCTCAGCCACGACGACAAGAAAGGGGGCAGCGGCAGAGGCAATTAGCTCTTCATGGGTGAGGACAGTGGCCCCGCGCTGGCTCGCTTCCGCAAGCAAGACTGTGGCAATTCGCTCATAGAAAAATGCTGGTAAAATTCGATCAAAGACGGGCAGGCGCATAGTTTCTTAAATTCAATTCTTGATCTCAATCCTTGATCGGTTCAGCGCAGAAGCTGGCATCGCCAGGGGGGTGCGATCGCTATCGGCTTTTTCCATTAATTTCTGTTGTAGCGACGCAAGGGACAAAAGGGGGAAAGCCCACCAGTTTTTTTAATGATTGTTGTCAACGTATGCATCGAACTCTTACATTGAATGATCTAACCGTTGCTACAGATAACAGCAATGTTGCATTTCTACAGCAAAGTAGTGCTCCCATTGTTATTTTAACGGGCGCGGATACGGATATTGCCCTGCTGGCCCAAGCCTACCATCAACTGCCAGAGGACTTTCCAGATCTGCGATTGGCAAACTTGCTGCATTTACAGGCGCCGGCAGTCATTGATGACTATGGCGATCGCGTTCTGGCCAAGGCCGATGTGGTGGTGATTCGCCTCTTGGGTGGACGGGGCTATTGGAGCTATGGCCTTGAGGTGGCACAGCAAATGGTCAGCGATCGGGGGGGGCAGTTGATTTTGCTGCCGGGGGACGATCGCCCTGATCTAGAACTGATGAGCCTTTCCAGTTGGCCACTGGCGCAAGTTGATCGCCTCTGGCAATACTTTCGCGAGGGAGGACAGGAAAATATTCACTGTGCCCTAGAGTTTATTGGTCACTACGGCTGCGGTTGGGGTGCTCCTCCCCGCCCCCCCCAAAGGATTCCCCGCTGGGGCACCTATCCGATTTCAGGGCAGATCGCCAAGGACTGGCCGCAGGTGGGGATTCTCTTTTACCGTGCCCATTACTTGGCGGGCAACACCGCTGTGATTGAGGCCCTTGCTCAGGCCTTGATGCAGCGGCAATTGGCGCCTGTTGCCGTGTTTGTCTCCTCCCTTCAAGATGCGGAAATTCAAGGGGAACTGCGGGCGGCATGGCAGGGCAAGGTAGAGCTGATTCTCAATACGACGGGGTTTGCGATCGCCCGACCCAACGAGGTCAATCTGTGGCAGCAATTGGATGTGCCGGTGTTACAGGTCATTCTCAGCAGTAGCACCTACGAGACTTGGCAACAACATCCCCAAGGACTGACGCCCCGTGACCTGGCAATGCACGTGGTTTTGCCGGAAGTGGATGGCCGCATCATTACCCGTGCCGTCTCCTTTAAGGCGGTCTCACAAATTCAACCAGAGGTGGAAACCACCGTGGCCACCTATGCCCCAGTGGGCGATCGCCTAGACTGGGTCAGTGATTTGGCGGCCAACTGGCTCGAGCTCCGCCGCAAAGCCCCCCATGAGCGCCGCATTGCCCTGATTTTAGCCAACTACCCCTGCCGTGATAGTCGTCTTGCCAATGGCGTCGGCCTTGACACCCCCAACAGTACCGTGGAACTGCTCAAAGCACTTCAGGCCGCTGGCTATGATCTGGGTACTGACCCTCTGCCCAAGGATGGCGATGCCCTAATCCAACACCTCAGCCGCTACCGCACCAACGACCCTGAAGGCAATCACTGGCGGCTGCCCCGCTATACCCTCTCCCTTGACACCTACCAGCACTATTTTCGGAACCTACCAAGGGCAGTACAGGCGGCCATTAACCAACGCTGGCCGGCACCCACCACCGATCTCCCCATTGCGGGTGACTGTTGGGGAAACATTTTTGTCGGCGTCCAACCCAGTCGGGGCTACGATCGCGACCCCAGTTTGAATTACCATGCCCCCGATTTGGAACCTACCCCAGAATATCTCGCCTTTTACTTTTGGTTGCGCCATGTCTTTGGGGCGGATGCCATTGTCCATGTCGGCAAGCACGGCAATCTCGAATGGCTCCCGGGCAAAGGGACTGCCCTCAGTGAGGCCTGTTTTCCCGAAATTGCCCTTGGCCCTGTGCCCCACTTTTACCCCTTTATCGTCAACGACCCTGGTGAAGGCGCCCAGGCCAAACGCCGCGCCCAAGCGGTGATTTTGGATCACCTCACGCCACCCTTGACCCGTGCCGAGTTATACGGTGGTCTAGAAACCCTCAGTCACTACATTGAGGAATACTACGCCGCTGAGCAGTTCGATCGCCCCCGCTTAGGCGTTCTACGGCAGCAAATTGAAACCCTAGTTAAAGAACTGGATCTAGATCAGGAGATTCCACCCCCCCGACCGCAGGAAACATGGTTAGAATGGCTGGCACGCACCGATGGCTACCTCTGTGAGCTGCGGGATGCCCAAATCCGCGATGGCCTGCATATTCTTGGCCAATGCCCCCAAGGACAGCAGTTGCGGGATTTGGTGATTGCCATTGCCCGCAGTCCCAGTGGCCAGCACAGGGGTCTCACCCGTGCCCTAGCCAAAGATCAAGGGGTTGATCTAGACCCCCTGACTGCTAATCCCACCGATCCCAGTCCTGTGCCGGGGTATCGTTCCGTGGGCGAGTGGCAAAATGCCCTTGAGGTAACCGCCGCAACACTGGTGGAGGGCTTATTGCGGGGTGGTGCCGATCTCCCCTGTGGTGCTGCAACCCGGCAGGTATTGCAGTGGATACGCACAGTGCTCTACCCGGCACTCCAGCAGACTCGCCAGGAAATTGACCACTTTCTCCATGGTTTAAATGGTGGCTATGTTCCCAGTGGAGCGGCCGGTGCCCCCACTCGCGGTCGCCCCGATGTCTTACCCACCGGACGGAATTTCTATGCGGTAGATCTGCGGGCAGTACCGACAGAGGCTGCCTGGGCGTTGGCGGAACGCTCGGCAGCAGCACTGATCGAACGCTATTGTCAAGAGCAGGGGGAGTTTCCCCGTACCCTTGGCCTCTCGGTGTGGGGCACAGCAACAATGCGCACCGGGGGCGACGATATTGCCCAAGCCCTTGCCCTCTTGGGAGTGCGACCGGTCTGGGAAGGGGCCTCACGGCGGGTGGTGGATTTGGAGGTGATTCCCCTGTCGCTGTTGGGACGACCGCGTGTGGATGTTATGCTGCGCATTTCTGGCTTTTTCCGCGATGCTTTTCCCAACTTGATTGCCCTTTTTGATGAGGCGGTGCGGCGGGTGAGCCAATTGCCAGAACCCCCCGATCAAAATCCCCTAGCGGCCCAAGTGGCCAAAGAAACGGCCTATTGGCAACGGCAGGGACTCTCCTTGGATCAAGCTCGGGAACGGGCACGCTTTCGCATCTTTGGTTCCAAACCTGGTGCCTATGGTGCCGGACTCCAGGGACTCATCGAAGCCCAAAACTGGCAGGGGGATGAGGATCTTGCCCGCGCCTACATCCACTGGAGTAGCTATGCCTACACTGGGGAAGCCCACAGCCACAATGCCGCGGAAGCCCTAGAGCAGCGACTCAGTCAACTGCAAGTGGTGCTGCAAAACCAAGATAACCGCGAGCACGATCTGTTGGATTCCGATGATTATTACCAGTTTCAAGGGGGCTTGACCGTTGCGGTGCGATCGCGATCCGGGCAGCAGCCCACGGTTTACTTTGGCGATCACTCACGGCCAGAGCAGCCAAAAATTCGCACGCTGCAAGAGGAACTGCTGCGGGTCTATCGCTCCCGTGTCATTAATCCCAAATGGCTAGCAGGCATCAAGCGCCATGGCTACAAAGGCGCCTTCGAAATGGCGGCCACGGTAGATTATCTCTTTGGCTATGCCGCGACGGCTCGCTGTGTACCCGATTATGTGTTTACAGGCATTGCCCAGACCTATTTGCTGGATAGCGAAATGCAAGCCTTTGTGGCACACCATAATCCTTGGGCACTGCGGGACATGGCTGAGCGACTCCTGGAAGCTGCCCAACGCCAAATTTGGGAGGCACCTGATCCGCAGATGTTAGACCGCCTGCGATCGCTCGCCCTCGAGGCCGAAGGGTTAATTGAGGGCAACAGCGCCCCCTAGTACAGCAAAATCAAGCGCAGCACCCGCGCGACTGCCGCCACCAAGCAGACAATCACCAACTGCCCCGGCAAGGCAAAAAGCGAATACTGCTCTAGTAGCTCCACCAAGGGGTGACTCAACTGCCCTGCAAGAGCCAGAGCACTGAGGTAGAGGGCACCGCAGACATGAATGAGCACCAGTCCCCCTAGGCTGCTCAAGGCAAGCCATTCTAAACTGACCCGTTTTTGGGGGCGAAAGGCCAGCCAACCACAGACCCAGGCCCCCGGCACAAAACCCAAGAGGTACCCGAAGGTCGGTTCACGCCAATAGTCTAGGCCGCCCCCTTGAGAAAAAACCTGAAACCCACTCAGCCCCAGAATCAAATAGGCCACCTGTGAGAGAGCGGCGGCTTGCCGTCCCCCCATACAGCCGACAAAGAGCACAGCGGCCACCTGGTAGGAGACCGGTAACGGGTGCACTGGCACCGCTGCCCAGGAGGTGGGTAAAGCAAATCGCCCCTCCGCGTTAAAGAAGTTGGGGAGGGCGATCGCGGCTTCCATGAACGTTCCGGCAACGGTTAGGAGAAGGCCTAAAATCGCCCACAAAAATTCATCAAGGGGTGACAAGTCGTTTCTCAAGAGCGCTGCAACACATTCGACGTGACTGACGGCGTCGGACTCGTATAGCGAAATGTGAGATCTGTGTCCCCCATCATGATAATGTCCCCATGGTGTAATACCCGCTCATCCGATAGAGGAGTGCCGTTCACCAGTGTACCATTGCGACTATTGTTGTCACGGATGAGGTACACCACTGCACTGCCCCGAGGCCGCAGTTCAATGGTTGCCTGATGTCGGGAAATATAGGGATCATGAATAATAATGTCACAGTCGCTGCCGCGGCCAATTTTCCAGCACGCTTTTCCTGTGAGGTGATACTTGCCCACCACCATGCCTTGGGAGCGCACAATCAGCCATGCTTGTTTGTCAACGTCTGGGAAGCGCGTCATGAGGGTTGACCACGGATACTTTTATCATACGTACTCCCTCGGTACTTTTGGAGATGGCTAAGATTCTGAAAATCTATAGAAATCCGAGATTGGATGCTTTTGATCTGCAGATGTCAACTTCAGTATTTTTACGGATAACAAAAAGTTAGGGAATGTGTTTAGATGGGACTAGGGAAAAATATTTTAATTAAAAAAGTTTTTGGAGCAAGGCCCTCACGTATTAATTAGATACATACATATCAATTAGATACATACATAAACGAGACAAAATAGCTAGGTAATTTTATTGGCTTTAACTAACTGGTTATCAGGTTCCTATGAACAAGCAGGCCTCAACTTCTTTGACGGAGGTTAAAAATCAGGTTGTACCGGCTCAGCAACTCAAGCTACGGCGATCGCTCCTTGCTAATCTGTTAGTTTTCGCAGCCGGGTGTGGCATCCTTGCCTTTGCAGGCCTGTTTCTCTACCGCCATTTAACAACGGTGCGTAGTCGTGATGCAGTTATTAATGGCGTGATTGTGAATGTGCGTGCTCCAGAAGAAGGAACACTGGTGAAACTCCAGGCGCAGGTAGGGGACTTTGTCGAACCCACGGCTGCACCCTTAGCCCTCATAGAAAATGACTATGTCAGTCAAGGCAACCTCAAGGAGGTTGAAAAATGGCTACAGCGGCGACGGGGAGAATTAGCAGCTGCTCAGGCAAAGTTGGCTGAATTGCAAAAACTCCTTGCCTCTGCCCAAAGGGATGAACGTAATCAGCACAGACTAGAGGTAGAGCAAACCAATCGCCAAGTGGCTGCTGCTCAAGCAGAACTCGCGGCGGCTAAGGCCAAGCTTGCGGATGCTAAGGCACGCTATCAACTGGCACAAATTAACTACCAGCGCTTTAGCCAGTTAGCACGGCAGGGAGCGGTACCCCAAGCCCAAGCGGATGCCGCTCTAACGGAGTTGCAGCAAAGCCAAGCCCAAGTGACTGCTCGTCAACGGGATGTGGAAGCTGCGGCTCGCACCGTTGAGGCTCTGAAGGCCGATGCCCGTGCTGCTGCATTGGGGCTGACACTGCGCAACACTCGCAGTAACTATGACCCCCGCTTACGACTGCAAGAGTTACAAATTCAGATTGGCGAACAGCAGGCGATCGTCCGAGGGATTCAACGGGAAATCGCTGCCCAACAAGGACAGGTGGCCCAAGCCCAGCGGGAGGTTGCTCAGCGCAAAGTGGTGAAGGTGACTGCTCCCATTGCCGGTTATGTCTGGCGGGTGGATGCGCGGCTGGGGATGTTTCTCGGTAAAGGGGATCAAATTTTGCAGCTGTTGGATTGTGGCCGCCGTTGGATTGATGTCTTTGTGGATGAACAATCGCTGGGGCTGATTCATCCGGGCACGCGGGCAAAAATTCAACTCTATGGCAGTCAAGGGAAAATCCTTTGGGGTAAAGTCGCTAACATTCGCTCTGGCTTGGGTCGCCTCAACCCCGGCGATGATCAGGTCATTCCAATTCCCGAAAACTATCCGCGTCAAAGTCAGGTGCGTGTGGAGCTAGATTCTGACAAAGATTGGGGTGAGGATAACTTTTGCTACGTGGGTTACACAGCACGGGTAACCTTTCAAATTAGACCCTAGGCTTTTATCTCTACCCCAAAGGCCCTCAACCCCCCATAGTCGCCTTTTATCTGGGGGATAAGGGATATTGATGCAATTCGGCCCTGAACTCCCTCGGGTCTGGCGCTATTCATAGATAAGATTAAATTTAACTAGTTTGGTCCATAGGCATAAGCTAAGTTTATGTTGCAATCATTTGCGGACACAGTATGGCTCATTCCCTTTTACTCGCTGCTAGGAATGGTGCTGTCATTGATTTGGTCACCAGGAATTACCCGCAAAACAGGCCCGCGTCCGGCCGGCTATTTAAACATCTTGCTCACGTTTTTCTCCTTTGTGCATGCCCTGCTGGCAACGGTGGCGATCGCCAACCAACCGCCGCGGTATTTGCATTGGACGTGGTTGGATGTGGCGGGTCTGCACTTTGACATTCCCGTTGAAATTTCGATTTTGACGACTACCGCCCTGATGCTGATCACCGGCTTAAACCTGATGGCCCAGGTTTTTGCAGTGGGCTACATGGAGATGGATTGGGGCTGGGCCCGCTTTTTTGCGCTGCTTGCTCTTTTTGAAGGGGGCATGGGGGCGCTGGTACTCCTCGATTCTCTCTTTTTCAGCTATGTGGTTTTGGAAATTCTGACCCTTGCCACTTACTTGCTGATTGGACTGTGGTTTAACCAGCCCTTGGTGGTCACCGGTGCCCGCGATGCCTTTTTAACGAAACGCGTAGGGGATTTGGTGCTACTGATGGGGGTGTTGGCCATTTATCCCCTCGCTGGTTCTTGGAACTACGACGATTTAGCGGCTTGGGCAGCAACGGCTCAAGTGAACCCCACCCTCATTACCCTGATTTGCTTGGCGCTGATTGCAGGGCCAATGGGCAAATGTGCCCAATTTCCGCTGCACCTCTGGTTAGACGAAGCCATGGAAGGACCAATTCCGGCCTCCATTCTGCGGAATGCAGTGGTTGTGGCCACAGGGGCATGGGTGCTGGTGAAACTGACGCCAGTGCTCAGCCTTTCGCCTCTAGCACTCACCGCCCTATTGGTTATTGGTAGTGTCACGGCTTTGGGAGGCAGCCTCATTGCTATTGCCCAAGTGGACATTAAACGTGCCCTCTCCTATTTGGTGAGTGCTTATATGGGGTGGGTGTTTATTGCCGTCGGTCTTAGGGAGCCAGGCTTGGCTCTTGTCTTTATCCTCGCCTATGGTCTGGCTATGGCACTGCTGATGATGAGTATTGGCGGCATCATTTGGAATAGCATTACCCAAGATTTGCGCCTCCTGGGCGGGCTGTGGTCACGGCGCCCCATTTCTGGGATTTCATTTCTGGTGGGTTCCGCAGGGCTGCTGGCGGTTCCTCCTTTGGGCAGTTTTTTTCCCCAGGCAGAATTGCTGGATACGGCCTTTGCCCAAGTGCCCTGGGTGGGGGGGGTGCTCCTGTTGATGAATGCTTTTGCTGCCTTTAGCCTCGGTCGCACGTTCTGTTTGATTTGGGGTGGTGAAGTCAAGCCCATGACGGCGCGATCGCCCGAGGTCTTTTGGCCGATGATTTTACCGATGACCGTTGACCTGGGGCTGGTGCTACACTTGCCCATTCTCATGGGGCGCTTTGATTGGGTGATTTGGACCCAGCCTACGCTGGCCACCGCCACTGCACTGACTGTAACGGCTCTTGTGGGTTGGGGAGCAGCTGCATGGGTCTATCTCGGCAACGCAATTCCCAAACCCGTGCAGTTTCCCCTACCGTCGGTACAGGAGCTGCTGGCCTACGATTTCTATACGCCGAAGCTCTACAGGGCAACGGTGGTGGGAGTGGTGGATATCATTTCCCGCATTACCGCTTGGTTCGATCGCACGTTTGTGGATGGCACGGGCAATACCTTTGGCCTGGTGACCCTCTTGGGGGGCGATCGCCTGAAGTACAGCACCACCGGTCAATCCCAAGCCTATATCCTCACTATCTTGGTGGGGGTTGCCATTCTTGTCATTGCCATTTGTTGGCCCCTGCTGGCTTAGTGCTCCATTCTTTGAGGTTTTTGCCCTATGCTGACACTGTTAATTGTTTTGCCAGTGATCGGTGCCCTCCTGATGCCGCTGCTGCCAGAGCGAGCCTCACGTCCCCTTGCCCTGATCACCTCAGGCCTCACCTTTGTTCTGTCCCTTTGGATGTTGACACGGTTTGATGTGCAGCAGCCGGTGCTACAGTTTAGGGAATTTGTGCCCTGGCTGCCGCCCCTGGGTTTGAACTATTCTTTGGGCGTAGATGGCCTATCGCTGCCCCTCATTGTTTTGGGGACGTTCTTGACCCTGGTGGTTGTGTTCACGGGTGAAAAAAGTGCCCACCGGCTATTCTATGCCCTTGTCCTTTTGGCCAGCGCAGGAATTAGCGGTGCTTTGGCAGCGCAAAATCTGCTGCTGTTTATTCTCTTTTACGAAGTTGAGTTAGCACCCTTTTACCTCTTGATCTTGATCTGGGGGGGGCAGCGTCGCGAGCAGGCGGCTGTCAAGTTTCTTCTCTATACGGCTGTCTCAGGAATTCTCGTCCTAGCTGCTTTTTTGGCAATGGGCTGGCTCACCCACGCTCCTAGCTTTGAGTATCAAGATATACGCACTGCTGGCTTGGCGCCCACCACCCAAGCCCTTCTCCTGCTGCTGTTAGTCCTAGGGTTTGGCATCAAAATGCCCTTGGTGCCCCTCCACAGTTGGTTGCCCGATGCCTATGTGGAAGCCTCAACCCCGACAGCCATCCTCCTTGGCGGCGTACTGGCTAAGTTGGGCACCTATGGGCTGGTGCGTTTTGCCCTGGGCTGTTTTCCGCAGGCCTGGGGGCAGTTTTCTGGCCTCCTAGCACTTGTTGCAGCCATTGGCATTGCCTATGGTGCGCTGGCGGCGATCGCCCAAAAGGACATTAAACGAATGGTGGCCTACAGTTCGGTGGGTCACATGAGTTACGTTCTCCTAGCGGCAGCCGCCCATACCCACCTCAGCATGGTGGGGGCGATCGCCCAAATGATTAGCCACGGCCTGATCTTGGCACTCCTGTTCTATCTGGTGGGTGTGATTGAAACGAAAGTCGGCACCCGTGAACTGGATGTGCTCAATGGCTTGCTCAATCCCCTGCGGGGGTTACCGACCACCAGTGCGCTCTTAATTTTAGGGGGGATGGCCAGCGCGGGTATTCCAGGACTCATGGGGTTTGTGGCGGAATTTTTAATCTTCCAAGGCAGCTACAGGATTTTCCCCCTGCCAACCCTGATTGCCGTGGTGGGCACTGGCCTCACAGCTGTTTATTTCGTGATTATGATTAACCGCACCTGCTTTGGTCGCCTGGACAATGCCACTGCCTACTACCCGCGCGTGCTTTGGTGGGAGACAATGCCAGCCCTGGTCCTGACCCTGTTGATTCTGTTTTTGGGGGTTCAACCCACCTGGCTGGTGCGCTGGAGTGAAACCACTAGTGCTCAGATCGTTGCCGCCATCCCCGAGGCCACTGAAATTGTTGCCAGTTTAGCCAATAGTTAGGAGGATTTCCCATGGTTCAAGCAATGGAGCGCCCCAGTTCTGCCAAGCTGCCACCCCTAGATCACCCCCTCGCCGACATTATTTACCGCCTTGAGGCAGGAGGTGCCCTGATTCCCGATACGCCAGTGAACCTGATGAAAATTATCGGGATGTACAAGGCTTACTCAATTCCAATGGATTTCTACTGGCGGGACTTGCTCTATCTCGGTGAGCGGGTGTTTATCAATCCCTTTCCCTTCTTTAAGTATTTTCCGACCAAGGAATACTTTGAGTTGCCGAATCACTACGCCGGTGATACCGCGGATCTGCGGATTTGGCGCGGCCCTGCCCATGCTCACCCGGAACTGATGGCATTTATTGAGAAGGGAGAGACCGGCAAAATGCCCCGTCTGCTCCACCACCTCTGGCATGACCGCATCAACATGGAGTTTTCTGAAGATTTGGCGCGGGCAATGATGTGGCACCGCATGGGGGGTCAGTTGGATATTTACCTTGACTCCGAGGAGTACAAAGCGGCAGCGGATAAGGCGATTCGTGCCTACTTCAAGCGCAACCCATTGATGCTTGGGCTGTACAAACTCTTTCCCGACCTCTTTTTAGAGCAGGCTCGCCAAGCCACGTACATGAATGTGCTGGGGCTGTTTTGGGAAGTGATGGCACCCGTCTTCTTTGAGATTAGCGATCGCTACGATGAGGGCAGCATTACCAGTGTCAAGGATGCTATGAACTTTCTGGTGAATGGGATTTTTGCCGCTGCCGGTCGCCCCATTTACCACCATGTCTATATTGATGACGAGGTTTATGTCCTTGTGCCCAAAGAGAAGGGCTTCATGTGGCTCTACGAGGCAGCCTTCCCCTATGTGGAAGCGGTTTTTTACCGCACCTCTCCTTTCCGTGGCACTAAGTCCTACAATGCCCAAGCCAATCAAGTCCCCACCGATCAAGTGGACTTCCACTACGGCATTCTCTTTGCCGATAAATTCCCTGTGGGGACGGCGGGGATTCCACCAACGCTGCTTCACCAAGATATGTATCACTTCCTTCCCCAGTACCTCAGGGATTATTTCCACCAGCACTGTCGCGGTGAGGATGATATTTTGGTGCAGTTGGGGATTGCCTTCCAGCACTCTATGTACACTGTGACCTCTGCCGTTTTGCAAGCCACCCGTGCCGCCTTCTACTATCCTTTGGATGACCCCAATCCAGAGCATCTAATGGCCAATCGGCGCTTCTTTGTGGCGCAGATGGATCGCTTTTTGCGACCCCAGTACGGCATTGCCGAAGCCTGCAAAATCCGCAATGTTCAAGACCCCAATTATCTGTAGGGAGTTCTAGGGCAGGAGGAGGGAGAGGGGTGTGTCTCTTCTCCCTTTTTGCTAGGCTGGAAGCAAAGTGAATTTTTGTAACGAGGTGTCACTGCTGTGGCTAAGGTCGAAATCTATACGTGGTCGCGTTGTCCTTTTTGTATTCGGGCAAAGCAATTGCTGACGCGCAAAGGAGTGAAGTTTACCGAGTACGTCATTGATGGCGATGAAGCTGCCCGTGATGCCATGGCTCAACGTGCCCATGGCCGGCGATCGGTACCGCAGATTTTTATTGACAATGAACACATTGGCGGCTGTGACGATCTCTATGCCCTGGAGGCTCAAGGAAAATTGGATGCCCTGCTGCAAGGGGTAGCTTAGTGGATATTGCCTTTATTATTGACCCCATCGCCAGCCTTGACCCCGGCCACGATACCAGTGTGGCCTTGATGGAGGCGGCGCAAGCGGCAGGGGCACGGGTGTGGGTAACGGAGATGTCCCAACTCCTGGTCCAAGAAGGTCAGGTATGGGCGGCGCTTACCCCGATCCAGTTAGCGCCAGTGCAACTGGTGGACGGCCAGTGGCAGATTCCCCAACCCTGGTTTCAGCCGGGTGCAGTCCAATGGCGCCCCCTCAATACCTTCCGAGCGGTGTGGATGCGCAAGGATCCGCCCGTCACCACCGCCTACCTCTATGCCACCTACTGTCTTGATTTAGTCGATCCCCAAACCACCCTTGTCCTCAACTCGCCAGCAGGACTACGCCAGGCCAATGAAAAGATGTATGCCCTGCAATTTACCAGTGTCATTCCCAAGACCATTGTCACTGCAGACAAGCAGCGCATTCGTGAATTTGTGCAGCAGCAGGGCATGGCAGTGCTCAAACCCTTGGGGGGCAAAGGGGGCGAAGGCATTCTCTTTTTGCAGGCGGGCGATCGCAACCTCAACTCCATGATTGAAATCAGTACCCAACGGGGACAACTGCCTGTGATGCTGCAGGAGTACCTACCCGCGGCCAAGGATGGGGACAAACGGATTATTCTCCTCAACGGCGAACCGATCGGTGCCGTTAACCGGATTCCCACAGGGGACGAATTTCGGGGCAATATGGCCACAGGTGGGCGCGTGGCAGCCGCAGAGATTACGGAGCGCGATCGCCAGATTTGTCAAACCCTTGCTCCGGCCCTCCAACGTGATGGCCTCTATTTTGTTGGCATTGATGTTATCGGCGGCTACTTAACAGAAGTGAATGTGACTAGCCCCACTGGTGTTCGCGAAATTGATCGCCTCAATGGGACTTGCCTCGGTCAACAGGTGATGGCTTGGCTCCTTGGCTCACATTCAACCTAAACCACTCAGGAGATGTGACTTTCTTGCTTTTGCCTATAATTAATGAATTGGATTTTTTGACGAGTCTATGAGTCGCGGTACACTCTTCGACAAGGTTTGGGAGCAGCACACAGTGGCTACACTGCCCTCTGGGCAAACTCAACTGTTTATTGGCCTGCACCTGATCCATGAAGTGACGAGTCCCCAAGCCTTTGCCATGCTGCGGGAACGCGGGTTGCCGGTGTTGTATCCGCAGCGGACGGTGGCCACGGTTGATCACATTGTCCCTACGGATACCGTGACGCGCCCCCTGCAGGATCCCCTGGCCGAAGAGATGCTACAAGCCCTTGAGGCGAATTGCCGTGCCCACAATATTCCCTTTTTTGGAATTGGCTCCGGTCGTCAGGGCATTGTCCATGTCATTGCCCCGGAGCAGGGGTTAACGCAACCGGGCATGACAATTGCCTGCGGCGATAGCCACACCTCTACCCACGGTGCTTTTGGGGCGATCGCCTTCGGCATTGGCACCAGTCAAGTGCGGGATGTCTTGGCCACCCAAACCCTTGCCCTCAATAAGCTGAAGGTGCGCAAAGTGGAAGTCAATGGCTCCCTTGCGAGTGGGGTCTATGCCAAAGATGTCATCCTACACGTTATTCGCCACCTGGGTGTCAAGGGTGGGGTTGGCTATGCCTATGAGTTTGCGGGTACCACCTTTGGCCAACTTTCAATGGAGGAACGCATGACCGTCTGCAATATGGCCATTGAGGGAGGTGCCCGCTGCGGCTATGTCAACCCCGATGAAACCACCTTTGCCTACCTCAGGGGACGCCCTTTTGCCCCCCAAGGAAAAGTCTGGGACGAAGCGGTGGCATGGTGGCGATCGCTCGCCAGTGATGCCGATGCTGAATACGATGATGTTGTCACATTTGCGGCGGCTGATATTGCACCGACGGTGACCTGGGGCATTACCCCTGGCCAGAGCATTGCAGTGGATGAAACCTTGCCCACCCTAGAGAGCTTGCCCGCAGCAGAACGGGCGATCGCCGCCGAAGCCTATGCTTATATGGATTTGCAACCAGGGCAGCCCATTCAAGGAACCAAGATTGATGTCTGCTTTATCGGCAGTTGCACCAATGGTCGCATCAGTGACCTGCGGCAGGCGGCCAAAGTTGTCGAAGGGCGCAAAGTCAAACCCGGCGTCAAAGCCTTTGTGGTGCCCGGCTCAGAACGAGTGAAAGCGCAAGCGGAAGCTGAAGGCCTAGATGTCATTTTCAAAGCCGCCGGCTTTGAATGGCGCCACCCCGGCTGTTCAATGTGCCTTGCCATGAACCCCGACAAGTTGCAGGGGCGGCAAATCAGCGCCTCCTCCTCCAATCGCAACTTCAAGGGGCGCCAGGGCTCTCCCAGTGGGCGCACTCTCCTCATGAGCCCGGCGATGGTGGCAGCAGCGGCAATTGCCGGTGAAGTGACCGATGTACGAGCGTTCCTTTAGACGCCTGTTGATCCCGATCAGCCCCTTTACGCCCACTGTCTTGGCAAGGCAGTTCTTCAGAGATGAGAGACAGGGAAAATATAAACTCTAGTCTCGTCTAGGATCATCATAGGGATGTTGTGAGAGGGGGCATTCCTATGAAGGTGTTACAGGGCCTGCTGAGTACTCTAGTTTTGGGTGTGGCCTCTGCCTTGCCAGCTGCCGCTGAAACGCTAATTTCCGATAGTGGTCTGACCCGCATCTACGACTATCAATTTAGCCACACCCCAGGGGATGTTCTCCCCTACACCACAGAGGTGGGTGGGCGAGTTTATGAGGGTACAATTACCGTAACAGCCATCGGCAACGGCTTCCTGCGGGGCTTTTTTAGCGATCGCGATCGAGGGGGTAATTTTGGCTGTAGTGGTGAAGTGACCATTCAATGGGTGCGTACCGATCGCTATATTTCCGTCTGGCGCATTGGTGGCACCTATGCTCCGTACCTGCGGTGTCCACAGGCGGGAACCACGGCTCGCTTAAATATGCGCCGTTATCCCTGAGGGGAAGTGCCAACTGGTGGGCAGTCTCCTCGACAAATAATTAATAAATTAATAATTAGTAACATTCAACTGCGATCATGAATTAAAATAAGTTTTGGCACCTTTGGTGCTGGCAGGGAGAAGTTTTCAAGCATGATCATTGACGAATTTGAGCACTTTACCGAATTATTGGTGAACTACACCGATGATCTGATTTGCTTGCACGCAACTGATGGCAACTACCTATACGTGACTCCCTCCAGTCAAACCCTTTTGGGCTATTCTCCTGAAGAACTGATTGGTAAAAATCCCTATACCCTGTTTCACCCTGAGGATGCTGAGCGAATTCGCAGTGGCGCCCACGCCCTCGCCCTAAAGGGCAGCGCCAATTTGACAGAAACCTATCGCATGCGGAAAAAAAGTGGTGGCTATGTTTGGTTAGAAACCTGCATTCAACCCATTTGTGATGAAGCGGGAAATGTTTTATTTTTAGTGACAACATCGCGGGATATTACGCATCGCTGTCAACTGGAACTAGAACTCAAAGCGAATCAGAAACTCTTAGAAACCTTTTTTCAGCAGTCCCTTGAGGCCTGCTTTTTCATGATGTTGGATCAGCCTATTCGCTGGGATGACACGGTCAATAAAGAGGACGTATTGGAGTATGTCTTTGATCATCAGCGGCTTACCCGTGTCAACAATGCCTTTGCCCAGCAGTATCAATTGCCCCCCCAAGCGTTGATTGGCCTGACACCGCGCCTGTGCTTTAAGGAGGATTTGGAACTGGCTAAACGCTTGTGGCGAGCCCTCTTTGATTTGGGCCACTTTCACACTGAACTTGAGCTGCACCGCCACGACGGTAGCTCTTTTTGGATAGAAGGGAATTACGTTTGTCTGTACAACGAAAATCGGGAAATTATTGGCCACTTTGGCGTGCAGCGGGACATTAGCGATCGCATCCGTCTGCAAGCAGAAATTGTCCAAAAGACCGCCGAACTAGAGTATTTCTTTGGCTCTTCCCTCGCGCTATTTATGATCGCCGATACTGAGGGACGGCTGCGGCGGGTGAATCAATATTGGCAAACCTGCCTAGGCTATGACCTAAATCAGGTGATGGGGGCAAAGTTTGAGGAATTTCTGCATCCGGGCGATCGCTCCCGCCATCGAGAAATGCAGCAACGTCTCCTTGCCGGCGAGCAAATCACAAACCACACGATTCGCCTGCGCACCCAGGGGGGAGACTACCGCTGGTATGAATGGCAAGGACTGCTGAGCCAGGGTCGAATTTACGCCGCGGCGCGGGATGTGACTGAGCAGCAGCCATCTGGCGATCGCCTGCAAGCGGCCTACAGCCAAGTGAGTGACATTTTAGAGAGCCTGTCCGATCACTTCTTTGAGGTCGATCATGATTTTACGGTTATTTATGTCAATGGCAATCTCTGCCGCTTGGTGGGCAAACCCGCCTCACAAATGCTAGGAAAAAACCTCTGGGAGTTCTTCCCCGATGCCCGCAACTCGATTTTTGAGGAGCAATGTCGGCGGGCAATGACACAGCAGACTCCCGTCCAATTTGACGCCTTTTATGAGGGGCTCAACCAGTGGTTCGCCGTACGGGTATTTCCCACCAGCCGTGGTTTGGCCATTACACTGCAGGTGGACTCCAGTACCTTGTTGCAGCGGCGGCAAACTCAAGCCGAACTCCTGCATCGTCTGACCATCAAAATCCGCCGCTCATTAGATGTAGAAACCGTTCTCAAAACCGCCCTTGAAGAAATCCGCCAACTCTTGAATGTAGATCGCACCCTCATTTTCCAGTTCTACGCTGACGGCAGAGGGGAAGTGGTGGCCGAGTCCGTTGCAGCACCGCAGTTTTCCCTCCTCAACCGTACATTTTGCGACCCTTGTTTTCAACGCGAGGCTGCCGAAGCCTACCTGCAAGGGCGAGTGCTGGCGCTTGCGGATATTAACACCGCCACAATCGCTCAGTGTCACCGCGATTTTCTCAGCCAATTGCAGGTGCGTGCCCTATTAACAGTACCGATTATTGAGGAGGAACGCCTCTGGGGATTATTTCTGTGCCACCACTGCTCTTCTGCGCGGCCTTGGGCCAATGACGAGGTGGAACTGATCCGCCAACTGGGGGAACAACTGGGCTTTGGTATTCACCGCGCTGAATTAGTGAGTGCCCTACATCAGGAAAAAGAGCGCTATCGGCGGGTTCTCGAGGCGCAGACAGAACTGCTCTATCGCTGCACGCCTGAGGGACATCTGACCTTTGGCAATCCCGCCTTCTTTCGCTATCTGGCTGAGGTGGGCGTGAGTTGTGATCTGGGAGAGGTCCTCCAACATCCCTTTGATCCTGTGACCCAGCAACGCTTTCAACAGCATCTGCAAACCCTCAGCCCAGCGCAGCCCATCAGCACCATTGAATGCGCTGTGACATTAAATACAGGACAGCTTGCCTGGTTTGAATGGACAACACGTGCCTTTTTTGATCACCATGGGCGCTGTGTGGAGTATCAATGTGTGGGGCGTGATATTACCCGCCGCAAACAAATGGAGGAGCAGCTTATTCACGATGCTCTCCACGATCCCCTGACGGGACTTCCCAATCGTACCCTCCTCCAGGAGCGATTGCAGCATTGTTGGCGACGATATCAACGCCATGGCGATCGCCCCTTTGCTGTTGTTTTCATTGATATTGATCGCTTCAAGCGGGTTAACGATAGCTTGGGACACCAAGCCGGTGACCAAGTACTCATGACCCTTGCCCAGCGAATGCAGAGTGTGGTGCGTGAGGGGGATACCTTAGCTCACCTGAGTGGGGATGAATTTGTGGTCCTCTGTGAAGACCTTGATCCCGAACAGATGGTGGCACAAGTGCAAGCGCGGGTTGCTGACCTAGAGCGGGTAATTCAGGAACCCCTGATCATTGATGGTCACTTGTTAAGCTTGAGTGCCAGTATTGGCGTGGCCTTTAGCGATCGCGCCGCCGCCTCTGCCGCTACCCTCCTGCGGGATGCGGACATTGCCATGTACCAAGCAAAAAAACAGGGACTGGGGCAGTGTCGCATCTTTGACCCGCAAATGCACACCCAGGCCCAAAGTTGCTTTACCCTTGAGAGCCAACTGCATCAGGCGATCGCCAACAGTGAGTTACAGGTGTATTTCCAGCCCATTGTTGAGATGAATACGGGGGCAATTGTAGGACTTGAGGCCCTCAGCCGCTGGTTTGACCCCGCAAAAGGTGGAATTCCGCCCAGTGAATTTATCACCCTGGCGGAGCAGGCAGGTCTCATCGTTAGCCTTGGCCGGCAGGTCCTTGAACGCGCCATCCAGCAATTCAGCCAGTGGCGGCAACAGGACAGCCATCGCCAGGCCATGAACTTGGCCATTAATATCTCGCCTCAACAACTGGTGGATGCCAACTTTGTCAGTGATATTTTGGCAGTGCTGCGCAGTGCCCAATTGCCCCCCCATCTCCTCCATCTGGAGATTACTGAAACGACAATGATCCGCAACCTTGAAGCCACATTGCAGGTGGCCGAGGAACTGCAACAGCTGGGGGTTGCCCTCAACATTGATGATTTTGGCACGGGTTATTCCTCCCTGAGTCGGTTGCATCAGTTACCCATCCACGCCCTGAAAATTGATCGCTCCTTTGTCCAGAGCTTAGAGGAAAGCCGAGCGGCACAGGAAATTATTGGTGCCGTGATTGCCCTAGGCAAGAGTCTACGTTTAGATGTGGTTGCCGAAGGCGTGGAAACGGCGGTTCAAGCCGCCCAATTAATGGATCTCGGCTGTCTGTATGGCCAAGGGTACTTCTTCTATCCGCCATTGCCCATTGATCGCCTGCCTTAGGATGTGCTGCTGGTATCCTCATGGGGAAGAAAGGGGAGGCTTTCCCACCAACTTTGATAATTTTTGGTGATTTCCTGCCACCAGTCGGCGGGCTGTGCCAGGGCCTGTTGCAGGCGATCGCGCTCCTGTTCGAGGCGTTGAAGGTTCATCTCCAGTTGCTGATAGGTGGCTTCTAGGGTGGTGAGTTGATCATTGAGGCTTTGATGCTGCTGTTGCCAGTAATCGCGCTCTGCTCGTAATTGTTGATTTTCCGCAGTTATTGCCTGAAGTTGCTGCTGGAGTTGAGTGCAGTAATTTTCTAGCCGTGCCAATTCGGCCTCAAGGGTGGCGTTTTGGGATGGGTGCCGTAGCGATCGCAGAATCGTCCACAGCAGAATTAACGTCGCCACTGCGCCGTAGCTAGCCAGTACCCAAGTCCCCTGTGCAGATAATGCTGCCCACACCATGATGCATCCTAGGAAATGGATACCGTTAAGGGGGGAGCGATCGCCTCTGCAAGATACTGCCGTAGCACCATGGCTAACCAATCCACATCGGCAGCGGTGGTCTCTCGCCCCAAGGTAATACGAATCCCTGCTTTGGCGGTTTCAGGATCGTAGCCCATGGCCAAGAGGGTTGGGCTCGGTTGGGTTTGGCCACTTTGACAGGCGGATCCGGCACTAATGCCAATGCCCGCAAGGTTGAGTTGCCGGACAAAGGTTTTGCCATTCAAGGGCTGGCCGTGGCGATCGCGCACAATCAAACTCAGATGATGGGGCAGTCGCTGCCAGGGATGTCCCGTTTGTGCCACTTGGGGATGATCCTGTAACTGCTGCCACAGGCGATCGCGCAATTGGGCAAGGCGCATTGGTTCTACTGCGAGTTCAGTGGCTGCCCACGCCGCCGCCACCCCAAAACCCACGAGGGTCGGCACTGCCTGCGTTCCTGCCCTCAGGCCAAGTTCTTGTCCACCACCGCGCAAGAGCGGTTCTAAGGCCACCCCCGATCGCACATAGAGCGCCCCCGCCCCCTGAGGGCCATAAATTTTATGACTAGACAGCGAGAGTAAATCCACCCCCAAGCGTCGCACATCCAAGGGAACTCGCCCCGCCACTTGCACCGCATCTGTATGGAAAAGCACCCCTACCTCTTGGCAAATGGCTGCCAGCTCGGCAATGGGTTGGAGGGTGCCCACCTCACTTTGGCCGTAGATAATGGAGACCAAAACCGTATTCGGTTGAAGTGCCTGCCGCAGTTGAGCAGGTTCCACCTGTCCCCAGTGATTCACCGGCAAGCGCGTCACCTGCCAGCCTTGGGCTTCAAGGGCAGCAGCCGGTTTAGCCACCGCCGCATGCTCAACCGCTGAAATAATTAAATGCTGAGGTTGGCGGTAGCGCTGGCACACTCCCCACAGGGCAAGGTTATCGGCTTCTGTGCCCCCAGAGGTAAAGATGATCTCATCGGCTTGGGCATGAATCAGCGCCGCCACCTGCATCCGTGCCTGTTCCAGGGCGATCGCTGATCGCTGCCCCCACTCATGAATACTGGCGGGGTTGCCCCACTGCTGCTCATAGGCGGCCACCATCGCCGCTATCGCCTCAGGCCGACAGGGGGTTGTCGCTCCATAGTCAAAATACAGTTGCATGGGCAGGCGCCGCTCCCAAGAATCAACGGCAAAATGGTGAACTCCCTAGAGCTATTGTAGCCAATGATGCGGTGTAGGGCCTTTGTGCTGCTGAGCTGCTGCATTTGGGAAATAGGGGGCAACAGGCTGGTAGAGGAAGGGGCCCAGTCTTTAGAACTGCACATTGAGAGTCGCCCAGGCCACCTGGGGGTAGAGGCGTTCCAATTCCTCAAGGCAGGTAAACTTTTGCCGCCGCCGTCGCTCTAAAATCGCGTTGGCTGTGGTGGCGTCAATTCCTAGCTTTTGTTGCATCTGGTGGCGAGTAGCACGGTTGATGGCGATCGCCGGCCCATTTTTTGGATCGGGAGCAACGGTTTGCGCCGCAAGTGGCTCTAGGGTTGCATCCAAAGTGTCTGTATGAGCCACAGCAGGACTGTCCTGATGGCTAGGGGGCATGTCCTCACGGATTTGGCCAGCGCGGGGAATCGCGTAGTGGAGAAAATCCCGCGCCAAGCGGGTATTAGGGAAAATGGCTTGGGCTTCTGCCAACAGATCCTCCACCTGCACAGGGTTGCCGGGGGCGTAGCGGGCGCTAAAGTGGGTGAGAAAGAGCAATTTCACTTGGGCAAACGCTGCTACCTGCGCCGCCATGGTGGAGGTGGAGTGGAGGCGGGCAAAGGCCAGATTCGCTTCCTGATGGGAAAAGGTGGCTTCGTGAATGAGGACATCCGCCTGCTGGGACAACTCGACGGCACTATCACAAAAGACGGTATCGGTGCAATAGACCATACTGCGTCCTCGCTGCGGTGGATCGCAGAAGTCGCGACCATCAAAGGTGCGGCCATCCTCTAAAGTGATGGTTTTTCCCTGCTTGAGTTGACCATACAGCGGGCCAAAGGGAATCCCCAGGGCTTGGGCTTTTTCCACATGAAACCGACCGGGGCGATCGCCCTCAGTCACCCGGTAGCCAAAGGCGGGAACACGGTGATGCAGCAGCCGACAGGTCACCGTAAACTCGCCATCGCTAAAGACTTCCCCGGGCTCCACTGTATGCACTTGCAACTTGTAGGGAAGCCGCATCACTGACCAGCGCAAACAACTGGCAATGTAGCGATCCAAGGTCGGTGGGCCATAGACATCAATTTGACTCACCGTTCCCGCAAGGCCACAACTGGCCAGCAAGCCCATGAGGCCAAAGAGGTGATCGCCGTGCATGTGGGTAATGAAGATCCGGCGAATCTGACTGGGGCGCAGGTCGCTGCGCAGCAATTGGTGCTGGGTGGCTTCACCGCAGTCAAAGAGCCAAATTTCCTTACGTTGGGGCAGCCGCAGCGCCACACTGGAAACATTGCGGGTGCGGGTGGGCACCCCAGAACTCGTGCCTAGAAATGTGATTTCCACGCTTAGTCGTCTAGGAGTTGCAGATCGTCAAAACGAATTTCTACGGTGCTGGTTTGGCCATGTTCATGGGTGTGTACCACCTGCCGACTCATCAGGTAGTAGTTGCCCACGGGCACATAGGTATCCTCAAACGTCATTTGCCGCACCACTTCGTTCGTCTGGGGATTGCGGAAGACAGCCACATAGTTGGTGGAAATGTAGCCTGAACCAGTGTCAAGGGCTTCACGGTGGGTAATGGCAAAGGCGACCCGGCCCATGACACGGCTAACATAGACAATTTGATTGTCCCTGACTTTGTAGTTGGAGCCCATGGCATCGCCACTGACTAGGATCTCCACGGCACCGCTGGCATCGGTTTGGCCAATTTGAAACGTGTTTTTGCCGTGGGCAGCTTCAAAACTGGTACGCTTGCGGTGGACAATCACATCCCGCAGTTGATTGTAAAGGGATTCACGGATGGCTTCGTCTTCTATCCCGCTCACCTCAACGCTGTAATCACGGCTAACCTTGACCTGCCCTTGGTAGGTGCGATCGCCCTCAATGAGTGTGACCTTTGCCGTAAAGCCGGGAAAATTTTCATCCCAGGTGTAACGATTTTCGTAGGCAGCGCGAAAGAGCGCCTGCGCATCAAGGGCCTGTGTTGCTGGCATCGGTGCATCCTCGGTAACAGTTACTGTGTTTTAAGATAACTGATTCTCACCCCCCTTGACGGCCACGTACATCTAGTGTTCACTAGGGTTAAATCACAGCGTACTACACTAGATGTATACCCCTAGGGGATTGTTCTCCTTTTTGACTGGACAGAAACACGATGGTGGCACAACTCTCGGTTTCCGCTTCTGAGGCAAGCTTGCCCCTAGCCTATGGCATTGAGGGAGTGGTGCAGGTGTTTACCTGTCCGCAGCGGCACTTTTTCACCACAGTCATGGCCCAGGCCTTGCGGGTTGCTGCCCAGGGCAGTGGCGTCATGATTGTGCAATTCCTCAAGGGCGGCATTCAAACGGGGGTCGAGCACCCGATTCAGTTGGGGCAGCATCTCACTTGGTGGCGACCGGCGCTGCAACGCTGTTTAGGCCAAGGAGATTCGATCACGCCCCAAGAAAAGGCAGCAGTGCGTGAGCTGTGGCAGCATTTGCAAGCCAAAGTTCAGGAGGGACAGCACCGTTTGGTGGTTTTAGATGAGGTCAGTGTGGCCATGCAACTGGGGCTGCTAACTGAAGGGGAAGTACTGGACTTTCTCAAGAGTCGCCCCCGCACCCTCGATGTCATGTTGACGGGGCCTGAAATGCCAGAATCACTGCTGGCGATCGCTGACCAAATTACGCAGTTACGTCGTTTGATTTAGGTCTAATTGAGGGGGGCAGAAACGGTTTCTAACCACTCCAGCAGATACTCATTCACCAAGTCGGGTTGCTCCTGCTGCACAAAGTGGCCACAGTAGTCCAAGTATTGAATTTTCAGCTCCTTAACGTAGGCTTCCGTGCCATAGGTGAGTTCTATGCCCAAGGTGGGGTCTTGGCGCCCCCAGAGCATCAGTGTCGGGACTTCGAGTAGGCCCCACTCGCGACTGTAAAGACTTTGTAACCCCGCACGGTAGTAGTTGAGCATTCCCGAGAGAGCCCCCCGCTGCGCGGCGGCATCCTGATAGCGGGCAATGTCCAGGGGGCGGATGGCCTGCTGGTTCACAGCTGCCCAGCGAAAGATTTGGGCGATCGCCCCATAGCCTCCCCACTCCAAGAGTATCTCTGGTAGCCACGGCAGCTGAAAGAGCAGCATATAGCTACTGCGCAACCATTGCTCAAAACTTAACTGTTGAAACTTGGCAGGATGGGGACAAGCCAGCACACTCAGGGTTTGAATCCGCTCAGGTACGGCATAGGCGACTCCCCAAGCCACCATTCCTCCCCAATCGTGCCCCACCAAGTGACAGCGCCGATAGCCAAGGCCGTCAATGACACCGACCATGTCAAGAATTAACTCATCGAGAACATAGCTGGCGGTATCTTGGGGTTTATCGCTGAGATTATAGCCCCGCAAATCTAGGGCAACGACTTTGCGCTTTTCCGCCAATACTGGGATTTGATGTCGCCAAGAGTACCAAAACTCGGGAAAGCCATGGAGCAGTAGCACCAGCTCCCCTTCTCCTTGGGTCACATAGTGGAGACGGATGCCATTGGAAACAATAAACTTATGGATCCACGGGCCTTCAATCATATGCACCTTGGGGGCTGGCACCTTCCACTATAGCCAAGGGAGCTCCGAAGGAGGGGGTTACCCTAGCCTTGAAAATAAGAACCCCCAAATGGAATGCCCTGTGGGGGTAATATTGCGGGTAATATGTGACCAAGGAGTTGGAATGCTCCTAGTTATGGAGGCAGAGCTTACAATTCCTACCCAGTTTTAATAGGCGTTTTAATAGGCATTTAATAGGCGTTTTAATAGGCAAGGGTTTCGAGGGCCTGACGCAGGTAAGCGGTAACGCAAGCATCAAGATCCGTGGGCTGCTCAATGACAACAGCCGCTTGCTTTTCGCTCAGCCACCGTTGAAAACCCGAGCTGTGGGCGATCGCTCGCTTTAGGGAGTTCCAAACCTCGGCGGAGGCCTGCGGGTTGGGAACCGTAACGCTTTCCATAGATACTCTCCTAGTCGGTTTGGAGTGAGAGGAAGGATGCAGTTATGGTTCTACGATAGCCTAGGAAACTCCCCCCGTCTGTATGGGATGTTACGATTTATTTCACAATTTAGCCAAGCATCAGAAAAAGACGCGGTGTTGCAGGCAAGGCATCTGTTGACGCACTTGCTCAAGGCGGCTGGGTTCAATGGCCGCAATCGCGAGGCCGGGGCGATCGCCCGCATCGGCGAGGATGGTTCCCCAAGGATCCACAATCAGTGCATGGCCGTGGGTTTGCCGCCGTGCATAGTGAATCCCCGTCTGGGCCGGTGCAATCACATAACAGGTATTTTCGATTGCCCGAGCTTGCAGTAGAACTTGCCAGTGATCCTTACCCGTGAAGGCGGTAAAGGCAGCCGGCACAAACAACACCGTTGCCCCCGCTTGGGAGAGGGCACGGTAAAGTTCGGGAAAGCGGACATCGTAGCACACCGACAAGCCAATATTGCCCAGTTCCTTACTGGGATAGACGGAGGGCAACTGCCGTCCGGCGAGCACTGTGCCCGATTCGTGGTAAATATTGCCATCGGGCAAATCGACATCAAATAAATGCACTTTTTGGTAGCGGCTCAATTCTTCCCCCGTCGGCCCAATCAATACCGCTGTGTTATAAACCTTGCCTTCCGTTGCCGGCACCGGGTAGCCACCCCCCACCAGCGTAATCTGAAACCGCTGGGCCATTCGTTTCAAAAAGGCCTCAGTCCGCTCAGCGATCGTTGCCGCTTGGGCAACTTTCTCGCGATCGTCCCCCAGAAAGGAAAAATTTTCTGGCAACCCAATGAGGACTGCCCCTCGTCTCACCGCCAATTCAATGAGTTCTTCTGCCTGAGCCAAATTTGCCTCAAGATTGGGTTGGCTCGTCATTTGAACTGCGGCAGCGAGATAGGATTTCATGCCTGTTGCAAAAAAGACAGCAATCCCTCATTCTAGCGCTGCAATCTACCTAGGGCAAGTCTAGTGAGAACGCAGGTTCCGCAAGATCGGATTGCGTTGGGTAGGGAGCTGATGCTCATGGGCGCTGCGATAGGCCCAAAAGACATAGCCGGCAATAAAGAGGTTCAACAGCACAACTAGCAGTAGCTTGGTACTACTAATGGGATGTAAGCGCGGCGTTTTTTGGGGTAGAAACTGGACGGCCATGGCTACTCTCAGAACGCAGCAGTTCCAGAGTCCACCATTATTAGTTGTTGCTCACTCTCAATTTGTCTGCTGTGGCCAACAATGGCGAAGTTCCGGTTGCCTCTACTATAGAGGCTGCTTCAGGGGCAACGCTGCATCTGAAATGTCTTTTAATGGTTGATCATAAAACTACATTATTGTCAGACATGCCAAGGTACCCCTAAAAAGCCATCCGCTCCCCAGGAAGGCCTCGGGAGCGGTCTGGTGGTTATCGTGGGTATCAACTCCTAGGAGAAGCGGCCTCCTAGATGCTGATTTAAAATCAACAGATGGAGAACAACTCTTCCCTAGAGTTGAGCTACTCCGAAACGACGACCCAAGCGTTTACTACTATCTGCCATGGGCATCACCTCCATCTCCCTGAACGGTAATTTGCACAACAACTGGGTTTAGAATAGCACACTCAGACGGTATTGTGGCAAGCGCTGGGCAAAATTAGCATGGCATCGCCAAAGGAATAAAAGCGGTACTGGCGATCGATGGCCTGTTGGTACAACTGCAGCAACCGTTCACGGCCAATAAAGGCACTGACGAGCATCATCAAGCTAGAGCGGGGCAGATGAAAGTTGGTAATGAACCCCTCAACAATCTTGGGCTGATACCCCGGATAAATATAAAGATCGCTCTTGCCGCAAAAGGGCTGCAGGGTGCCTGACTGGGCAGCGGTTTCTAGGGAGCGAATAACGGTGGTGCCGACAGCAATGATTCGTCCGCCGGCGGCTTTGGTAGCCTGAATCCGTTCGACGGTGGCAGCCGGTACCTCAATCCATTCTTCGTGGAGATGGTGGTGACGAATATCCTTGGCCTCCACCGGACGAAAGGTACCAATGCCCACATGGAGCGTTAGAAAACAGTGATCAATGCCGCGATAGGCCAACTTGCTAAGGAGTTCGGGAGTAAAATGCAAGCCAGCGGTTGGTGCAGCCACGGCACCGGGACGGCGCGCATAGACGGTTTGGTACTGCTCGGTATCGGCAATGGGGCAGTTAATGTAGGGAGGTAGGGGCACTTCCCCCAGTTGGTCTAAGTAGGCCCACAGGCGATCGCCCGGCGGCAGGTCAAATTCAATCACCCGTCCCCGCGTAGCCTCATCAATGGACTGTACTATTGCCCGCAGTGAACCGATTTGAATCACTGCCCCAGGGCGCACTCTTCGACCGGGTTTTACCAAGGCCAACCACTGGCGATCGCTCAACTCTTCAAGGAGAAACACCTCGACGGTGCTGCCGGCGCCGCCCACTTTTTGACCCATCAGCCGCGCTGGAATCACCCGCGTATCGTTGAGTACCAGCAGATCCCCTGGCTCTAACAGTTGCGGTAGCTCATAGAAGTAGTGATCTGCGGCTGTGTCGCGGGTCACCACCATCAGGCGGGAGCGATCGCGGGGAAAAACCGGCTGTTGGGCAATCCGCTCCGCTGGCAAAAAATAGTCGTAGGCATCCAGGGAAAAATCCGCAGGGTTAGGCATCACTTGGGGCTGATCAACGGTGAGGATGGGGGATTTTCTACAGTATTAGACCGATTCATAGAAGTCATAACAGCCAGAAAGCTAAAGGCAGCAGTGGCAACACCCACAGCAATCAGCAGGAGCAGCCACCCCTGGGAACCAAGTTTATGGGTTTGCTGCCGTTGGGGTTGAGGGGATTCCACAACTGGGGAAACCGTCAGATTGAGTTCTGATGGCTCGGGTGGAGGGACGTAGCTCATTGTAATGTCTGTCACCTCTGGCAGCTCCCCTTGACAGACAATGTCGCTATAGTCCAAGTCAAGGACACCGGCTGTATTCTTTACCCGACAGTGAATCAGCACCACCGTTACATTGTCATGGCCATTGAGGCGATTGGCAAGATCAATCAGTTGTTCAGCAGCAACAGTAAGGGAAACCCGACCTTGGAGTACAGGCAGCAGGTACTGTCGCCAGTAGGTTTCCACGCGGTTAAAGTCGCTGAGACCATCGGAACACAGCAGCAGAATTCCCTCTTCATCCAGCAAAAAGCGCTCAACCGTGGGGTGGAGATGCTGGGAGGGTGCCATGCCCAAAGCTTGCACCAAGGAGCCACCATAGGGCAACTCCAGGGCTTGATGGTAGGTACTCATTCCCAAGCGCACATCGCGGCTGGCCACATCGTCATCGAGGGTGAGTTGGTAGCAGCCCCAGCGATTGATCCAGTAGGCGCGGCTGTCCCCAATGTGGGCAAGGTAAAGATGGGCGTGTTCAATCAGGGCACCGACAACCGTGGTTCCCATGCGCTGGCGCTCGTGGCGCTGCTCCGTATCATTGCGTTGATTGATCGCATCATTAGTGGCGTGAATGGCTGTTTGAATCGCTTGCTCCACTGTGGCGGGAGGGGTCTCTAGAAGATTAAGGGATTTGAGGGTTTCCGCCAGGATGTCAATGGCCAAGCCTGAGGCCACATCGCCGCCTTCATGGCCCCCCACACCATCGCACACCAAGGCCAAAACCCGTGACTGATCGGCAAGGTCAGTCTGGGGCAAGCACTTATCCTCATTGCGACTGCGACTAGGCCCCTGGTCGGAGCGGCTGGCAATATCGTAGTGGTACTCATAACCAAGGTCATCGAGAGCCTGTTGAAAGAGGACCTCTAGGGTTTGGCGCACAGATTCAGGGGCGGCTTCCCGAGGATCCTGCATTTGTTGACACAGGATTGTGAAGGCCTGCTGAAAGTTTTCCCCTTGATCGGTAAAGCTGAAGTGGGTTTGCCAGAATTGGCCAAGGTCAGCCAAGGTAGGATTATTGCCTGCTTGCAGTTGCAGAAGCCGCACCAGGGAACCCTCGGCTCGCAAAAGCTGGGGATTGAGGAGTGTGAGAGCCACATTTTCTGCCACCAGCGCTGGCCAAAGGGAGATGATTTGCCATAACCAGTTGAGGCGGCGCACTAAATTGGCTTTGTCCCAGATGGTGGTGAGGGGAGCGGCATGGGTCAGGCCGGGGACAACTTTGGCATCGGCAATGTCAATGCAACTGACGGGGGCATGCTCAAGGAGCAACAGTTCTCCTTCTGGGAGGGAAAGCGCGCCAAAGAGTTCTGGAACATGGGGACGCTTGGGAAATAGGCGCAGGTAGGGACGGTAGAATTGGGCAGTATTGTCCACATTGGGGGCTGGTTCCCCCGGCAATAAGTCTAAGAGCAAGTGTTTGCCTTGCACTAAATAGCGATCGCCCATCAGCTCACCGACGCGATAGTGATCCAAAGCGGAGCCAATGGCCCACAAATAGCGTTTTAGGAGTGGCACCTGACAGTGGCAACACTCAACTTGATGAATGGAATTGGCCGTGCCGCACTCCGGGCAAATAAGATTAGGGGCAGGTGGATTCATCGCTTCAATCCTGAGATGGCCGCCGCAGTCATAATCACCCGCAGCAGGTATGCATCAAGAAGTTACTGAACCAGTATTCACTCGTCCATAGCAGCGGCCAAGAGCATACGTTCAATTCCCTATCCTAGCCTTTGTGCGGCAACAGCGGAATTGTGGGTCAAGCCTATAGGTGGCTACCGCAGCCCCAAGATAGAATTGAATAAAGTCAATCTTTAGGCAAGCGCCTCAAAACCAGGGGTGCAAGTTTTTGTGAATTTTAATGTTATTTGCTACAGCGCTTATCAATAAACGCATAAATAAAGTCTTAAGGAATCGTGGAGTTGAGAGGGATAGACTATGGAGCAATTGAGTTCAGGCTTAAATTTGCAAGCCTTAGTGCAAACGCACTTTGTTGCAATTGCTCCAGGGGATTCCTTCAATAATATTCTCCAAGGCTTACAGGAAAATCAGGGTTCTGGCCTCGTTGTCGAGGAGCAGGGGCAGTTTCGGGGATTGATCACCCAACGGGAAGTGATCCGCGCCCTTGGCAAGGGCTACTCTCCCCAGGAGATAACTGCTGAGCGGATCATGCTGCCATCGGACTACTGTTTGAGCCTCAAGGATCTCGATGATCTCCTGGGGGTTCTAGGGCGTTTTCGTCACCTGGGGGTGGATGCCCTGGCAGTGGTCAATGAATCTCAACGGGTTGAAGGACTGCTGACCCGCCAAAGGCTGCGTGAGCGCTTGCGTCCTGCGGATCTGCTGCGGATCAAGCGGGTAGCAGAGGTGATGGTATGTGATGTGGCCACCATTGCGGCTGAGGCTTCGTTACAGGAGGCGGTTGTTCTGATGAGCGAACGGGGTGTCACCAGTTTGGTGATTCCTGAAGAAACCTCCCGTGGTGTGCTGCCGCGCGGCATTATTACGGAAAAGGATATTTTTCAGGCACTGCATCGCCAAGGAGGAGTGCTCACAGGAACCGTCGGCAGTATGATGTCCCAGCCCGTACTGACCGTAAAGCCCGATCAAAGTTTGTGGCAGGTGAATCATCTGCTCCAGGAGCATCAAGTGCGTCGCGTCGTGGTCGTGGATGATGATGGCCAGATGGTGGGAATTGTAACCCAGAGCAATCTTTTGGCAGCCATTGACATCACTGAGGCTCAAGGGGTGATTCAGGTGCTAACACAGGAACTCAGCAAGGCAACGGCGGAATTGCGCTGGCAGCTGTCGCGGCAACAGGCAATTACGGCGGCAATTACGGAGAGTGAACAGCGCTATAACACTCTCATTAGTCACTTACCTGTTGCCCTCTATCGGCGCGATCGCGATCGCCTGTGGCAATTCAACTATGTCAGCGACCAAATTTACCAGCTCACGGGTTACTTTCCCCAGGATTTACCCGACTGGCGGCAACTTGTGCCACCCCCGGATCTGATCCTGGCTGAACGGGAGATTGAGCAGGCCCTTCAGCAACAGCGGCCCTACAGTACCACCTACCGCATTCGACATCGGGATGGCCGTTTCCGCTACCTGAGCGATCGCGGCCAGTTTGACCCCTACAGTCAAATGCTCCATGGCGTCCTTGTGGATGTATCGGATCAAAAGCGTACAGAGGAGCGACTGAAAACTTCCCTAGAGCGGGAAATGATTGTCAGCACCATCATTCAGGACATTCGCCAGTCCATTCGCCTAGAGGAGATTTTGCAGCGGGCGGTAACCAGCATCCAACAACTGCTGTTGAGCGATCGCGTGCTGATTTACCGCTTTTTAGCCGATGGCAGTGGCATAGTTGCCGTGGAGGCGACCGCCCTACCCCAGTACTCAATTTTGGGTCAAGTAATCCACGATCCCTGTTTTACCAAAGAAACAGCGCAGCGGTTTTTGGAAGGGCGCACGCTGACGATTAGCGATGTCAACCAAGCGCAACTCCAGGATTGCTATCGTGAGTTACTGACTCGCTTGCAGGTGCAGGCCAATTTGGTGGTGCCCTTGCTGCAGGGCCAGAACCTGTGGGGACTCCTCATTGCTCACCATTGTCGCAGCCCTCGCCTCTGGCAGCGGGAGGAGCTGTTCCTACTGCAGCGGATTGCTGAACCCTTGACGGTCGCCCTACAACAGGCGGAGATGTACGAAGCCCTAGAGCAGGCCAATGCCAATCTCCAGCAAATGGTGTATATTGACAGTCTCACAGATATTGGCAATCGCCGCTGTTTTGATGAATTATTCCTAAAGGAATGGCGACGCTGCCAACGGGAGCAAAGACCCTTAAGTTTAATCATGGTGGATATTGATTGTTTTAAGGCCTACAACGACCACTACGGTCATTTGCAAGGGGATCAGATTCTCAAGCAGGTGGCACAAATTTTGGAAAGCCATTTACAGCGGGCGGGGGATTTGGCCACCCGCTTTGGTGGGGAAGAGTTTGCCCTGATCTTACCCAATACCGATCAAAGGGGAGCTATTCATATTGTTGAGAATATCCAAGCAGCACTGGCTGCCGCCAATATTACCCATGCAAAAAGTACAGTGGGGCCGAAATTAACGGCCAGTTTTGGGATTGCGACAACCGTCCCTAGCCCTGACCATCCCCCGGAAATGCTGTTGCATCTCGCGGATCAGTGTCTCTATGAAGCCAAAACCCGCGGGCGCGATCGCTGGGTGGCTAGGGAGTTATCCCTGAGTTAGGGGAAGGTAAATTCGTAGCCACGCTCCCCCATAGTCAGGATGATTGGCCGCTTGGATATAGCCCCCATGGCACTCAACAATTTGGCGGGCAATGGCTAACCCCAAACCGCTGCCACTGCCCACAGGAGGCAGCCGCCCTTCATGATCCATGGGGATGACAAAGCGATGCCGCCGTACCTGTGCCCGATAAAACCGCTCAAAGACATGGGGTAAGTCCTTGGGGGGAAAACCACTACCAGTATCAATGACTTCAAGACAGAGATACCCCCCCTCGCGATCGCGCCGCAACCGCGTCAGGACTTGACCGCCTACGGGGCCGTGTTTAATGGCATTGTCGTAAAGATTCACCAGTAGGCGCAACAGTTGCGATTCATTCCCACAGTAGGGAACCTTGTCTGGACCGGTGTACTCGTGCTGGATGTTTTTGTCCTGAGCTAAGGGAGCAAGGGATTGCCAAGCGGTGCGAATAACTTGAACCAGATCCAGAGGGTGCCGCTCCAAACTATCGGCAGGAGTATGGCTGAGGCGGTTGAGTTCAAGGAGTTCTTGCACCAGAAGGCTAAGGCGAATAATTTCTCCCAGGAGGCGATCGACCCAATGCCGCAGGGACTCCGGTACCCGTTGCTGCAGGGTTTCAGTTACCAGGCGCAGCGAAGTTAGGGGCGTTTTCAGTTCATGGGCCACATCTGCTGCCCAGCGATCGCGCTCATCCCGCAGCCGCACGACCTCTGCGCAGTCCTCAATGAATACACCCACATGTCCTTCCCCAAGGAAAAGTCCCCGTGCCCGCAGGGGTTTGCGCTTGGTTTGCCCCGTTGGGGTGACGTAAGCGTAAAGCCATTCCTGCTCGGTTATGGTTTGCTCTTGGCGCACCTCCTCAATGAGACAGTCCAGTTCATAGGAGCGCACCAGTTCTAGAAAAAGGCGGCCTTCAGGAGACCTTAAGCCAAATAGCGATCGCGCTGCCGCATTACAGCAGACCACACGGTTCGCCTCATCCACCTCTAAATAGGCAATGGGGGCATACTCAACGCGAATTTGCGATTGGGTTATTTGCTGCTGGCAACTTTCTAACTGCTTCCCCTGTTCCCGGAGTAAAGTTTTCAACCCTAGCCATGGTGAGGAATTGCCGTGGGGCACGCCATATTCTTGCAGTAGCGTTTCTAGCAATGTCCCAACCTGCCACCGCTGCCAAAAGCAAAAGGCCAGCCCCACCAACAAGCCAAGGCCGAAAAGGATAAACTCCATATCTGAGTGTCAAAATCGCCTCTATTCTAGGATTATTCCGAGTTGTTTGCCCTATGTCCCCACCTCTTTTGTGTGTCGAAGCCCTCACCGTTGACTTTCGTCAAGGCGATCAAACCCTACGGGCAGTGGATGGGATTTCCTTTCGCTTGGAGCGTGGCCAGACCCTTGGCATTGTCGGCGAGTCGGGTTCAGGGAAATCAGTGACCTGTTTGGCACTCTTGCAGTTGCTGTTGCCGCCGGGCCAGATCAGCCACGGCCAAGCCTGGTTTCAGCCAGAACCAGAGGGGACAGCCATTGATTTGCTGCGCTGCTCCCCCCGCCAAATGCAGCAGATTCGGGGTCGCCAAATCGGTATGGTCTTCCAAGAACCGATGAGTTCCCTCAATCCCGTGTATTCTATTGGCTTTCAAGTGGCAGAGGCCATTGATCCGCAGCAACGACTTTCCCAACGGCAATGTCAACAGCGGGCGATCGCCCTCCTTGAGCAGGTACATCTCCTCAAACCGGAAGACCCCCTTGAGGAGAAAAAGCGGTTTCTCGGTCGCTATCCCCATCAACTCTCCGGGGGGCAAATTCAGCGGGTGATGATTGCCATGGCTATGGCCGCTTCGCCAGCGCTCTTAATTGCTGATGAACCCACCACTGCCCTCGATGTTACTGTACAGGCGGCGATCCTACGGCTGTTGCGAGAATTACAGCAGCAGTACCCTCTCTCATTGATTTTTGTGACCCATGATTTGAATCTGATTGCGGAATTGGCGGATCAGGTCGTTGTCATGTTCCAAGGGCAAATTGTTGAATCGGGGACCGTTCAGCAGGTGTTTCGCCACCCCCAACATCCCTATACCAAGGGGCTACTGGCCTGTCGTCCCCGCTTGGATCAGCGTCTGGCGATTCTGCCAACTGTGGCGGATTTTCTAGGGGCCACTCCCCCGCGATTAGAAGTGATTTCCCCAGTGCAGCAGCAGGAACGTCTCGCCCATTTGGCCAGCCAACCCCCCTTGGTGCGGGTGGAGCACCTCTGGGTTAAGTATCCGGTTGCGGGGGGACAGCGCTCCCTAACCGCAGTCAGGGATGTCTCATTTACGATTCGCACAGGGGAGACCTTAGGCCTTGTGGGGGAATCGGGCTGTGGTAAGACCACCTTGGCACGCACCCTCTTGCGCCTCCTAGAACCCGCCCAGGGCAAGATTTTTTTTGGCGATCGCGACATTAGCCATTTATCGCCTCGCCAATTGCGTCCCCTGCGGCAACGCATGCAACTGATTTTCCAGGACCCCTACAGTTCCTTGAACCCCCGCATGACCATTGGCGAGTTGGTGGCCGAACCCCTGCGCATCCATCGCCCCCATCAGTCTAAGCGGCAACACCAGGAGCGGGTGGCCTATCTCCTTGAACGGGTGGGCATTGACCCCCAAGCTCAGAATCGCTATCCCCATGAATTTTCGGGGGGTCAGCGACAGCGAATTTGCATTGCCCGTGCCTTGGCCTTGAATCCCGAGTTTGTTGTCTGTGATGAGTCGGTGTCCGCTTTGGATGTGTCGGTTCAGGCGCAGGTGCTGAATCTACTCAAGGAACTGCAGCGGGAATTTCAACTGACCTACCTCTTTATTTCCCACGACCTCAGTGTTGTTAAATTTATGAGCGATCGCCTGATGGTTATGTACAATGGCGAAATTGTCGAAATGGGTGAGGCGGAGACTGTTTACCAGCAGCCCCAGCACGACTATACCCGCACATTAATTGCCGCGATTCCCCGTGGTCTTTCCCTTGAGGCAGCCTAGATGTCCCCCGCCCTTGATCTTGAAAATACCCTTGCCACCCTACGCCCCATTCTTTGGCGGGCCCTAGAGCAACTGCGCCAGTTTTACCGCCAGGTGCAGGATCTAACGGTGCAGGATAAAGGCGGTGATCCCGTCACCCTCGCGGATCAGCAAATTGATGCCTTTTTGCGCCATGCCCTCCAAGAGCATTTTCCGGCCTCGGCGTTTGGCTATCTCACAGAAGAAACCTACACAGCAGGTCAGTCCCTATCGCAGCCCTATGCCTGGATCATTGATCCTTTGGACGGCACCTATGACTTTCTGCAACAGACGGGAGAGTACGCAATTCACGTTGCCCTTGTCTATAAACACCGCCCCTGTTTAGCTGCTGTGGTCTGGCCTGAACAGGAGGTGATCTACACCGCCATTGCCGGTGGCGGCACCTATCGAGAGACGCGCCACCGGTCAACACGCCTGCAAGTTCAGCCCCCCACCCCTGACCAGCCCCTGCGGGTGGTGATGAGCCGTAGCCATGGGGGGGATCGCTTAGAGGCATTTCTAACCAGCTTGGGATCAGTGCAGCTAATGCCGATGGGCAGTATGGGCTGTAAAACGGCGAGTATTTGCCAAGGGGATGCGGATCTGTACGTCAGCCTCCCAGGGGGCAGTGCCCCCAAAGATTGGGACTTGGCGGCACCGGATTTGATCATGCAGGAGGCGGCGGGCGCCTTTACCTATGCCAATGGCGAGTTACCCCGCTACAATCGCGCCGATGTGCAGCACTGGCAACCTCTGGTGGTATGTCATCCTGCCTTGAGCCGTTGGGTGGGCGATCGCCTGCAAGCCTTTTTACAGGAAAATCAAGGCTATTCTGGAAAATAGGCAAGTTCAGTCGGATAAAGGACAGGGCATGGTTTTTAATTGGTTTCGACGCAAGTTTGGCGGCAGTGGCGAGGAGCCATCGCCCGCTGCCGAAAGCCCAACGGAAGCGCCACCCCCAGAATCCACCGAAGCGGCTGCTTCCCCCAGCATCCTCAACTGGGCCAAAACGGCACTCCAGTCCATTCAAGCGCGACAGCAAGCGCAGCGTTCTCCAACCGTTGAAACCACTGCAGAAACTCAGGGCACAGCAACTGCTGAACCAGCGGCCGCTGATGCCCCCCTTCCCGTCTCTATAGAGTCTGCCCAGGCCGCTGTTGCTGATGAACCTGCTGCTGTCCAGCCCATTGTTGCCGCTGAGCCTGGGGAACCAGACCCCTCCCCTATCCTGGATGAGGGCTTTTTGTGGTCGGCGGCGGTACTTGCCGCCCAAGGCCGGCGCCCAGAGGAGGTGGATATTGAGGAAATTACCTGGTTACAACGCCTGCGCCAAGGTCTGGGCAAAACTCGTCGTGGACTGGTGCATCAACTGCGGGCGATCGTCGGCCAAGGCCCCTTAAGTCGGGATGCCGTCGAAGCAATTGAGATGCTGCTGTTGCAGGCGGATGTGGGGGTCAAGGCCACAGATCAAATTATTGCGGCGCTGCAAACAAAAATTCGCCAAGAGACACTTCCTGCCGATCAGGCGATCGCCTCCCTCAAGGAGATTCTGCAGCAGATTTTGGATCGCCCGTTTCAAGAGGGCTACCAACGTGAATTTGCTCCCAAAAAAGGAACACTCAATATCTGGCTGATTACAGGTGTCAATGGCGTGGGGAAAACCACGACCATCGGCAAACTTGCCCACATTGCCACCCAGTCGGGCTATCGCTGTTTGATTGCGGCGGCAGATACCTTTCGGGCAGCCGCCACCGAACAGGTGAAAATTTGGGGACAGCGCTCCAATGTTGAGGTGATTGCCAACCCCGGCAAAAATACCGATCCCGCTGCTGTGGTCTTTGATGCTATTGGGGCTGCCCAAGCTCGAGGTACAGAATTGCTGCTGGTGGATACCGCTGGCCGTCTGCAAAATAAAGCCAACCTGATGGAGGAACTCAAGAAAATCCGCCGCATCATTGATAAAAAGGCGGGCGATGCTCAAATTGAATCGCTCCTCGTTCTCGATGCTACCCTCGGCCAAAATGGTTTGCGGCAAGCGCAGATCTTTGCAGAAGCAGCGCAACTGACTGGAGTCATCCTGACCAAGTTGGACGGGACGGCCAAGGGGGGGGTGGCCTTGGCGGTGGTACAGGAATTGGGGCTACCGATTCGCTTCATTGGTGCTGGCGAGGGCATTAAAGATCTGCGCCCCTTCTCCAGTTTTGAATTTGTCGAGGCCTTACTCTCCAGTGATGTGGAGGTGGCAGCATGAGGCTGGCCGATCGCCTGCGGTATTTCCAAGGCAATGTTTTTGATGCCATGGATTGGGCAAAGGCAGCGGTGGCGGCCACGGGGCGGCCGATTGTGGATCTCTCCCTTGGTTCTGCGGATTTGCCCGTCGCCGATCACATTCTTGCGGCCATTGAAGCGTCGGTGCGCGATGCCAGTACCTATGGCTATCAACTCTTTGCTAGTACGGCGGCCTTTCGACAGGCAGTAGCCACTTGGTTTGAACGCCGCTTTGGCCTCAGGGTAGATCCCGAGCGGGAGGTACTGACGCTCATTGGCTCTCAGGAGGGGACAGCGCACTTGCCCCTTGCGGTGATGAACCCCCAAGAGTACGCACTGGTGCTCGATCCGGGGTATCCCTCCCATGCGGGTGGGGTCTATCTTGCGGGTGGACAAGTGTATCCACTACCCCTGCGCTCAGAAGATCACTTTTTGCCAGATTTGACGGCGATTCCCCTGAGGGTACGGGAGCAGGCCAAACTTTTGATTCTCAGCTATCCCCACAATCCCACCACGGCAGTTGCGCCCTTGGACTTTTTCAAGACAGCGGTTAAGTTTTGCGATCGCTACGGGATTTTACTGGTGCATGATTTTCCCTACGTTGATCTGGTCTTTGACGGGGAGCGGGCACCCTCGATCTTTGAAGTGGATCGCGATCGCCAAGTGGGGATTGAATTCTATAGCCTCTCCAAGTCCTACAATATGGGCGGGTTTCGCATTGGCTTTGCCATTGGTCGTGCCGACATCATTGCTGCCCTGCGCCAAATCAAATCGGTGATTGACTTTAACCAATACGCCGGCATCTTGCGGGGGGCCATTGCTGCCCTCACGGGGGATCAAACCTGTGTCCAGCAGACGCGGGAGATTTTTCGGCAGCGGCGCGATGCCTTTGTCCAAGCCCTCGGCGACCATGGCTGGCCGGTGCCCCTCCCGCCAGCAACGATGTATGTGTGGGCGCAACTGCCGGCGCCTTGGCAACGGGATTCCCTGGGCTTTTGTCAAGCCCTTGTTCGGGCAACTGGGATTGCCGCGGCTCCCGGATCGGGTTTTGGTGAGGGGGGAGAGGGCTATGTGCGCTTTGCCCTCGTGCGCGATCGCCCCTGTTTAGAGGTGGCCGCTGCCCAAATTGCCGAATTTAGCCAGACAGTCCTGCAGGTGTAGGGCTCTAGTCTCCCATGACCCATGCCAAGAGCAGGATCAGACCGCCCCAAAGGACGACTGCAGGAATATGAATGGCGCGCAACAGTTCTAGGGGAGTTAAAATCAGCACCTTGGTAAAGAGATTGGTGATCGTACAAAGAAGAGCTAGCAAAATGATAAAGAGCATGGCAACTTGCCCTAGGCATTGCCATAGATGGGAATCACGGCGCCACTCACGGCCGCCGCTCCTTCGGAAATGAGGTAGGCAATCAGTTCAGCGATCGCCGCAGGGCTCACCCAATTTGCGGCTTGGGCTTCCCCCATCGCCGCTCGATTGGCGGGGGTATCAATAATGCTGGGCAGGATCACATTGGCAGTGATATTTTGGCCTTTGGTTTCAGCAGCGATTGCCCGCGTCAAGGCCACGACTGCAGCTTTGGCGGCACAATAGGCAGCCAGTTCAGCCGCCGGTTCAACTGCACCCCGTGAGCCAATGGTGACAATGCGTCCATACCGCTGTGCCTGCATGCGTTTCAGGGCGTGCTTACAGACCAGGAAGGTCGTCTCCACATTGAGGCGAAAACTCTGCTGCCAATCACTGAGGGCAAATTGTGCTGTTGCCCCCATACTAAAGCCACCCACGAGGTGAACCACGGCATCCAATTGCGGCATGCGCTCCACCAGAGCTGCCACTTCACTTTCATTGTTCAAGTCCGCCGCCACAAAGCGCACGTTGGCCAATTCCGCCGCCGCCAATTGCTTTTCGAGAGCAGCACGGGCAGCCCCATCAATGTAGGGAATCGTCAGGGTGTAGCCGTGGCTCAGCAGAACTGGCACTACCCCTTGGCCCAGCCCGCCGGTGCCGCCGGTCACCAAAACCGCCCGATGGGTAAATCCCCTCATGGATTATTCCTCAATGTCAGTTGTCGGGCTCTGTAGAAGGTTTGCAAACTGTGGCGATCGCCAACAAATCGCCAGTGCCAAGGCTCATAACTCACTCCCTGAGGATTATTACGGGGAAAGGACAGTTCAAAACTAAAACGAGCCGCATTCTTTCCCAACCAGCGAAAGGCAGGGGTGTCCTCAAAGGCTTCCTTAAGATGGGTCTGTGGCCGGGCGCCATCACCAATATCAATGGCATAGCCCGTATGGTGCTCGCTATAGCCCGGGGGCGCACTCACCAATGCCCGCTCACTGGCCCGTTGTGCCCGCTGCTCCTTCACCTCAAAGAAAAGATAGTCCTGATCCTGTTTGGAACGGAATCCAGAAAGCGGTATCAACACCACCCCCTCCTGCTGCGCGGCGGCCACCATTGCCCGAAACCGCTCTGCTGCGGCGCGCCGTAACTTGATTTGGCCATCGGCGCTCACCGGTTCCAGTTCGGCGAGGGGAGCCTCTTCATAGGGCAGATGTCCCAGCAGATTCTCGGTTGGCATTACCGTTGCCGCCGTTCCCGTGGGTGATTCCGCGGAACGATTCAGGAACCACGCTGCTCCTACCCCCATGAAAGCCATGAGGGCAATGGCGCTGGCGATTGCCCCTCCCCCTCGCCGAGGCTCCTCCTTATCCTTGGTAATGGG